>JBAWFQ010000001.1:0-8443 GCA_049592035.1 Terriglobales bacterium
GAACAGCAGTCCCTCTTCTGCAATACGAGTCAGCCAGATTTTCTTCTGCTCGGGTGTCGCGCCAACCGTGATCGGATCACTCCCCAAAAAGGTAGCCAGCACTGCCGTGGCAACGCCGAGATCGATGCGTGCCATTTCTTCGCAGACGCAATACACGTCAAAGGCATTGCCGCCCATGCCACCGAATTCGTCGGGAATGAACAGGAGCTGAATGCCCAACTTATCCGGACTGCACATGTGGCGGACGATATCGAGCGGACATTCATCCCGCTCATCGAGTTCGCGGAGCACTTCGTCGGGCAGACGCTTCTTGGCGAAATCTTTCAGCGACTTCAAGCTTAATTTTAGGGTTTTGCTGGTGATCATCGAGATGGCCTCACTTCACTCGTCACTTTGCTGCCACGCTGCGCAGTTCACGAACTTTGTTGGTTAACTTGTTAGTTAACTCTGGCAGGAACTCCAGGATGTCGTCGACAATTCCGATGTCTGCTACCTGAAAGATCGGAGCCTTCGGATTCTTGTTGATGGCGATCAGGAACGGACTGCCTTTAATGCCGGCAAGATGCTGGAAAGCACCGCTGATGCCACACGCCAGATAAACCTTGGGTTTGACGGTTTTACCGGATGAGCCCACCTGACGCGACTTCTCCATCCACTTGGCGTCGACCACGGGTCTCGAACAGCTCACTGCCGCACCCAGGGCTTCCGCCAGTTCCTGCGCGATCGCAACATTATCTTTTTCCTGAATGCCGCGGCCGATCGAAACCAGAACGTTGTGCTTGGTGATATCGACATCTCCCGCTTCGGCAACGACTGTTTCCAGATAACGCCGGCCCGCTGTGAGGGCGCCAACTTCAGAGGATTTGTCGATCACGCTGCCAGCGACAAAGCCGGGAGCGCCTTCTAGCGGCTTGAACGCGCCCGGACGTATCGTGATCACCGCGCCGGTTGAAATGTCACAATCAACGTGAGTGCTCACCTGTCCGCCGAACTCCTGGCGGACTACGTTGAGGCCGCCGCCGGTGCCGGCGTCTTTAGTGCCAGATATGTCCACCACGTCGGAAACGAAGGCCGCATTCATCTTGATGGAAAGTCCGGGCGCCAGATCGATTCCGAAATGATCATGGGCAACGAGCACAATGCTGTCGCTGGGCAGTACCTTGAGCAGGGCTTTGCGAACCAGTTCAGAATTGGGGTAAGCAAGAGCCTGATTGTCGATTTTCCAAATCTCGGAGTAAGACGCACCGAGAGCCTGGCAGGCGGCGTCGAGGTCTGCGCCCGAGCCGGTGAGAATGGCCGTTGGCGAGGCAGCGGGATCGATCTTGCGCGCGGCGGCTGCAAGTTCGGATACGGAATCGTCAACGACTCCACTTTTGTGCGCGATGTATGCGAAGATGCGAGGCATTTATTTCAACCCTCCTTTGGCGGCCATTAACTCCAAAACCTTGTCGACGTTTTCTTCCCTGGTGCCGCGCAGAATTTCGGCGCCCTTGCCGAGCGTGGGGACAAAGTAGTCCAGTCGTTTCACTTTTGAGGCTGCTTCTCCCACGGCGCAAGCGCCAATCCCCAAGTCCGCGGCGCCGAACGTTGGGATCGGGACGCCGGCCACTTGCCGGATGCCGCGCATGCCGACATATCGGGGTTCATTGATGCCGGTCTGAATCGAGAGCACGCACGGAAGATCGATTTCGTTTATTTCCTTGTTGCCGCCTGCGATCTCACGGCTGATCTTCAGCTTCTTTCCGTCGAGCACTTCAATGCAGGTAACGAGCGAAGCAAACGGATAATCGAGCAGCGCGGCCAGCATTCCCCCAACCTGAGCGCCACCGTCCTCGGCTTGAACACCGGTCAGAACAAGGTCGTAATGTCCCTTCTCGACGAAGGTTCTCAGGATGGTGGCGATGCCGCGGCCGTCCGATCCGCTGAAAGCTTCGTCTGACATCAGTACCCCGCGGTTGGCGCCCATAGCCATCTCGCGGCGCAGGACCTCTTCGTCGTCTTCGCCGCCAACGGTTGCGACCGTTACCGTTCCACCAACTCGGGCTGCGATTTGCAACGCCTCTTCCACCGCATAGTTATCCGCTTCGTTGATCGAATAGACCAACTCATCGCGCTCAATATCGTTTCCGGCGCGGTTGAGCTCAATCTCATTTTCCGAAGTGTCTGGAACTCGTCGCACGCAAACTAGAATTTCCACGTTTAACCTCCGCAAGTAGTTCTTACTGCCAATCTCATTCGGGTCTGCTGACAGATTCCGACGCCGCCACGCATTCCTTGATTTCGTTCGCGTGCTCCTCGTACGAAGCAGCGCTCGGACGCGCGATCTGTTGATCCACCAGTTCCGTCAGATCAATGGCGGTCATCTTTCCTTCGAGGCCCGCGACCTTGATCGCATCCTCAATATTCACCATGCAGAACGGACATGCCGTCACCATTACGTTGGCTCCCGCTTCGGCTGCCATCTGCACTCGCTTCACGCCCATGCGCTGATCTTCTTTTGGCTCGTAGAACAGCATCAGGCCGCCACCACCGCAACAGAAGGAGCGGTCTTGAGACCGCTTCATTTCGACTCGCTTCAAGCCGGGAATCGCATCCAGCACATTTCGTGGGTCGTTGTAAATCTGGTTGTGGCGCCCCAGATAGCAAGGGTCGTGGTAGGTGTATACGCTGCTTTCGTTTTCTATGGGATTGAACTTGATCTTGCCGGCCTTCACTTCACGGGCGATCATCTGGCTGATGTGCTCCACCGGCGGCACGTCTTTGTAGTCGTGTTTCAGCGCGTTGTACGCGTGCGGATCAGCCGTGACGATTCGCCGGACTCCGGAGGCTTTGACGGCCTCCACGTTGTGGTCGCGCAAGGCCATGAAAAGAGTTTCTTCGCCGAAGCGCCTAACTTCATGTCCGCTGTCTCTTTCGGCGGCGCCCAGGATTCCGAAGTTTTCTCCCACGTGGTTGAGGATCTTCGCCGTTGCCCGCCCAATCGATTGCATGCGGTCGTCGTAGGAAGTGATGCTGTCGACAAAATACAAAGTGTCGGCGCCGTTACTCTTGGCGAGAGTCTTGACAGGACAAATTTGCTGGAACTCTTTGGCGTTGGCCCAGTCGGCTTTTTTCTTTTCCATCTTGCCGTATGGATTGCCACGGCTCTCCAACGCCTTCAGGGGCTTTTGCAGGGACTGGGGCACATTCCCGTCGTCGATCATGCCCCGCCGCAAGTCGACGATCTTGTCGATGTACTCGACGAGCAGCGGGCATTCGGCCTCGCACGCGCCGCAGGTCGTGCATGACCAGATTTCATCTTCCGAGTAAATTCCGGAATAAATGCCACCGGAATTCTTGCTGTCGATGAGTGGCGTCCCGTTGCACACGCGGCCGAGAACTGGATAGTGCTGGAAGGCGTAATCTCTTGCCTTGATGGTGAGGAACCGCGGCGACAACGGTCTGCCCACGGCATTCGACGGACAATTATCCGAACACCGCCCGCAGTCGGCGCAGGTATAAAAATCGAGCATGTGCTTCCAGGTGAAGTCTTCGAACGTCTTTACGCCGAATGACTTCACCTGATCCAGATGGTCGTCGGTGACTCCCCATCGCACGGGCTTCAGAATCTCGCGGTCCAACTTGGCGAAGTAAATATTGAAGAGGGAGGTTTCGACGTGAAACTGGATTCCAAATGGGCGATAGCAAAGCAGAAAGTAAAAAGTCAGTTCATGGAGAAGATATGCGCCGAAGTAGAACCCGCCGAGAGTGGGTAGGGAAAGGGGGACGAGAGCTTTCTGAAAAACCCACGGAAGCGAGAACGCGGCTAATGCTTGGGCAGCCTGACCCGGTTCTAAAGGAGCAGCGGTTTTGGCGGCGGCAAAGAGGCTGTCGGCGACCATCAGGATTGCGATCAGCGACAGAAGGAAGATGGCATCGGCAGTGTGGGCTTTGCCGTAAGCGGGCGGCACCGCGTAGCGCGCAGGTTTGAAAACCAGGCGGCGAACTACGGCAATCACCATACAGAGGAAAACAATGGTGGCGGCGTAATCCGTAATGATGTTGTAGATCGGGCCGGCTCTTCCGGAAAGTCCGGGCATGACGAAATTCTGGGAGACACCGGCAATCAGCACCGAGAAAGCGCGAATTGCCAGAAGTATGAAGCCGGCAAAAATGAAAATGTGAAGGGTTCCCGCGAGTTTGTAGCGCGGATGTTTCCACTGACCCAGCCAGAATTTCAGCACTCTTCCCAACCGCGTCAGTGGCCGGTCAAAACGGAAATCGCGTTCGGCCCGAAGGAGCGGAACCAATCGCCTGGCAACAATGTAGGAAAAGACAGCGACACCTAGAATATGAATGAGCAGGAACAGGATTCGACCCGTGGCTAGCCAGGATGTCAACTGCGTGCCGGGCTGGATGTTTTCCACGTCTACCACTCCCCATGACGATCGTCAGGCGATCAATCATTCGGCGATCGATCATTAGTATTAGGCGATCAATCGCGACGATCCGTCGGAGTCCTTTACTTGTCAGGACACGATTACTCTGCCAGGAGGAGAGAAATCTGGTCACTTCTGAAACATTGGTGGTTCTACGCGTAGTCGATGGGATGCTTCCTTAGCCAGTGTTCATCGCGTACCTTGCCCATGCCTCTCAAAGCACCACCCGCGGCGCTCGCAGTTAAACGTCGGCTTTTCCAGGCAACACCCGCGCCTAGGCCGATGGCAGCGCCCAGCAGTCCGAACGCCAGCGCCCTTGTAGTCGATTTCTGCCGATATCCGGGACAACTGCCCAACACACCAATGCACGCACCAAGGACGGCGGGCTTCATAGCTCTTCGAAACGATTCACTCAGAAACGGAGTAAGAGATTCTCCGTTGAGAAATGCCTCACGACCAGATCGTGCTCCCTCGATTCCTGAATCCAGGAGCCTTCGGCCGTAATCGGCATTCGATTTCGACCACTTGTGTAGATCCATCGGGTCTCCTCACGGTCCCCGATCGGGATACCAGGGACACTACATCACCAAGCGGGCGTAGAGTCGGTAGCGCGTGTCACGCCTCGTTGTGATGTCGTCACGGTGGGGAGTTCGCCGGTTGATAGCCTTCTTGATCCGAAGAATGGCAAATATCCTGTGGTCGGGAGGGCACTTAGTCTGGTGTTCGGCAGTCGGGCTGCTCCCTAGCCGACATCTCGGTACTAATCCCACTTTATCTTTAGTAGCGGGGTTCAATGTGATTCAGGACCAAGGGGCTTTGGCACGAGTGGCCTGAGCAGAACGCAGCACTCCGTTCGCGAGCAAGATTAGCCATAAGCGGCAACCCAGCCCAGGATATTATTCTGAAATGTGACGGAAAAGCCAGACACACACCCCAAGACATCGCGTCGCGAGGTTTTTCTCCGATCCTTTGTTCGATGGCTTGCCATCGGCGTGGTAGCTGTTTGGTCGCTTGCCGCACTGATCCTTCTGGCCGCCCGGTGGATCGACCCACCGTCAACGGCGGTGCACATCCAGCGCCACTTGCAGGCCTGGATTCACCACACTCCGTATCACGAACGCTACAAATTCATTCCGCTCAGCCAAATCTCGCCGGATCTCCAGCACGCTGTCATCGCCGCGGAGGACGCGCGCTTCTACCAGCACCATGGGTTCGATTGGCACGAGATCCAAATCGCTGCCGAAGACGATTTGGAAGGCGGTCGCACTCGCGGAGCTTCCACCATTACGCAGCAACTTGTAAAGAACCTATTTTTCGGAACGGGCCGCTCCGTCCTCCGCAAGGGTGCGGAGTTCTCACTGGTACCGGTGGCCGAATTCGTCCTCGGCAAGCGGCGCATTCTGGAGATCTATCTCAACGTGGTTGAATGGGGCCCTGGTATTTATGGTGCAGAGTCGGCGTGTCGCTACTACGACGGAACCGCGGCCCGGAGTATCGGCCGGGAACAGGCGGCACGGCTCGCCGCGATTCTGCCCGCTCCCCTGAAGCGACGGCCCGAGCGCATGAATAACTACAGCGCGCGCATCCTCGAGCGGATGCGCCAGATGGGTTGGTAAGGTCGAGCGCGCAGCTCTTAGCCGATCTGCGTCCGCAGGCCGGTTCCCGGCAAACTTTAGCTCCGTTTTCTTAATCATTTGCGGCCACAAGGAATCCGGATCGGAATCGAAAACCGTTCCTGCATCTGCCGGAAAAATGAACCACGCGCCCAGTTCCAACTCCTTCCGCAGTTGATCGTTAGTCCATCCGGCGGCGCCCAGATAAACATGAAAATCGCCAGGATCAGGTCGAGCCGAGATGGTTTGTTCGAAGCTGGGCTTGGTGGAAATCATGTAAACCGCACCGAAAATGTGTTCAGCTCCTTCGACCTTCGCCGGCGACTGGAGCAATGCAAACACCGATGGTTCTACCGGACCTCCTGAATAGACCGGGTCGGAACGGCCTCTCGCCGCCTTGATTCCCTCCAGCACTCGTGACATCGGGATATCTGTACGCCGGTTGAGAATCAGTCCGACCACACCTCCGGCATCGTAGCGAACCAGCAGGACTACCGTCTGGGCGAAATTCGGATCGCCGAGTTCCCGGCTCGCCACCAGCAACTTTCCAGCGCCCAGATCCTTGGCGTTTCTCGATTGGGTCGGAAGAAAAGATTGGACCGGAAGAAAAAGGGCCGGCTGGATTCCGTTTTTCGCGCGTACCCAGTCCGATCGGCCTACCTCATTCGTCGGCGGGGCCCCGTACCAGAGCGATCCATCGGAGGGAAGCGCCGAAGCGTGCGGCCACGAATTCGGCGTCGGTACATTTAATCCCTTGGTATGAACGCTCGACCTTCCCACCGCAATGAAAGCAATAATCGTGGCCAGCATTGTAAAAAAGCGCAGTTTGTGTGAAAACATGGCTGCTCTCCTCACTGGGAATCATGCCCTTTGTTCCGAATGCCCTCGCACCCAGTGAAATTATAGTCAGTAGCTTGCGGCGCTGACGACTGGCACGGCTCCTAGTGAGGACTGGGGTTGAGATGGCAAGACGTCGATTGGAAACGACAAACCATCACTTTGGCCGCTGGCGTATGAATGAGGACGATAAGATCGAGCGCTTCAGCAGCGCATGGGTGGACCTGAAGGAAGTTGGAAAGGGATGATGGAAGATGCGTCAAATCAGTGGTGTCGAGCCGTACGAGTCGCGACGATCGCTATGGTGATATTTTTGTAGATACGTAGCTCTCCCACGCCGTATATCGGAGGTGGAAGGCCCTGGCGCGCTCCCAGGCTGCAGCGTTTTACTGCTTGGTTCGGGGCTCACCAGCGTCGACCTGATCATGGTGCTTAAGTCGCGGGGCTTCCACTTTGGCAGTGTGCAGTCGGGTACCGCAAACAGCAAAAATTAAAGGACTGGGGGGGCATGAGGTCTCGCGCGCTTGGCCCCGTTGACCCGGTTGCGCCTGTTTCCGCCCTGGTGCGCCTCTGCCAGCGTTCGCGGTTCCGGAGCCAAGACCCTTTCGATTTCTTCCCGCAGCCAGCGATTTGCCGGATCGTTCTCCACGCTCTCATGCCAGTACAAGTGGGCTTCGAGCCGCGGTGCCTGCAGGGGGAAGGGGTGCATCTGATTGACCAAGCCCGTGTTCAGCAGTTGCGCGTGGCGCTCTGGCAAGGTCAGCAGCATGTCGGTCATACTCACCACCATGATGGCCGCATGATTGTGCTGGCTGCGCAGAAATATCTGCCGGCAAAGCCCGCTGCGGTTGAGTTCGATATCAATCAGGCTGGGACCATAGCGCCGGGAAGAGACCAGAATATGCCGCTGTGCCAGATAGGTATCCAGGTCGAGTTTGTCGACGATCGCCGGGTGTCCGTGCCGGGCAATAACCGCGAATGGTTCATCGAGCAGCCACTTATGCCGGATCCGATCGCTCGTTGTCATGGGGATATCGATGGCCAGATCGACCGAACCACTTGCCAGTTCGGTTTCCAGGTCCCTGCGCTTGACCCGCAAGGTTGTGATCGACATCCCCGGGGCTTCGTGCGTGAGCCGCCGCATGAGGGGCGGAAGAATCAAGGCCTCGGCGTATTCCCACAACGACAGATGAAAGTTGCGGCGCGTGTGTTCGGGAACAAAATTGCGACTCTGGCTGAGATTCACTTCCAGAATTTGCAGCGCCTGCCGCACCTGTTCGATCATGTTCCGCGTGAATGGCGTCGGCACCATGTGCGGCCCCTGCCGTACGAACAGCGGATCCTGCAGAAGTTCGCGCAATCTTTTCAGCGCATGGCTGATCGCCGGTTGCGTAAGGTTCAGTTGCTGGCCGGCGCGAGTGATATTGCCCTCGCGATAGATGGCTTCGAGCACCACGAACAGGTTCAGGTCGACCTGACTTAAATGCACGCCGCATATATTACAGGATTCGCAGGATTCATTAGGAGAATTGCGCAAAAATCGTTAGGCTGCTGTGTGACCAGCGGGGTCAGCGC
>JBAWFQ010000002.1:0-6100 GCA_049592035.1 Terriglobales bacterium
AGAGTGCTGAAAAACTAAGTTTCGTATCAGGGTATCGCTTTAGCGATACCGCAAGTCGTTTGAAATCAGATGCCCCTTTAGGGGCCGGACATCGGAATTCGACTTTTTCAGCAAACTCTTTAGCCGCTGAGGGACAAACTGCACCACTACCCGCGTCTCTACATGACATCGAGAGCAGCGGTAACGACAAGGCAATAGTTTGCTCAGAAATCCAATCGCGCGCGCGTTACTGCTGGCTGGCGCCTGTCTCGTCGCCATCGTTCCGTTTTTCTGGTGGGGCAATCCTTCCGGCCACGATTTCGAGTTCCACGTGAATTCCTGGATGGAAGTCCTCGGCCAATGGAAGCAGGGCATCGTATATCCGCGCTGGGCGGCGCTGGCGCACTGGGGATACGGCGAGGCTCGCTTCCTCTTTTACCCGCCTGCTTCCTGGTCGCTGGGAGCCGCGCTGGGCGCGGTTCTGCCGTGGAAGATGGTGCCAGGCGCATATTGCTGGATCGCGCTTATGCTAGCCGGAGCGGCCATGTATCGCCTCGCCCGCGAGTGGCTAGCCGAGCCAAGCGCGATGTTTGCCGCCATCTTCTATGCGCTGAATCCCTACCACTTATTGATTGTCTACTGGAGGAGCGCCTACGCAGAACTGCTGGCATCGGCCTTGCTGCCGCTTCTGCTCGTCTGTCTCCTCCAAATATTTTCGCCAAAATCCGAGCCAGGTTGGCGCCCGACGCTCGCTTTGAGTCTCCTCCTGGCCGCCGCCTGGCTGACGAACATACCCGCAGCTGTCATGATCTACTATTCGACGGCGGTGCTGGCTCTGTTCTACGTCGTGCGTGCAGCAGTGCATGACAAATCCTGGAGTCCACGTCTTTGGCGTCCCCTGGTTCGAACCGCGCTGGCAATATTGCTCGGAGCCGGCCTCGCCGCGTTTTATCTGCTTCCAATAATCTACGAACAGAAGTGGATCGACGTCAGCCAGGTCCTGTCGCCGGGAGTCCGTCCGCAAGACAATTTCCTCTTCACCATCCTCGCCGATCCCGACCACAATCGCTTCAATCTTCTGGTCTCAACCGTAGCCCTCGCCGAAATCGCCGTCCTGGTGCTCGCGATCTGGGGTTCGCGCCGCAGTCGGGCGAAACCCGCGGAAACCACTGACAATATCCCGTGGATACTGCTTACCGCGTGGGGCGCCGTCAGCGCGTTTCTCATGCTTTCCGTGAGCCATCTGCTTTGGCAGTATTTGCCCGAACTCCGCTTTGTACAGCTTCCCTTCCGTTGGTTGCTGACGATGAACGCCGCGCTGGCGATGCTGCTAGCCATAGCCACCGAGCGTTGGAATCGGAACTGGGCCCGGACCTCGCGCCTGCTGGCATCTGCCGTTTTGCTGGCCGTCCTCATCATTGCCGGTCATCGTATCCAGCCACCGTGGTGGGAAACGGCCGCTGATATCCGCGAGATGAGCGATGCCGTCGACGACGGCAGCGGTTACGAGGGCACCGACGAATATGTTCCAGCCGGAGTCGACCCCTACGAGTTGAACAAGGAGTTGCCGCGCGTCAGCGATGCCACCGGAGCAACGCTTCCCAACGAAATGCTGGCGTGGGACGCGACGGAAAAACAATTCACCGTCCACGCCGCCGTGGCGCAAAATCTAACTGTGCGCCTGCTCAGCTACCCCGCATGGGAAGTGGTCGTGAACGGCAAGCCCACCGCAACGGGAAAAACCGATGTCACCGGCTTGATCGTCGTTCCCATTGCCGCCGGAGACAACGATATACGCATCCATTTCCGCCGCACAATCGATCGCGTGGTAGGAAACATAGTCTCACTGATCTCCCTGGGCGTGTTCGTTGCCGCTTGGACGAAGATGAAGATGAAAGCGAATCCGAAAATGAAGAGCAGCCCAAGGCGCCGTTGAAGCAGCCGATGTAGTCCCCTGTGGTTATCGCTTTTTCTCACCACAGGCGACAAGGCCAACACAGAGAAAACTCACGGGGAGAGTAAAGATGCAAGGAAGAGTCCTGGTGGCAACCTCAAATCCCGGCAAGCTCCGCGATTTCGCCGGAGCCGCTGAGCCCTTGGGCGTCACGATCGTTAGCATCCCGCACTTCTCGTCTCTGCCCCAGGTAGTCGAAGACGGCGCCACCTTCGAAGAGAACGCACGCAAGAAAGCAGAGTCCTACAGCCTGGCCGCTCCCGGCGAACTGGTTCTAGCGGATGACTCCGGCCTAGAGATCGACGCGCTAAGTGGAGCGCCCGGAGTCCATTCCGCCCGCTACGCCGCCCGTGCTTTACACCATAGCGAACCGCAAGCGACCGAGGGCAACAGCACTGAGGGCAATAGCGACGACGAAGCCAACAACGCGCGCGTGCTGCAAGAACTGAAAGGAGTTCCCCAAGATCAACGCAAGGCGCGATTCGTGTGCGTGCTAGCCGTAGCTTGCGACGGGCAGACGCTCCACACCTGCCGTGGCACTGCTGAAGGCGTCATTCTAAACGCGCCAAGGGGGGAAAACGGATTCGGCTACGATCCACTCTTCTTCTTCCCAGCAATTCAAAAAACGTTTGCCGAATTGAGCGCCGCAGAAAAAGCAAGGTACAGCCACCGCGGCGCAGCCTTTCGCGCGTTCCTGGAGTGGCATCGTAGCGCAAAGCAATAGCGTAGCGCCGGCGTCTCGCCGGCCCGAAATGATGGGCGAGCGTTGCTTCGGTTTCACCGTTCTTTTACACCCGCGTGAGATAATCTCGGGCCATGATCAAAGCCGCCGCGGTAATCACGCTGATGATTGCGCTAGCCGCCGCCGGTTATCTGGCGTACGAGGCAACCGTGCTCCAGCCCAAGTACCAGACAGCGGCCTTGGCATGCACGAATTGCACAACTGTCAAGGACGCAGCCCAAGCCAACTGGCGGCAGATCGAATCCAACATTGAAGTTCTTAAAGCCCAGAAAAAATATCGCGAAGCCGAAAAACTCGCTCACGAACATGCCAACGAAAAACCTCTCGACATCGACATCCCGTGCTCCGATTGCGAAATCCCTGCTCCCGACTACACCAGGCCGGGTACCGTCGCAGTTCTAGGGTCGATTGCCTCAGCAATGTTGTTTGGCGCAGTGAAAGCAAAGAAATATTAGCTCCTTGTTTTTCCAAACTTTCGGCTATTCCTCAATCTCTCCTTGACTTCCGTTCCCGCCAAAAAGCATAATAGCCAGTTTGCACTCCGGACCACTTTAAGGAGCACTCATCGTGGCGTCTACAGCCAATCCCGTCGCTCCCACCATTAAACCGGGCGTCGCTGCGCTGCGCGCTCATGAGGGAAATTCATTTCTGCTGCGCCGTTTGCATTCCTTGAGCGGCGTCGTCCCCATCGGCGCTTTCCTGCTCGAACACTTCATCTCGAACGCCGAAGCCTTCAAAGGCCCCCTGGCCTATGGCAAGCAAGTCGAATTTCTCAACAGCCTGCCTTTCGTTTTCCTGCTGGAGCTGTTCTTCATCTGGATTCCCATCGCCTACCACGGCCTCTACGGCATTTATATCTGGTACCAAGGCGAGACCAATGTCGCCAGCTATCCCTGGACCGGCAATTGGCTCTACACCACTCATCGCTGGACCGGCATCATCACGCTCATTTTTATTGTGCAACACACCTACTTCCTGCGCTTCACCGGCGTGCATCTGCCGACGCATCCCATGCAATCGTTCGCCAAAGTCCAACTCGAATTTCAAAATCCGTGGATGATCGCCTTCTACGCCATCGGCATCATCGCCGCGTGCTGGCATTTCAGCTACGGCCTGTGGCTTTTCGCCGCAAAATGGGGGATTACAACCGGAGAAGCCGCTCGCCGCGGCTTTGGCTATATCTGCATCGCGCTCGCCATCGTCCTGATTGCGGTCGGGGCGGCCAGCATGTACGGATTTCTGTCGACGCCGAATCAGCCTTTAGACACCAATACTACGGAAAGCGTCGTCATGCGATAGACATTATCTAAAACGGGAAGGGCACGGCTTTACAGTTTGCTGAAAAACTCGCGTTTCGTATCTGGGCGTCGCATTGTTTCGTATCAGGGCATCGCTTTAGCGATGCCATAAGTCCTTCAAATTGAGATGCCCCTTTAGGGGCCGAGCAGCGCAAGATCGAGTTCTTCAGCAAACTGTTTAGCCGCCCGGAGTCAATAAAGACGCGGGCTTTAGCCCCTGAGGGCCCGGCAGATCGGATTCATACCGTATGGCAGCTCCAAAAATTATCGTAGTAGGTGGCGGCCTGGCGGGCCTCGCCGCCGTCATCAAGATTGCAGAAATGGGTGGCGAAGTCGACCTGTTCTCGATCGTCCCCGTAAAACGTTCGCACTCAGTCTGCGCCCAGGGAGGCATCAACGCCGCCAAGAACCTCAAGGGCGAAGGCGACTCCACCTGGATCCACTTCGACGACACCATCTACGGTGGCGACTTCCTGGCCAACCAGCCGCCCGTCAAAGCCATGTGCGAGGCTGCTCCCGGCATCATCGATCTGCTCGACCGCATGGGCGTTCCCTTCAATCGCACCCCTGAAGGTCTCCTCGATTTCCGTCGCTTCGGAGGCACGCTCTACAACCGCACCGCTTTCGCCGGTGCCACCACCGGCCAGCAACTTCTTTACGCGCTCGACGAGCAGGTGCGCCGCTACGAATCCGAAGGCAAAGTCAAGAAGTACGAGCACTGGGAGTTTCTCTCCGCGGTCCTTGACGGTCAGCACATTTGCCGTGGCATCTGCGCCATGGATTTACGCACCATGGAAGTCCGCACCTTCCCCGCCGACGCCATCATCATCGCGACCGGCGGCATAGGCGCCATCTTCGGCAAGTCCACCAACTCCGTCGTATGCACAGGATCGGCGCAATCCGCGCTCTATCAGCAGGGCTGCTACTACGCCAACGGAGAGTTTATTCAAGTTCACCCCACGTCGATTCCCGGCGAAGACAAGCTCCGTCTAATGTCGGAATCGGCCCGAGGCGAAGGCGGCCGTGTCTGGGTTCCAAGGACGCAAGGCGACAAGCGCGATCCCAAATCGATCCCCGAAAAAGAGCGCTGGTATTTCCTCGAAGAGTGGTATCCAAAATACGGCAACCTCGTCCCACGCGACGTAGCCACACGCGCCATTTTCAAGGTCGTGTACGAAAACAAGTTAGGCATCGACGGCCAGCCGATGGTCTACCTCGACCTAACCCACATCGACGCCAAGGTTCTAGACCGCAAGCTCGAGGGCATCTTAGAAATCTACGAAAAATTTGTAGGCGACGACCCCCGCGTCACGCCCATGAAGATTTTCCCCGGCATGCACTACACCATGGGCGGTCTTTGGATCGATTACAAGCAGCAAACGAACATTCCCGGCATCTTCGCCGCCGGTGAGGCCGAATACCAATACCACGGCGCCAATCGCCTCGGCGCGAACTCGCTGGTGTCCTGCATTTTCGGAGGCTTCGTTGCCGGCCCCAACGCCATGCTGTACGCGAAGGGCTTGCAAAGCGCGCCCGCGAACGGCCATTTCGACGCCGAGCGCAAACGCCAGCAGGAAATCAACGTCGGCCTGATGAACGCCGACGGCAAAGAGAATCCCTTCCTGCTCTGGCGTGAACTCGGCGCCCTGATGACCGAAAGCTGCACCGTAATCCGTTACAGCAAAAAGTGCCAGGAAGCCGATGCCAAAATCGTAGACATGCTGCATCGTTTCCAGAACATCAACCTGAGCGATCGTGCGCAGTGGGCCAATACGACCATCGCCTTCACGCGCCAGCTCTACAACATGCTGCAACTGTCGCGAGTAATCGCGCAGGGAGCAGCCATGCGCGACGAGTCTCGCGGTTCGCACTACAAGCCCGATTTCCCCGAGCGCGACGACAAGAACTGGATGAAGACCACGAAAGCCAGCTTCGCGCCCGATTTAGACGAGCCCAAGTTCGAGTTCGAGCCGGTAGACGCAGCCCTAATCCCGCCGCGTCCAAGGAAGTATTGAAGTGGCAAGCTGCTCGATGACCTTAATCATTTGTCATCCTGAGCGAAGCGAAGGACCTGCTTTTTGCCGCGAGCACGACACAGCAGGTCTTCCGCTTCGCTCAGAAGACAAA
>JBAWFQ010000003.1:0-31019 GCA_049592035.1 Terriglobales bacterium
GATATCACACGGACACAGGACGGGAGGTGGACGTGAATGCGAGCCCGCCCGCTCGAAACATCATGTTTATTGGTGATCGTGGTGAGCGCGGTAGGAATCGAACCTACAACCTACTGATTAAGAGTCAGTTGCTCTGCCAATTGAGCTACGCGCCCACTGCCACGGGCAAGGTGAGGACAAACACAAATTATACCATCCATACTTCGACGATCCCTGCGCTGGGCTACAGCGGTCGCGGCGCACGTCTAGCCGCGCCGGCGCGGGTCCTCGATTACGCGGAGGCGGCTTCCTGGCTTCGCTCCGCGGCGGCAGGCTGGGAACCGGAAGTTGATTCGCGAATTGCCGGTTTGCGAAACGGTAGGACCTCGGCCTGCGCGGGCACTCGGCGCTCGATTCTTCCGATCACCGGGCGGTCGGGCCCCCCCGCTGTCGACAAGGATACAAACCTGTTCTCACTCCACAGACGATCGATCAATCGTTGTTCCCATGGACGCAGTACTTGCTGGGGCAGCGAGAAAAAATTCCGGAACGTCCAAATCAGATATGCGCGCTGCACGAAATTTGGCTGCACATATCGAGGGCCGATCGGCGTATCCAGTGCAACAACGCCATCGGTGAGCTTTTCAATCCACATGTTTACCCTGCCTGAAAAAGCGGCCCGCGCCGCCTCTGCTTCTAAAGCGCGCTATTATTGCACCACAGATGGGGCATTGGGAAGCTAATCTTTAATATTTTGTTCAATTTTTTGGGACAATTACCCGTCCTGGATCAATCTGAGAAAGGGCGTCCGAGGGTAGGCCAGACTCGTTCCGATCAAATCAGCGTCACACGATTCAGTGTCAGATGATCTCCGGCAACCGCGCGATCCGGTCGAAGGTGGCCGCAATGCCCATCCCCTTATCCCCAGATCCCTCCACCCGCACGACCGAAGCCTCGCAGAGCGTCCATCCTCCAGGCCCCAATCCCAGCCCGGGAGGCAGCATGATGACCAGTTCTAGCTTCGAGCCGGCTTTGATGCCGGGCTCGGAATAAAGAAAAATTCCTGTGGAACTCAGATCGCGAGTCAGGCCTTGGCACTCGGCTCCCTCGTGACGTACCTTGACCGGAACACGCACAGGCATGCGCTGCCGCGAGCGCCGGTCGGCAGACGCGGATCTGGACGCGGGTGTGTTTTTCTCGCTCATATATGGGTTGGAAGTGTACTCCATTTTGCGGCGAAGCTGGGAACGCGGTTTACAAATAAGCTCCTCTCGCGGTTTGGCGAGAGGAGCCTGGGGAAAACGTACTGTTACGAAGCTAGAAGCTGAGCCTGAGGGACAACTGAATGTCGCGCGGGCCTCCGCCGCCGAGGAACGGATTTTGCGCGCCGACGTCGGGAGTGACGGTCAGGGGGAAGAAACCAGAGCCCGTGCCGTTGGGATTGATCGAGTTGTTCCAGACGACGTTGAAGCTGGGGAAAAGCGGATTGGCGAAATTCGGGTGGTTGAAGATGTTGAAGAAATCCGCCCCGAGCTTTACGGCCACGCGCTCGGTGATCTTGGTGTCTTTGAAGAAGGAGAGATCGAAGTTGCGGTAGTGGGGGCCGTAGAAGCCGTTGCGCGGGGAGTTACCGAAATGATAGTTGGGGTTCGTGGCGCTGCAACCCTGCGCGGATGAATCCCAATTGCAAGATGGGGCAAAGGCGCTCAGGTTGAGGAAATTCGCCGGGCTGCTGGTTCCGGCCCAGGGATTGCCGACCAAGTCGGGCCGCTCGTAGAACTCGCCGGTGTTGTTGTAGTTGCTGTAATCCATGACCGAGAACGGCATGCCAGTGGAGAGCGAGACAACGCCGCTCATTTCCCAGCCGTTGGTGAGCCACTTCATGGACGACCCTCCTGGAATCTTGTAGCCCCAGAGCCAACTGAAGTGGTGGCGCATATCGAAGCCGGAGTTGCTGCGGTCTCCGCGGACATTGAAGCTGTTCTGCGGCTGCGACTGGAAGGGAGCGTAGTCCTGTCCGTCGCTGGCGGTATCGATGGAGTGGCTCCAAGTGTAATTCACAGTAGAAGTGAAGCCATGCACGTCGCGCAGCTTGAGGCTGGTCTGGAGGGAGTTGTAGTTGGAAAGAGCGGACGACTGAAAATCGAGCACATAGCCGTACTGCGAGAGAGGGCGGTTGCCAGTGGCGGGATTGCCCTGATTGAGATCGATGAAGCGGAAGAGCTTCCGTCCCGATGAACCAACATAGGCGAGCGAGAAAGCGGTTCGATTGGTCAGTTGCTGCTCGACGTTCAGATTGTAGTTCTGGACGTAAGGTGTCCGCAGGTTCTGGTCGACCGTGAATACGTCGGTGAAACCGAAGGCGCCATAGACTGGGAGGGCACAGAGGCTGCTTCCAGGGATCGGAATGGTGCCTGAGCCACACGCCACGGGCGTCAAGCCATTTGTGACCGAGCCATAGGAGATTGGTCTCGGACCCACGTCGTTAAACAGGGGGCCTGCGTTCGTGGAGGTGTATGGGACCTGGCCAGCGAAGAAGTCCTGCGAGAATGCGTCATAGGAGAATCCGTAGCCCAGTCGGAGAATTGTCTTTCCGGTGCCGCGGACATCGTAGGCCATGCCGATGCGAGGAGAAAAGTTGTGGTAGTCCTTAGGGTAGAGGCTGCTTGGGCCGCCGCTTACCCCGACCTGCTCCAGATTCTCCGACGAGTTCAGGATGCTGAACAGGTTCTTTTTCTCGCCGATGACGCCGTAGTAGTCCCAGCGCAGACCGTAGTTCAAAGTGATGCGGTGGGAGAGACGAAAATTGTCCTGCAGGTAGACGCCGAAACTGTCCTGGTAGGTATCGCGGTGGGAATTGCCCATGGTTTGGCTGCCACCTCCGGTGACGTTGCCAGCGATGAAATCGTCCAGGTCGCTGAAAGACAAAATGCCGCGGTGATTCAGGTCGAAGTACTGCGACACCGAAGTCCGCCGGAATTCAAAACCGGCCTTCCAACTGTGCGAGCCGCGATTGAAGGAATAATTGTTGAGGAAGTGCAAATTGCTGTCGACCCGCCCGCGTGGGTCCGACTTGTTGGAGCCAAAGCTGGCAAAACCGCCGACGTTGATCACGGGCAAACCATTGTCTTGGGCCGTGAAATCGGAATTGGCCGTGTTCAGGCCGAGGCTGGCGGGGCTGATGCTTATGTCCTGGGCGGAAAAAGTTTCCGCGAAGCGGTTCCATCCAAGCCGGAACTCAGCCAGGAAGGCAGGCGAGAACACGTGCGTAAAGGAGAGCGAGACCACCTGCACCCGCGTGGGAACGACGGTGTTGAAGCCGGGCAGGACGTTGCCGCCGGCAATGGCGAGGGGAGCGCTCTGATCGCTGTCGCCGAAGTAGTAGCGGCCGGTCAGCAGGTCGTCTTTGCCGATGTGCTGATCAATTTTAGCGATTAAGCTGTCGAGACGGTTCCTAGAAGGGGCATTGATTTCCTCCGTGAAGGAACCGTCAGGATTATTTCCGGTGGCGGGCAGAAGACCCCAGGGATTGGTGTTTAGGATATTTTGAATGATGGGGTTGATGCCTCCCACCGCGGATGCTGCACTGGCGATTTGCGCTTGTGAGGGAACGGTTGCTGGAGCCGGAAAGCCTACGGTCTCCCGCTGACCTTCATAAGCGACGAAGAAGAAAGTTTTGTCTTTGATAATCGGGCCGCCTAAAGATCCGCCGAACTGGTTGTTGTGGAAGCCATTCTGGGGCGCAGGGTCCGCATTGAAGTAGTTGCGGGCATCGAGCGCGTTGTTGCGGAAGTATTCGAACACGCTGCCGTGGAGCCCATTGGTTCCGGATTTGGTGACCATGTTGACGATGGAGCCGGAGTTGCGGCCGTATTCGGCTTCGGTATTGTTGAGGATGGCCATTTCCTGGACGGCGTCGATGGGCAGGAGGGTGGCGGGAATACCAAAGACTCCGCCCTCGTTGATGGCGTTGTCGTTGCGGAAACCGTCGTTCATGTCGGTGCCGTCGAGAAGGAAGTTGTTGGAGCGTCCGCGATTGCCGTTGACGGAGAAAACGCCGAAGGAGCCGGGCGAATCGGCAGCGCCACCGGCATCGGCGGCGGCGCCGGGGACGAGGGTGAGCATCTTCATGTAGTCGCGGCCGTTGATGGGAAGGTCCTCAATTTGATTGGCCTGAATGGTTCCGCCGAGGGTGTTGCTGCTGGTTTCAACCAGCGGGACAACAGCCTCGACTTCGACCTTCTCCTCTACGCGGCCGGGTGTGAGCGTGACGTTGGCGCGCTGGGGGCCTTCTACGGCGACCTGGATTTTCGTCGCGGTCTCGGTGCGGAAACCCTGTTTGACAACAGTAACGGAATAGGTTCCCAGGGGCAATTCCGTGAAGGTGTAGTTTCCGTTGCCGTCGGTGGTGGCCTGGCGCACCAAACCGGTGCCGCTGTTGGTAGCGGTGACTTGCGCGTCGGCTACGGAGGCTCCGCTGACATCGGAGACGGTGCCTACAATTCCACCGCGAAAGCTTTGGGCTACGAGGATCGACGACATCAAGAAAGTACAAATCACCAATAAACGAAATTTCATCTCCGCTTCTCCTTAACCGCCGCGAGCACTGGAAAAGACCGACGCTCGGTGAACAGCAAATGCGGTTTCTTCAAGATCGCGGGATTATATACGACAGAAGAGGGGAAGAGCAGTGTCGACGCGCACAGAAAAAACTAATCGGAGGTATAAGCGAGAGGAATCGAACCCGCGCAGAAGGGAAGCTAGAAGCTGAAGGCCACGCCGCCGCGTGCCGAGCGTGCCGATTGCACCAGATAAAGGGTGTGTCCGTCCTGTCCCATGACAGGCACGTAGCCCTGCGCCAGAAGATTGCGCACGTCCATGATGAATTCCATGTGTCCCGCAAACATGCGAGCCGGAATCGGCTGGCGGATGCAGAGATTCAAGTACGGGTCGGCCTGGCCCGCGGAAGTATTGAACAAGTCGACCGGCGTCAGCGTGCGGTTGGCGGCGTAGCGATAGGAGGCGACCCAGCGCGTCTTCGTCTTCGGCAGCGTGCCGCTCAACTTTGCGGCCACGGCTTGCCGCCGCTCGGCGTGAATCCACTGCCGCGCGTCCTGCAGTTGAACGTCAGGACGCGACAGGTCTAGAGTGCCTCCGTAGGCGTAGTCTAAAGTTGCGGTCAGATCGGAAAGCAACTTGCGCTGTAGTACTACCCGCAGCCCGCGCGTCGAATAATCCGTCCCCTGATAACTGAACGTACCTGAGTAAATATCGGGCAGCACTTCACCGGATTCGGCCGAGACCTCGCCGGACATCATTTGTCCGACCCCGGTGAGGACGGGATCGGCGATGCCATCCTCGTAGAAGGCGACCTGCATATTGTTTTTGCCGATGCGGTGGGAGATCGAGACTTCCTGGTGATGGGCTTTCTCAATGGCCGGCGAAAATCCGGTGATGCTCATGCGCGGCGCGGTTTCGCTCAGGTCCGAGGAAGTCGAATCCAGACCGTTGTCGCCAGCGCCGTTGCTCAAATGCTCTTCCGGCGCGCTATGCGGGACTGAACTCGCGTATTGATATTCGAGAACGGTGTCGGGGCTGAGGTGGAGATCGGCTGAACCGAAGGGCTTGAAGGCGTTGACCCGCCCCATGAATTGAATGGTCTGCAATTCGCTGCCGAAGTTCATCTCCAGAAGATTGCCGAGGACGACGCGATCGGAACTCTTTACCGAAAGCGCTTGCAGGGTGCCAGCCGGCATCATGTTCAGGTCGGGCGAATTCAAGCGGAGCGCTGTAATCGCTACCGAAGGCTCAAACATCCCGTTGAAGCTGTTGGTGTAGCTCGTTCGCACTACCGCTGCAGGATTGCCTTCGCCGTCAGTGTCATAACCGACATTTCCGTTCAGTCGCAGGGTGCCATTCGAGGGCAGGGAACGCTGCACCGCAAAGTCAGCCGTCATATCTGAGGGGCTGCCGAAACCCTCGGCGGGGGATCCCGCGAGAAGAGTTACGCTGCCTTTTACGTCGTGGTTGCCGGCGGCCTCGACCACGGTGGTGCCATCTGGAAGCACGCGCAGGATGGGCCGGTTCGCGACCGAGCGCAGCGTCCATTTCCAGTCATCGTCGTCCGCCGCGCCGCGGAGGGGAACCAGTTGAATGGCCTCGAAGAGCGTGGTCAGAGTGATATTGACGAGTTGCCTAGCACCCGCACGGACGCCAATCTTCTCGCGCAGAGAAGGCAAAAAAGAGGGAGCGCTGGCTTTTACGCTGTAGGTTCCGGGGAGCAGGTTCCGGACCGAGTAGAAGCCATGATCGTCGGTGAAGACTTTAAGCGTCTGCGCGGCTGAGCTGAGTACTTCGACTACGGCACCCATTTGTGGTGCGCCGCTGGCGTCGCGAACGTAACCGGAGATCGTGCCCGAGGTCGCGCCGCGCACCGTTCCCGACCATGCCGGCAAAGCCATGCTGGTGACCATGACGGCGACGATTTCGAGGAACCCGAGCCTTCGGAACATTCGCCCACCACTTCCAGGGAACCAGGCAAACAGTTTACTCTTCGTTATTCCACGGCGAAAGTCGCCGTGGGATCTACGGTCTGCTTGGAAAGCTTGTCGTTCACTTTGATCTCGATCTTGTACAAGCCGGGCGGCAGATTGGCGGCGGAAAGCGTCTTCTGCAGCGTGACTTGATCCCCCACATTGCCCATCGTATCGGTCGACTCGACGGTATGAATGACGGCCTTGTTATTGGCGTCGGTCACATTATATTCGAAGGTGGCCGAAGGTTTGTGCGTTTTCTCGTCCACGCTCAGATTGTAAACCTGCATCCAGAAATTCAGCTTCTGATTGCGCTTGAACGAGATTGGCTTGCCGTCGGAGGGCGCCACACGCGGCCGTACTTTCATGGCCCCGATCACAAAGCTGCCCGTGCCCACGTTTTTGGTCGCCACCGGTTCCATCACATCCGCGATGATAAGGGTGGAACTGCTCAACTTGTCTTCGCTGAAGTCGGGAATCACGATGGCATGACTCCAACTACCGGTGCGATCTCCGTTCACGTCTTTGACGACGATGTCCAGACGGTAGCGATTCTGGCTGATGCGCAGAGGGATTGCCTTCCAGTACACCGCGGAATTCTCGGCCGTCTTAGGTAGCAATTCCACCGGCACATCGATCTGCACCGGCTCTTCAAAGGTTTGTACGATCTTGCCCGTGAGCGTGGTGACTCGCATGAAGATGTTGACAGTGCCGCGTTCCACGCCGTCCTTATTCTGGAAGGTCACATCGCGGTTCTTAATCTGAATGGTGATTGGAACCAGCACCGTGTCGCCAGTCACCTTCACGAAGTCGGCGCGCACATCGAAGGGCATCAGGTTGACGCTGATCTTGTGGCTGACGATTTCTTCCAGATCCTTGAACTTCACCGGAGGCGCCGATTGCAGTTTGGCAAACTGCTCTAGGCGGTCGAATTGCTTGGTTGCCTGCAGGGCGCTTTGCGGGCCGGGACCCAGTTGCTCAAGCCCGCCGCCGCTGAAGCGGTCCGCCTTGCTCGCCATGCCCATCGACTCATACATCGTCATGCCGGCATTCGGGGTGTACTTCAGGGCGTCTTTTTCCGAGCGGTCCATCGTCATGTGATAGTCGCCGCACATGCAGCTATCGACAAATTCGACGATGACTTCCTGCCCGATGCCTTCAATGTAGCGATAGCGCCAGGTTTCAAACGGGAAAGTCGAGGTCTCACCGCCGCCTTCTTCCGTGGGGCGCTCATACGTGCCGCCGGAGGGGTGAGCGTCAATCTCATCTGCCGGCCCAAACACAATGTACATCCTGCCGCGATCGGTCTTCCAGCCGGGAATGCCCGCAGCGTAGTGCTCGTTGGCATACGCGATGCGCCGGTAATGCTCCTCTTTAAACTCGTTCTCTTCGGTGTCGGGAGTCGGGTCGCGGCGTTGCCAGAAGGCCTCGATGAACTGGTCGCGCTCTTCGTCGTTGGAGAGCTGCATGAAGGCGCTTCGTTCATCATCGGTAATGATCCAGCGCACGTCCTCGTCGAGCCACTTCCGGTAGGTCTTGCTCAACTCGATTTTGAGGGCCTTGGCGTTGGCCTTCTTCTGTTTTTCCGGGATCGGGCGGGTCAACGGATCGGTCTGGTTTCCTTGAGCAGCCGCCCCTTGAGTATCGGAGCCCTTCGCGTCTTTGTCCTGGGCTTGAGAAAAGGCGCCAACCCCCAACGCCATGACGCCAGCCAGCACGCCAACCGAACAACGATTTCGAAAGCCAACCGAGAACATAGAAGGGCTACCTCACGGGAGACGCTAGTAATCTAATTCTATGTTTATTGGATACAACAAGGCAAGGAGAAGTGGCCTGGGAGAATGAAACATTTACTGCCCCGGGTGCCGCTTCTAAATCCCTTAGGATGCGTGCCTTGCGGCCGAAGTGGAATGGCTGCTTGGGCCTGACTGAGTGGACGCTCGGCGCGGTATAATGCAAAGTGCCGCAGGTTTCCCTCCGTTAGCTCCCTGGAGCCGCTGAGGGAAGGACGTGTTTCGCGGGAATTCGGGAACTTTCCCCCTCGTCTGAACGTAACTATTCATGCGCAACTACGGTGCGAGTTCGCCGTTTCGTCACCGCAGTTGGGGTATGCCACAAGCAAGGCAATGAAGATCCGGCTATGAAAACCTGGAAGAAAGTCTTGATCGGAGTGGGCGCAGCCCTGGTGCTCGCCATCATCGTCGGGGCGACGGTCTACCAGAGCAGGAAAAACCTGGTGACGGTGCAGACCGGGAAAGTGCAAAAGCAGAATCTCGCCTCGGTGGTCAGCGCGTCGGGTGAAATCAAGCCCAAGACCTACGCCAACATCGGAGCCAATGCCTTCGGCAGAATCGTCAAGCTGCACGTCAAAGAGGGCGACCGCGTGCAAAAAGGGCAGTTGCTGGCGCAGTTGGAAAACGTGCAGTCGCTGGCCGACGTGAATGCCACTCGCGCATCCGTGCAGGCGGCGGAAACTGACGCGGTGGCCGCCGAAGCCAATCTCAAGACGTCGCTTGCCGATCTCAACCGTGCCAAATCCGACGCGACCCACGCCAAGCTTGACTGGGATCGCGCTCAGGGTTTGTACAACGCCGCCCTCATTGCCAAGCAGGATTATGACGTCAAGAAAGCCGCATGGGAGTCCGCCGAAGCCGGACTTGCGCAAGCCGATGCGCGCGTGGCTCAAGCCAAAGCCCAGAAGGATTCGGCCGACCAACATATCTCGCAGAATCGCGCCAACCTGACTCGGGTTGCCGACGTGCTGCAAAAAACCACCTACGAAGCGCCCTTTGATGGTGTCATCACCAATCTTCCCGTGCGCGAGGGTGAGACCGTGGTCATGGGAATTCAGAATTCGCCCGGCAGCACGCTGATGACGATTGCCGACATGTCGGTAATCACGGCCGAAGTAAGAGTAGACGAGACTGACATCGTCAACGTACATCTCGGCCAGCCCGCCGAAGTGACCATCGACGCCATCCCGCACAAGATTTTTCACGGCATCGTCAGCGAAATTGGGGATAACGCGATTGTGCGTTCCACGGGTGTTGCGACTTCTCAGTCGACCGCGACCAGCGAAGAAGCCAAGGACTTCAAAGTGGTGGTGACGCTCACGGATCCGCCGTCGGATTTGCGCCCTGGGCTTTCTTCGACCGCCAAGATCACCACCGCCAATCGTAATAGCGTGCTCAGTATTCCCATCCAGGCGCTCACCGTGCGTACCCAGGCCGACCTCGTGCCCAAGGATGCGTCGAAAGACAAGAATAAAGTGGAAGCCGCCACCAGCGCTCCGACAGACGCAGCGAAGCAGAAGGAAAAGGAAGAAGTGCAGGGCGTGTTCGTCATCCGCAACAAAAAAGCTGAATTTGTGCCGGTGGATACCGGCATCAGTGGCACCACCGATATTGAGATCACCAAGGGCTTGCAAGACGGTGACGAAGTGATTACGGGGAGCTACAAGGTTTTGCGTACGTTGAAACCGGGAACCAGCGTCAAAATAGATAACTCAGCCCCAAAGAAAGAAGACGAAAGTTCGTAGAGACGGGGCTTGCCCCGTCTCAGTTTGTGGCAGGAGACGCGGCCAGCCGCGTCTCTACGGCAAACCCTCTAACCTCTATGAGGTTGGAACGTCCAAGATAGAACAGCCATAGGAGCGTGCGTGCCCGAGCCCGATCCGCAGAAGGAGAGCAAGATGGCGACTGCCGAAGTATTACCAATCGATAAGCCCGCGAATTGGAGTGCGCCCAACTCCTACATGATCACGACCGAGGATCTGTGGAAGAGCTACGACATGGGCGCGGAACAGGTGCACGCGCTTCGGGGTATCAACCTTCGCATCCAGCGCAACGAATATGTTGCCATCATGGGGCCGTCGGGGTCGGGCAAGTCGACGCTAATGAACCTGATTGGCTGTCTCGACTCGCCCTCGAAAGGCCAGTACTGGCTCAACGGACAACTGGTCAGCGAACTCGACGACGATGAACTGGCGCGCATCCGCAATAAGGAAATCGGCTTCGTCTTCCAGACCTTCAATCTTCTGGCGCGCGCCACTTCGCTGCACAACGTGGAACTGCCGCTGATCTACGCCGGAATCCCCTCCGACGAGCGCGTCGAGCGCGCCAAAGCCGCACTGGCATCGGTCGGCATGGAATCCCGCATGAGCCACAAGCCCAATGAACTCTCCGGCGGACAGCGCCAGCGCGTGGCCATTGCGCGGGCGCTGGTCAATAAGCCGGCTATCATCCTTGCCGACGAACCGACCGGCAATCTTGACTCGCAAACCGGCAACGAGATCATGGCGCTGTTCGATCGGCTGCATTCGGAAGGCAATACGATCGTGCTGGTGACGCACGAGCACGACATCGCCGAGTATGCCCACCGCATCGTCTCCATCAGGGACGGCGTGGTCGAGAAGGATGAAGTGAAGGAGTGAAGTGAAGCAGTAAGACGGTCCATTAAAGGATTGTCACCCTGAGCGAAGCGAAGGACCTGCTTTTTGCGGCAAGCAATCGCGCATGGGGCTCGCTCCTTCTCTGTGCTCCATCGTGAAACTAAGGCACAACCAGCCGCACTACTTTCCCGCATCACTTCCGGCGAGCAGCGACTCCACTTCCTTGTTCGCTTCCGGAAGATTTGGGGAAAAGCGCGCCACGCGCTCGGAGATCGCGTTGGCCTCGTCCGCGCGCCCTTGTTGCCTCAACGCGTGGGCGAGCAACAGGAATCCCACGTCGGTCGGCTGCACCTTCATGGCACTGGAGTACTGCCGCACCGCCTCCGGCAGGTCGCCGCTCTTTTCCGCGATCAGTCCCAGTCCGATCATTGCCATGGGCATGGGCCGATCGGGCGCCAGCCGCAGCGCCATTTCGAAACACTGCTTCGCTTTTATTGGCTCTCCCATTAGGCGATAGACAGATCCCAAATTGCCATAAGCCGCCGCGCGAAGATTCACATCGCCCGCGTGGAGCGCCACTAACTGATATCGCTCTATGGCCGCCGCCAGATTGCCGTGGCTTTGCTCGTACGCGCCGATGTTCAGATTGGCGGGTAGATCGTCCGGCCAAATGGCTAGTGCGGCGCGATAGTGCGCGAAAGCCTCTTCGTCCCTGCCCTGGCTGCTCAGAAATCCTGCCAGGGTGTCATGCGCAAACCAGTTGTTCTCCGTCAGCGCAAGCGTGCGGAGCCAGAATGATTCCGTGTCGTGCCAGTAACCAACCTGATGGCAGGTCAGCGTTCCCAGCACAAGCAGATACGAGACCGCCGGAATGGCAAGCCATGCGCCCGAGATTTTTCGGGAACGAGTCCAGTCGGCCACCAGCCATGTTGCCATCACAAACAAACCGATGAACGGAATATAGGCGTAGCGATCCGCCATGGCCTGAGCGCCCACCTGCACCAAGCCGAGCATCGGCACCAGGCTGCCCAGAAACCAAAACCATCCGACAGCAAGATAGCGTTGCTGGCGCGCGCGCAGCACCCAACCGCTGATCACCAGCAATAGAACCACGGCTCCGACTACCTGCCACGCAGGATAGAGCTTGGTGGGATGCGGATACAGCGCCACCAGCTTCGACGGCCAAACCGCTTTCCCCAGGTAGCGCACATAGGAGATCACTGCCGTCTCCAGCCGCAGTGGCAAGCTGTATTGCGAAAAAGATTGGACCGCGCCTCCAGCCTTTTGAGCCTTCATCGTGACTACCGCGCTAGCGGCAGAAAGCAGCAGGAGCGGGACTTTTTCCAATACCAGCCATGCGCTCGACTGTTTAGCCGCGTTCGCGGATTGCGCCGGGGGTTCGGCCACAACTGGAGCACCAATCCGGCGCAGCGGCCAGTAATCCAAGAGCAAAACCAGAAATGGAAAGGTGATGACTTGAGACTTGCTCATGAATCCTAGCGTTAGCAGAAACGCCATTACCAGATAGCGGAGAAGAGCGGGTTTCCTCGTATACCAAACATAGGCATGCAGGGCGAGCAGAAAAAACAGCATGCTCAACACGTTCTTGCGCTCGGCCGCCCAAGCCACCGACTCAACGTTAATGGGATGAAGCGCAAACAGCGCCGCCGCCATCAGACTGCGCCAGCGCGATCCTGTGGCTCTCTGCAGCAGTAGAAACAAGAGGACAGCATTGACCGCGTGCAGCAAAACATTCTCGTAGTGAGGTCCGGCAGGATTGAGGCCGAAAAGTTGGCAGTCAAGCGCATGGGAAAGCCAGGTCAGCGGATGCCAGTTCGCCTGATCGTAAGCTGTAAAAGCCCACTTCACGGTCGCCCACGTAAAGCCCGCACGCACATGAGGGTTCTCAGTGATATACGCATAGTCGTCATGATTAAGGAACCCGTTGTGGGTCACGGGGCTGTAGGAGACGAGTACAACGACAGTCAGCAGCAGACACAACAGTAGAGTGCGTTCCCCCGAGGATTGAAACAACCTCGATTGAAACGATTCGGAGGTGGCAGAATCAGCCGATGGTTCCAGCCGTTTCGGCGCTGTGGCAGAGGAGAACGAACTCATGGATGCGACCATCGTAACCCAGCTACGAATGGTTCAAGACAAAGAACCGTGAAGCGCGAGTTTCTTTGGTCATTGCTGATTGGCGATTATTGCAGCGTGCGGCTATTGATCTTGTCCATGTCCGGAGTAGAGGTTGATCTCGTTGTCCCCGCGACAAAGAAATTGTGGTCATAGAGATTGCGGTACATGCGGCCGGCAATCTCCGCCGCCTTGGGACCAAAGGTGGGGCGTCCGCCCTGCAAAAAGACGACGGTGACAATGCGTCCGATATCGGTGTTGGCGTAAGAGGCGAACCATCCGAAGCGGGTGCCGGCGTGCGAACACGTACCCGTCTTGCCTAAAATCGATTCTTCGTTAAAGTTCAAACGTAGGCTGCGCGCCGTGCCGTATTCAACGGCGCCGGCCATGCCATCGGAGAGTTCGGGAATCACGGGCTCGATGTCGAGATGGCGTTTGACGCGAGGCTGGAAGTTGGCAACTGCCTCCGGGCCGGTCGGATGTTGCAGGTAATAGAGCGTGCCGCCGTTCGAGATCGCCGTCACCAGCGCTCCCAGTTGCAGCGGCGTCATCGAGATGCCCTCGCCAAACGAGCACATCTTGCTCACGCCCCCAAGTTTGGCGGGGATTTCGGTTTCCGGATAGGTGCCCAACTGCTCGCCCGGAATGTGATAACCGGCGAGTTCGCCCAGTCCGAACTGGTGCGCGTAGTACTGCACTTTTTCGAATCCGAGCTTCCGCCCGACCGCTTCGAAGTAGGCATTGTTCGAATGCGCCAGCGCTTCGGTAAGATTCATCCGGCTGCGGCTTCCGAGTGCCACTTCAGTCTGCTCGTCGATCACGCCTTCGCTTAGCGCAGCCAAAGCCACGGAAAGTTTGATGGTCGAGCAAGGCTGCGCCCCACTCGAGAGCGCGAGCTTCTGGTTGACCATGGCCAGGATGCGTCCGCTGGTCGGTTCGATCGCGACTACCGTGCCGTTCATATTGCCCAGGGCGTCGATCGCGGCTTGGCGGACCACCGGGTCTTCGCCGGCGGTTACATCGCCTTCAGTGATATCGGAAGCAAACGAACTGGTGTGAAATCGCTCGTAATAATGATGGCGGCGGCCAGCGGCCGAATAAGCGGAGGAATGGGTGCTGGAATGCGTGGACGCGTACGACGAACGCGGCGCGCGGCCCCGTGCCAAGGTTCTCATGCGCCTTTTCGCGTGCTGATTTTCTGTAATGCTGTGAGTTTTCTTATGCGGTGTCAGCGTGCTCGGATTGACGCTGGCGGCGATGCCGCTCGCATCCAGCAACATCACGAATCCGAAACAAAATGCAAGACGAAGAAACCAGGCGCTAAACTTCACGTCACCATCCCCGGAGCTACTCGGCCAATTCAGTTACTACTCCTATCGGCCTGCTTGATTAGATGCAAGAGTCTCGCCAAATCCCCACACCGACGGCATCCCCGTGCAACTGTCCGATAGTAGGCGATTTGCGCGGTCGGGCGCAATGCTAAAGTACGAAGATGTCCACCGCAGTACCCGCAGGATAACTGGCTGATTAGATTGCTCTTAGTCTCATTTCATGAGAAGGATGAGCACTTTGGTAACCCGATGGGCCTGTTACCTTAAGAGGTACTCGATTCTGCAACCGTTTGCACACCGCCTTGGCCATGATCCAAGCCTCAACTGCCTCCGATTCGAGCCAGGGCCATGCCACCGCATTTTTCTGATATTTTCAAACGGCGTACTTTCTGTATTTCGGGGGTCTGTCCTTTGCGAACGTCGCTCACAATATTTTTCCTAACCTTGACTGCAATCGTTCCACTCCTCGCCCACGCCGCCGAACAAACCCTTGAAGCCCGCCGCGCCGAACTCAATCGCCTGCTGGCCGAGGAGTGGGAGTACACGCTGCGCACGCAGCCCGAGCTCGCCACGCAGGTTGGCGACGACCGCTACAACGATCGGCTCAGCGATTTCTCAGATAAGGCCATTGCCGACGATCTCGAACACACGCGTCAGTCGCTGGCCCGCTTCGAGGCCGTCGACGTCACCGGATTTCCCGAGCAAGACAAAGTCAACCGCGCGCTCATGTTGCGTAATCTGCACGAAGCGCTCGACGCCGCGACCTTCAAAGACTGGGAGATGCCCGCCACGCAATTTGGAGGCATTCATCTCCAATACGCTTCGCTGGCTTTCGATTCGCCATTCCGCAACGTGAAAGATTACGAAGATTACGTGTCGCGTCTGCACCAGATTCCACGCGTGTTGGAGCAGGCGACGGCCCACATGCGCGACGGACTGCGCGACCATCTCACGCCGCCGAAGTATCTGCTCGAAAAGGTGTCCACGCAGGCGCAGCAGATTGCCGACGATTCGCTGGACAAAAGTCCATTCACAGAGCCGCTGCGCAAGTTTCCCGATTCCATCTCCGAAGCGGACCGCAAGCAACTGCGCGCCGAGATCGGAAACGCGGTGAAGAACGAAGTCGCGCCCGCCTATGCAAAATTCGCGAAGTTCGTGCGCGAAGATTACGCGCCTCACGGACGGCTCGATCCCGGCGTATGGGCCTTGCCCGACGGAAAAGCGCGTTATCGCTTCGCGGTGCGTCATCAGACGACCACCGATTTCACCGCCGAACAAATTCACCAACTCGGCCTCAAGAGCGTGACGGAAATCGAAGCGCAGATGCTCGCCATTGCCCGCGGCCAGGGCTTCAGTGACCTGAAGTCTTTCAACGAGCACATCCGGCACGATCCGAAGCTCTACGCGAAGTCCGGCCAGCAATTGTTCGACCTCTACACGCACTATCGCGATCAGATGTACGCGAAGCTGCCGGAACTGTTCGGACGGTTGCCGAAAAACAAGCTGGACGTGGTCGCGATGGAATCCTTCCGCAGCGCTTCGAGTCCTCCCGCCGATTATTCCCTCGGCGCCGGAGACGGCTCGCGCCCAGGACGCATCAACGTCAATGAATATGCGCCCGAGAAGCGCCTTCTGCTCAACGTGGAAGCGATCGCTTACCACGAGGGCGTTCCAGGACATCACTTGCAATTTTCGATTGCGCAGGAGCTCACCGGCCTGCCGCCGTTCCGCAAATATAACCTCGATCTCAATGCGTATACCGAAGGCTGGGCGTTCTACTCTGAGCGCCTGGGAAAAGAGGCAGGGTTTTATCAGGATCCGTACAGTGAATATGGGCGCCTGCAGAATGAAATGTGGCGCGCCGTGCGCTGGGTCGTCGATACCGGAGTACATTCCCAGCACTGGACCCGCCAGCAGATGATCGACTATTTCCACGAACACACCGCAATGGACGATGAGAACATCAACACAGAAGTCGATCGCTACATTGCGTGGCCGGCGCAAGCGCTTTCCTACAAGATGGGGCAGATGAAGATTCTCGAACTGCGAGCGCGGGCGCAGCGGGAACTGGGAACAAAATTCGATATTCGTGCGTTTCACGATGCCGTGCTCGATCAAGGTCCGCTACCGCTTGACCTGCTGGAAACGAAGATCAACGAGTGGATTGCCGCTCAAAAAACGGGGGCCCAAAAGTAGAGGTGGGGCTTCCCCGGGCTGACTGCGCGGAAGGTGCCGCGGCAAGCCGCGTCTCTACTGGAAGACAGACGCTCGCCCGGCTGCCATGCGTCGTAGTAGCAGCAAGCTCAGAAATAGAAGAAACCAGATTTGGTGCGGCATCACGATAGCAGTCCACCACCATGAGTGCACGATCGCTTGCGGAATCTTGCCGCTGGCTTGGAATTGCTCTAATGCGGAGCCACCCGGCACGAGAAAGGGGAGCATCAGCAGAAAAGCCCACCACGCAAATTTGTTTCGCGCGCCGGAAATTTCCCGAAGACTCCAGCACAGCGGGAAGATGAGCAGGAATGCGTCGTAAAAACGGTGGTAAACCGGAAAGAGGCTGAGAACGGCGAGTGCGCTTATCGGCAGCAGGACATCGGTATTCGTGGATCCGTTCCGCAGCATCAGCACGAGCCAGATTCCAAACAGAGCGCCAGAAATGGCGAATGCCAAAACATTGGCAGCGGCGGCATGGTGCAACAGGGCATAGAAGAGCACCTGAAGATTGATCAGGCTAAAGCGGATCGGATTTCGTTCCGTGAAGTCGCTGAGGATCCCCGTCGCCAGCAGAACCTTGTTGTCCATGCGATAGTTCTCGAGCCATGGTGAGCCGCCGATTGCCAGCCGGACCAACGCCAGAATTGCAGTGGTTAGGACAACTCCAGCCGCCATTCCGCAGAGTCGCCAACGCCGCCACAACAGGTAGCAGGCGAAAAACGGCAACCCGATTTGAGGTTTCAAACAAATCGCCATGCCGATCAGAATTCCGGCAAAGACTTTGCTCCCATGCCGCTCTCGCGACACCGCAATGCCGCAAAGAGCGACCGTGCCAATGACGATGCTGCCCGCCGCAAATCCAGTGTGCAGAGGCGCAAGGGCCAAAGCGAAAGTCACAAATATATAAGCGCGCCAGTCGTTTTTATTAAACCCAACCCCAGCCCCAATCAACGACAGAAGCGACCAGATCACCGCGAGAGTCAGACATGCGGTAATGACCAACCAGGCGAAATGAGCGACTGGCCAGGGCAAAACCGCCAGCGGAATGAGCAGAAACAGACAGGTGAGGGGATAAGCTGTCGGGATCCCATGCTTCATGATCAAGGATCCGTCCGCCAGATCTTTGGCAAGAAACTCCGGCCGGTGCACGCCCTCGACCGGCCAGAGTTGTACCAGAACCTCTGGGCTATAAGGATCCATTCCGATTACCAGGGCGCGGGATTGAATATAGGGCGAGATAAAGTCATTGAAATCCACCGCCCGCAGAAAACGCACCGGCCCGCGCACAATGAATTCGGACGCAGCCAGCAGCACCAGCAATAGGAGAAGAGATTTCGAACTCGTGGATAGAGATGGCATTCGTACGAAACTAACGTGACCAGCGCGGCGCAACCGCGTAATAGAGTTGCACCGCAACGATGAAGGCGATGCTCCAGTGCGTGTTTATGATACAGAGGAGGGCGCCGAAGGCATACAGCCCCTGCGCAATCACAATGCGACGGCAGACCGCCGCCGGCACTTCAGGCGCGATGTCGTCCTTCACTAACCCTAATCGCGTAGCGCATCCCCAGCTGACGTACAGCGCGAAACCCAGACAAAAAATGTTCAGCCAATAGGCGACGAGGGCAACTCGATATGCTGTGAATTCCGCGAGCAGCGCGGTGGAGAAAGGCGTGATCGTTACGAAAAACAGGAAGGCGATGTGTATCCAGGAAAGACTGCGGTCGGAACGCTCGAGATGATTGAGTTGCGTTTGCTGGCCGACCCAGAAAATTCCCAGCGTCAGGAAGCTCATCATGTACATGAGAAGCCGCGGGGAGAGTGCGATCAGGCCATGCCAGAGATCGCGCTCGTTGTGCACAGCCTCCATCGCGGGCACGCGCAGGTCGAGCACCAGCAAGGTCATAGCGAAGGCGAAGATGCCATCGCTCAGGGCTGCGAGGCGCTCCACACTTTGTCCGGCAATGCGGTTGTAAGCCGTGGTCATGATTCGCGTCTCTAACTGAATATTGGACGCGTTTCGACCTCTACATCACTTCACTGCGTTTCCGCAGGAAGGCGGGAATGTCGAGATCCTCCACCTGGTAGCTGGGAGGGGCCGAGCGCATCGCGTCCAGCGAAATTACCTCGGCATGCGCCGGCGCGCTTGCCGGCGCCGATTCCTGAAAAGCCATCGGCGCTGGATCTGGCTCGAATGCAGGTTCTGGCTCGAAGATAGGCTCCGGTTCGGCCGACGGTTCGGGCTCGTGGAAGTGATCGCTCGGCTGCGAAACGTGGCGCGAAACCTCTCGTGAAACGTCTCTGGACAATATGACCGGATCAAAATTTTCAAAATGGCGGGGACGCCGGACACCGGCCTCTTTGAAACCGGTTGCGATCACCGTGATCTTGACCGAGTCTTTCATCTTCTCGTCGAGCACGGCGCCGAAAATGATGTTGGCATCTTCGTGAGCCGCGCCCTGAATGATGGTGCAAGCCTGCTGCACTTCCGCCAGCTTGAGCGAATTCGAGCCGGTGATATTGATGAGGATGCCGCGCGCTCCATCGATCGCGCCCGCTTCGAGCAGCGGCGAGGCGATGGCGCGCTGCGCAGCTTCGACGGTGCGATGCTCGCCCGCAGCAGTCGCCGTGCCCATCACCGCATAACCCATGCCCGCCATGATGGCCTTCACGTCGGCGAAGTCGCGGTTGATGATGCCGGGGATGGTGATGATGTCGGAAATGCCCTGCACTCCTTGACGAAGAATGTCGTCGGCGATGCGGAAGGACTCGAAGAAGCCTGCGTTCTCGGCGACGGCCAGCAATTTTTCGTTGGGGATCACGATGGTGGTGTCGACCGACTCCATGAGTTCGGAAATGCCGCGCTCGGCCTGCTGCATGCGGCGTTTGCCTTCGAAAGCAAAAGGCTTGGTGACCACCGCCACGGTGAGCGCGCCCATTTCGCTGGCCAGCGAGGCGATAATCGGCGCTGCGCCGGTGCCGGTGCCGCCGCCGAGTCCGGCGGTGACGAAGATCATGTCCGCGCCTTCGAGGACCTCGATGATCTTGTCCGAATCTTCGAGCGCGGCTTTGCGGCCGATTTCGGGGTTCGCGCCCGCGCCGAGTCCGTTGGTCAGCTTGACTCCGAGTTGAATCTTGGTGGCGGCGCGGGACATGCGTAAGGCCTGCAAGTCTGTGTTGGCCACGATGAACTCGATGTGTTCCATGCCCGAGTCGATCATGCGATTAACGGCGTTGTTGCCACCGCCGCCCACACCGATGACCTTGATGCGTGCGTCGTTGCGCGCTTCTTCGTTGAAACAGATGCGGAGTCCGTTGTCTTCAGTCATAAATCACCTCGTAGATCAGTTCTCAGTTGCCAGTTCTCAGTTCTCAGCAAAACCATATAAATTGTCATCCTGAGCGCAGCGAAGGACCTGCTCTTTGCCGCCAGTTCCGCTCCCTCAGAATGGACAACACAGCTTTTTCGCCTCACGCGCCCTTTCCAGCGAACAACGCCTTCATGCGCGAACCAAAGCTGGGCTCCTGCAAACCGCGGGCCAGGCGGGCGCGGTGCCCGTAATATGCCATACCCAATACTGTTGCGAACTCCGGTTCAGCCAGAAACGACGGCATCCTAGCCATGGGCGTTGGCCATGCGAGGCGCGCGGCTTTCCGCAGCACCGATTCCGCCACGTCGAGAATTCCGGGAAGCCGCGAGGCTCCGCCGCTCAGCACAAATCCGGCGATGCAGTGGTCGAGAACGCCCGCGTGTCGCAGGTTTTCGCGCAACAACTCAAAAAGTTCATAAGCGCGCGGCCCCAGAATTTCGCCCGCCATGCGTTGTGGCATCATGCGCGACGGACGGTCTCCCACCGACGGCACTTCGACTTCGTTGCCTTCGGGGATCAGCGTCGGCACCGCGTTGCCAAAGTTCTTTTTAAGCGTCTCCGCGTCCGCCAGCCCCGTGCACATGCCCACGGAAAGATCGCTAGTAAAGTGGTCGCCGCCGACAGGAATGACGGCCGTGTGTGCGACCGCACCCTGCTGAAACACAACCAGATCGCACGAGCCGGCGCCGAGATCGACGAGGCAGACTCCAAGTTCGCGCTCATCCGACCGCAACACCGAGTCCGCGGCAGCGAGCGGTTCAAAAATTGTATCGTCCACATGAACGCCCGCTTTATTCACCGCCGTCACCAGGTTTTGCGTGGCGCCAGAAGATGCTGTCACAATGTGCACGCGCACTTCGAGACGCGTGGCCATCATCCCCGTGGGATCCTGCACGCCCGGCTGATCGTCGAGAATGAACTCCTGCGGCAACAGGTGGAGAATTTCGCGATCTGCGGGCAAAGGAGCAGTGCGGGCCTTATCCACGGCCTGGCGAATTTCGTCACGTCCAATTTCGCGTGCCCGCGTCCCGAAAGTGATGCCGCCGTGACTGTTCATCCCGCGAATATGCGCGCCCGCAATCCCAATCAGCGCGTGCTCGATGGGAATACCGGCCACGTCCTCCGCGTGCTCCACCGCTTTCTGAATGCTGCCGACGGCCTTATCGAGTTCGGTAATCACGCCCTTGCGCAAACCTCGCGATTCGCTGATGCCGTGGCCGCGATAACGCAATCCGTGCTCGCTTAGTTCGGCCACCAGCACGGATGTCTTGGCGCTGCCTACGTCAATGGCGGTAATGAAATTGGGCTCACGATTCTGCATAAATAAACCTCGGCATGATGATCGCTAGTTTTGCGGAGCCTCCTTAGGTAGAGGTATGGCCGCGCTCGGTTTTTTCTGTCCCGTGGCAATCGGCGGCGCGGAGGCAAGCGGATGCGGCGGTGCGGCAGGCTTCGCGGCCGCGCCGGGCGCGGTGTCTGTAGCTGGCTTCAGCGCGGCTTGATGGGCCGGTGCTTGCGTCACTGGAATTTTCTTGACTGGTGCTGGTTTAGCCGCCGATTTCTTCGTGCGGACTGGTTTCGCCAAGGGATGATGAACTGCGTTTTTCGTCGCGGGCTTTGCGGTAGACTTCGCTTCTTTCTTTGCCGGAGCCGGAGTCGCGGGGTGGGTTACGTATTTTTCGTAATTCACGATCGCCGCGGTTTTCACTCCCGCCGCCACGGCCGCTTTGGCTGCTGCGGGCGTTAAGGCGGGCTGGCGAGCCATCCCTGCGAGGTCGGGATTCACTATGATCTGGCCGTCGTAGCGCAAGTCCACCGATTCAAGCTTGTCGAACTGCTGCCGCCACTGCTGCACATGCGTCACGTAGGTTTTGTAGCGCTGCAGATAATTGCCCGAGCCGAGATGCACCAGCACTTCGCCGTTTGAATCGGCAGCCAAAACCTTCACGTCTTCCGGATCGCTGACATCCACTTCACTCAGTTCCTGGGAATAATGGGCACCGCTCGAATCGAGTTCGCGCACCAGCGCGTTGTAGTTCTTCATCCTCACCGCGCGAGTGGAGAGCGGCTCGCCGGCATTCATGCCCGCTATCACCGCAAACGAATATTTGTGCTTGCCGCCGGGAGTAAGTTCCATCAAGGTGCCGCCGGCGTCGATCAGCGAAATGTGCGAGCCGATGCGGGCAAACGCAACCGGCGTGCGTTCATGGATCTCGATACGCAGGCGATTCGGCACAAATCGCATCACGCTCGCCGATTCCACCCACGGGATCCGCTCGATTTGCTGTTTGCGCAGCGCGAGCGGAACGAAAAAAATGTTGCGGCCAATATCTCCACCCATGACCTCCATGATTTGCGTGTGCGGGACGTGCTCGGCGCCGGCGACTTCGATCTGATCGCTGGACTCGATGCGAAAACGCCACGAGTGCTTGCCGTAACGGTAGAGGCCCAGGCCGGCGGCTCCCACAATCGCCAAAGCGACGAGCGCCGCGCCGGCCCACAGCAACCGGTTGGCAGTCTTTTTGGGAAGGGATCCGCGGCGTACGGAGACGCGCTTTTGCCCGCGCAGAAAGGGAGATTCCTGGTCCGCTTCCAGATCGACGAGCCGTGCGTCGTCGAAGGGCTCGCGCTCGGGAGCCTCGTACTGAGAAACGCCGGGAAGCGGGTACAGTTCTTCCTGCACCGCGGTGGAACTTGATTTCCGCGCCACTCGTTCGAGTCAGTTGTCGACAGAAAACCGCTGAGCAAAAATACTATAACTGGTTTTCACGATTTGAGACAGTGCCAAGTTGGTTCAATCTCTTGTGGAGATACGCACGTGGGAGGAGACCCTTGCTGTTTTACGCGCGTGCGGATTTAAAATGTTGTCCCGACTTCAACGGCTGCAGAGGTATCCGCGGATCTCGCGCCTGCGTGCACGGAAATCCGCGTGCCGGCCTTCGGACAGACCACCAGCGCTCGTCGATCGGCGGTGCGGATTAGTTTGAATTCCGAACGAGCGCGCGAGCGAATTTGCTCAACCTCGGCTCGTTGAATCTCGGCTTGGGCGCGCATGACATCGGCTTGGGCGCGCATGGCGCCCCGAACGTTCTCCCTGGCGTTTACCTTAACCTTTTCTCTAACTTGGCCTTGAGCTCTTTCGCGAAGAAGTTCGGCCTCGTTTGGGGCTTGTTCGCGGAGCAACTCGATCTGAGCTTGGGCGTTTTCCGTTTCTTCTTTGAAGGCGAGCAGGTCATTCGCCGCGAATCGGCCGCGGTTGGTCAGGATTGCCGCGGCGTCCAGCGTCTGCTTGGCACGGGCGGCGACCCAGCAGAACGCGGAATCGGCGCGTTCGGCAACGCGACGCAAGGGCGCAAAATTTCCGTGCTGGTATTCGCTGTTCAGGCCGAGCGCCAATACTCCAAGAATGATCCAGTAAGCGGCTTTGTTCGTGTTCATGAGATTCCCACCGTATGTCCGTTGGACGAGCCATGAGAAAAAAGGTCAACCGCACAAAACACGGATCATAAGACGTTATTTATTGTCCGCTCCGAAGCGGATGAGGCAGGAAGCGGAGCTACTTGGCCTGTGGGACAGGCGTTCCCGGCGCTACTGATTGGGAGTCGATCCAGTCTCCAGTTTTTCTAAAATCATCGGACCCAGATGCGAGACGCTGCCGGCACCCAGCGTCAACACCATATCGCCGGATTGGGCGATCGCGGCGACTGTGGCGACGGCGTCGGAAAAAGAGGCAGCATACTCGGGGCGAGCCTTCGTTGTCCCGGCGATGCGGCCGACCAGGGCTTCCGCCGTGATGCCCGCGATTGGCTTTTCACTTGCCGGATAAATGTCCAGCACGCAAAGCGTGTCGGCGTCGGAAAAGGCGGTGGCGAACTCCTCCATCAAGTCGCGAGTGCGAGTGAAGCGATGCGGTTGGAAGATCACATGGACGCGGCGGAACCCGCACTGGCGAGCCGCGGCCAGCGTGGCCCGGATTTCCGTCGGATGGTGGCCGTAATCGTCAATCACGGTGACGCCCGCGGCTTTGCCTTTAAGCTGAAAGCGGCGATCCACGCCGCGAAAACCGTCGAGCGCGGAACGAATCTGCGCGGTGGGAATGTCGAGCGCGGTGCCTACTGCAATGGCTGCGGTCGCGTTCAACACGTTGTGCGCGCCTGGAACGTGCAGGGTGAACTTGCCGAGATCTTTATTTTTGTAGGTCACCTGAAAGCGGGTCAGAGGACCGTGCTCACCTGCACCCTGAATCTGCCCAATCGGCGGCGACTCCATCCGGATCAGAAAATCCGAACCCGGGCTCGTTCCATAAGTCGTCACGCGGCGATGAACGCGCGGCAACAACCGCCGGAGCGCCGGGTCGTCGTTGCAGCCGACGACCATTCCGTAAAACGGGACGCGCTCCATGAATTCGAGGAACGTCCGGCGCACGTCGCGCATGTCACGGTAGCAGTCCATGTGTTCGCGGTCGATGTTTGTGACCACTGAGAGAATTGGCGAGAGCTTCAGGAACGAGCGGTCGCTCTCGTCCGCCTCGGCGACCAGGTATTGCGACTTGCCGAGGCGCGCGTTCGATCCCATGGCGTCGACGCGGCCTCCGACGACGACCGTCGGATCGAGGCCGCCAGCGGCCAGTACGGCCGCGACCATTGAAGTCGTGGTGGTCTTGCCATGCATACCGGCAATCGCGATGCCGTATTTCAGGCGCATCAGCTCGGCTAGCATTTCGGCGCGCTGAATCACCGGAACATGCAAGCGGCGAGCTTCGGTGACTTCGGGGTTATCGACGGAGATGGCGGAACTTGTGACCACCACGTCCGCACCCGTGATGTTGGTGGCAGCGTGCCCTTCAAAAATGGTCGCGCCCAAGGCGGCAAGCCGCTCGGTGACGGCAGAATGCTTAAGGTCGGAGCCAGAAATCTGGTAGCCGAGATTCAGCAATACCTCGGCAATCCCGCTCATGCCGATGCCGCCGATGCCGACGAAGTGAATGCGCTGAATCTTGGCGAACATGAAAGTTGATGATAGACCATCTAACCGCGGAGATCGCAGAGAGCGCAGAGAACTTCAGGGAAAACTCTTAAGTCTTCTCTCTGCGTACTCAGCGCTCTCTGCGGTTAAAGGTTCGGGTCAACGCCGGCAAGCTGTTTCACCATCTCCGCAATTTCTTCGACTGCCTTCGGATGCGCCAGCGATCTTGCTGCCTCGGACATGCCCTGCAGCCGACGAACATCGCCGATTAGGGCCGCGATTGTGTCTACCAGATAGGCCGCGCCGAGATTGCTTTCTTCGACCACAATGGCTGCGCCGGCTCGTTCTAGCGCCCGGGCGTTCACGTTCTGATGATCGTCGGCGGCGGCCGGGAAGGGGACGAAAATCGCCGGTTTGCCTGCCGCTGTGATCTCACCGACGGTGCTCGCACCCGACCGGCAGACGAGCAAATCGGCGCGGCTGAACGTTTCCGGCATGTCGTCGATAAACTTGTGGACTTCGCCTGAGATTCCCGACCGCTGGTAGGCGGCGAGCACATGGTCATAGTCGCGCTGGCCAGTTTGATGAATGACGTGGATCCCGGGAATCTTCGCGCGCAAGCCGGGGAGCGATTCAATCATCGCCTGATTGATGGCGCGCGCACCCTGGCTGCCTCCAAAGACGAGCAGAGTAGGTGGACCGCCAGCTTTGGCCGCGATAGAAAAAAACGCCGCCCGTACCGGGACGCCCGTCACTTGGCAGTGGGGAAAATACCGGCAAGTTTCTTCAAAGTGCACGGCCGCGGCGGAAACCCAGCGCGCGATCATTCTATTGGCAAATCCCGGCACTACGTTCGGTTCAAAGGCCAGCGTGGGAAGACGGCGACGAATCGCGGCCACCATCGCGGGACCGGAGGCGTAACCCCCAACTCCAATGACTACTTCGGGATCGAATTCGGAGAGCATCCGCGAAGAGGCCGCGATCGCTCGCGGGAGGTCGAACATCGTCTTCAGGCGCGTCATCAGGCTGACATTTTTCAACGCTCCGACTTGAATCAGTTCCAGGGGAAAGCCGGCCTGTGGCACGAGGCGCGTCTCTATGCCGCGAGCCGTGCCGATGAAGAGGATCTCGGCGTCGAATTGCTTCTTAAGTTGTTGAGCAATGGCTAGCGCCGGAATAACATGCCCGCCCGTACCGCCGCCCGCGATGATGATACGCATGATTCTCAGAACCGTTAGCCGTTGTTAGAATGGTCCTCAAATCTCGATTCTTCCCACCTTCTGACTTTTTCCGCGACTTTTCGGTTTACTTCGGTGCGAAGGCCGATCCACGCCGCCAAACTATATCCGGCACCAGCGTAGAACGGTGCGGTGAACTTTAGCTGAACCATCCCTCGTGTCACATCGTGTGAACTCGCGATTGACCAAAATTCCTCCCAACTGTGATATTCAGGAACCGCGAATCCACCCCCGAAATACTGATGAAACGCCGCAGGAAATTGACTTTGAAACGCCGATGGGGCAGGGAAAGTGGCGAACTTGTAGGCCAGAATTGCGGCGGGCACGAGCCAGACAAACTGTGCGGCCTTATGCTTGAACCGCGCGTTTATCAGACCGGCGAGAAACGCTGGAATGAAGCTAAATGCGAGGATGTGGGAGAAGAGAAACTCAAACCTGCCCGAGGATGTAGGGTGATCTAGGAGTGGCAGTAGTGTCGCGCGTGTCCACCCAGCCAGCCACGGTGTGCAGAATTCCACGATTATATAAACGGCTGCCAGATGGAGAAGGAACCAGAGAATTTCCAATCTGTCCCTTCTATGGGGAACCGGTCCCACTTGCGGCGTTGCGCTCTCTTCTATTGCATCTTGCATCTTGGTCGCGTTTATACGCCATGCGCGTCGCAAAGTGCAACGGTGCTACCGTCGCCGTTCACGAGAATTTGTGCCAACTTCCGTAGCGACTCCTCATAAGGCGCACGCGCAATCCCGCGCTCAGTAACAATGGCCGTCACGTACTTTGCGGGCGTTACGTCGAACGCGGGATTCTCGATCGCGACTCCGTCGGGCGTCATTTGCCTTCCGCCTATGTGTGTTACTTCTCTCGCGTTACGCTGCTCGATGGGAATTTTGCTGCCGTCGGGCATGGCTAGATCTACCGTCGAAATCGGCGCGGCTACGTAGAATGGGATGCCGTGCTCCTTCGCCAGAATGGCTACGGTGTAGGTGCCGACTTTGTTGGCTACGTCTCCGTTGGCGGCGATGCGGTCGGCGCCTACTACGATGGCTCCGATTTTGCCTTGCTGCATCATAACTCCGGCCATGTTGTCGGAGATTACCGTCGTCGGAATGCCGTCTTTCATCAACTCCCATGCGGTCAGGCGCGCGCCTTGCAGGAAGGGACGCGTCTCGTCGGCGTAGACATGAATCTTTTTGCCGGCTTCTATGGCGGCTCGGATCACTCCTAGCGCGGTGCCGTAGCCGGCGGTGGCTAGTGCTCCGGCATTGCAGTGGGTTAAGACGCCTCCGCTTGAGGGCATGAGCGTGGCACCGTGGCGGCCCATGGCCTGGTTCGCGGCGATATCTTCGGCATGCATACGCTGGGATTCTTCGATTAGCGCTTGCTGGATTTCGGCGATGGGGCGCGGGCGGAGGGATTCAAATTTCTCCTTCATGCGGCGGATCGCCCAGAATAGATTCACGGCCGTGGGACGCGTCTGGCCGATGATTTCGCAGATCTGATCGAGCTCTTTCTTGAGATCGGCGGCGTTCTCGGCTTTCGAGTTTTTTACGCCTAATGCTATGCCCATGGCGGCGGCTACGCCTATGGCGGGGGCTCCGCGAACTACCATGTTGCGGATTACGTCGGCTACTTGCTGGTGCGTGGTGCAGGTTACGTACACTTCTTCGGTCGGCAGCTTCGTCTGATCGATGAAGACTACGCCGCGAGGGGTCCATTCGAGAGTTTGAATCATAAGTCGGTCGTCGGTCTTTAGTCTTTGGTCGTTAGTCGATAGCCCTCGTCGCCGGGGTTCACGCAGTTCACTCGGGCACGCATAACTACCTTCCTCAGATTAACGGATAATCGGAACCTGCGGCGCGGCGTCCTCGGGCAGAATGCCGCGAAGGCGCGGATCGTCCGCCACTTCGATCGCCCGCTTGTAGGGACGGAAACCGCATTTCATATAGAAACTCAGGGCCGATGGGCCGTCCAAATTGCAGGTGTGTAACCAGACCCGCTTCGTCGCGTGAGTCCATGCGCGGTCGAGCAGTTGCGCCATGAACGGCCTCCCTAGGCCCTTGCCGATGGCTTCAGAGAACAACGCGAAGCTGGTAATTTCCACGTTTGGTGGCTGGGAACGGTCGAGTTCGGCAATTCCGATTTCGCTGCCGGCGGATTCGACCAGAAAAAATTCGATGCTCGAGTTATGCAGTACCGCTGCAAGTTGCTCGTCCGTCATCTCCAGGCGGCTGAACCACAGCCATTGCGCACCCGCTCTGCGGAAGATGGCTCGATACCAATCGAGCTGCGGATTCCGCACTAGGCGCAATTGCACCGCGCTCGATGAAACGTCAGGGAGAGGAGGCCGTTTGAGCATTTCGAGATAGGTGACAACCGACGCGATTTTTCCCGGAGCGAGGTCGGTGTATCCGTCGGGAATCATTTCGCGGTGTTGGCCTCTTTTTGCGCGATGTGCTCGCGGCGTACATCGTTGGCGGTGAAGATCGAAACAAACGGCGCGGGTGCGGCGGCTTTTTCTACGTTGGGCCGGCCGTGTGCGTCCTCACGCTCGACCAGGCACATTGCGCCTGCGACTTTGAAGCCGAATTCTCGGGCGGCTTCAATGGCTTGTACGGTGGAGGAGCCGGTGGTGCACACGTCATCAACGATCACCACTCGCGCGCCCTTTTCGCGGAAGCCTTCGATGCGCTGGCCGGTGCCGTGCTGCTTCTCGGCCTTGCGCACGAGGAATCCGTGGAGGGTTCCGCTGGTGACGGCGACGGCCACGACTATGGGATCGGCACCCATGGTGAGTCCGCCGACGGCGTCGGCGTGCCAGCCTTGGGCGCGCATTTCGTCGAGGAACACTTGGCCGACCAGTTGCGCGCCACGGGCATCGAGGGTGGTGGTACGGCAATCGATGTAATAGTCGCTGGTGCCGCCGGAGGATAGCTTGAATTCTCCGAGACGAAAGGATTTTTTTGCCAGCAGGGTTAAGAGTTCTTGTCGTGCGGAGGACATGAAAGATCAGGTCTCAGGTGTCAGGACTTAAGTCTCAGGGTATAGTTTACAGCCGGTGACTGCCAACTCGATGTTCGAGTGGACAAGCGACGGGTTGCTGAGACCTGACACCTTTTCACTGATTTAATCTCTCCAGATGGCGAAAGCCGTCGGTAGCAGCGTACATGGCTATGGTGATGGTTCCGTTGTAGGCCATGTGGATGAGCACGCCGGCCGCTACGGAATTTGTTTTGGCTCGCACCATCGTTAAAACTATGCCGACCAGGAAAATCACTAGCACCGGTCCCCAGGAGAACATCAGTTGCGCGCCGTGCAGCAGGGCGAAGCCAAGAGCGGTCAGGAAGACGGCAACCGGCAAGCCGAGGCTGCGCGCGAGCACGGGATAGAGAAAGCCGCGAAAAAAAAGCTCTTCCATCAGCGGCGCGAGGGTGACGCTCAAGATGCCGAGCGCCCAGGCTTCGGCGGGCGTGCGGAAATAAGTATCGATCGGCAACTCTTTCGGAATTGGCAGGAAATGCGCCAGGCCTTGCAAACTGACCGAGAGCACGAAGCCGGCCAACACGTAAACGACGATGTTGGACGGCCAGTTCCAATGGATGGCCGCGAAAAAATCAGGGCGATGGCGCTCACGGGTGACCAGCACATACATGTAGGCGAGGATGAGAAGGTACGCCACGGATTGTCCGGCGACTAAGACCAGCGGGATGTGCGCGATCTCGCCGAGGTCCGAGTGCGGGTACAGCCACCAGCGCGAGATTAGCAATACGACAAAGACGCCGGCAAAGAGTGCCACGATGGTGAGCAATGTGAGGCGGAGAATATCCCAGCCATTCCATGCCGGATCGGAGGGCGCGGCGGGGACGAGATCGGGGGGCTGGGCGACTGGGGCGTGATTGACATCTGTTGAGTCGGTGTGCCCTGAGGAGTCTGCCGAGCTGCGCTCGGCTTGGACGGGCGAGGGCGCTCGTCCCCACGCGGGCGCAACGTCCGCGGGCTCCCGATCTGGCGCTGGACTCTTGGGGAGGTTGTCGGGCGAATGGGTCACGCTAGTTCACCGGCGGGGGCAGGCACGCTTTTGGTTGAGCCATTTTTCCCCGAACCATTTTTCGCCAGTCCATCTTTTGGCGACGCGTTGAAATACGCGGTCAAGGCTTGTCCGGTGTAAGACTTTTTCACTCGCGCGACTTGTTCGGGCGTGCCTTGGGCTACTATTCGTCCACCTTCTTCTCCGCCTTCGGGGCCGAGATCGAGGATCCAGTCGGCGTTGCGGATCACGTCGAGGTTGTGCTCGATGATGATGACCGTGTTGCCGAGATCGGTGAGACGGTGCAGAACGTCGAGCAACTTGCGTACGTCGTCGAAATGCAATCCTGTGGTTGGTTCATCCAGCAGGTAAAGAGTTTTTCCGGTTTGGCGTTTGCTGAGTTCGCGAGCGAGCTTGATGCGCTGGGCTTCGCCTCCCGAAAGTGTGACGGCAGATTGACCGAGGTGAATGTATCCGAGGCCGACGTCGACCAGGGTTTGCAGCTTTTGTTTGACCTGCGGGATATTTTCCAGAATCTGGAGCGCGTCGGATACAGGCATTTCCAGCAGATCGGCGATGGACGAGCCGTTGTAGTGAACCGACAACGTTTCGTGGTTGTAGCGGCGCCCGCCGCAAACTTCGCATTGCACGTACACGTCGGGCAGGAAATTCATTTCGATGCGGCGCTGGCCTTCGCCCTGGCAGGCCTCGCAGCGTCCGCCGGAAACGTTGAAGGAGAAGCGTCCGGGCTTGTATCCGCGCTCGCGCGATTCGGGCAGCATGGCGTAGAGATCGCGAACCGCCGCGAAGATGCCCGTATACGTCGCCGGATTCG
>JBAWFQ010000004.1:0-13837 GCA_049592035.1 Terriglobales bacterium
GCATTTGCTCGCGGGTGATGTAGTGGAAGCCGAAATGCCAGAGCGGGCCGGCGCGGCGGTCGAACGCAAGCCGGCGGATGCGGAGCGCATCGCGCGGTTGGAGCAGGACGTAGCGGAGTTGCGGCGAGAAGTTGGAGAAGTGAAGGATCAGTTGGAGAGATTTCGCAGGCAGTTTGAGTGAGGTCACAGCCGAGATGGCGAGCCTGCCTAAGGAAACGCAAAAGCTCAACCACAGGGGGCACAGGGCTGCACAGGGGGGCTATCTTACCTGACGCAAACGAAGGGAGTAGGGGATCGCGGGTCCTAAGTAGGCCTTCCGTAATGGCCCTTTAGGACAGGGGGTAGGCCCTTTCGAAACCTATGCAGCCGTGAAAAAGCACGTCAGAATGGGGTTTTAGAGGACTTTATTCCCTGAGACTCATGCCTACACCAACCGATGCCGTTTTCGCTCCCCTTCCAGTCCATCGAAAAACTGCTGCTCGGGTTGCGCTGTTTGACTTGACCGAGGCGTCTTTCCAGCTGATTACAGAATGTTTCCGTCAATTTGGGATCGAAACGGTTGCGATCGCGCGCGAAAACGTCGATCGACTGCAACACGAAAAATTCGAGGCTTGCGTTTTGACCCTGGGAGACTCAGCTGGCAGCATCATCGAACTGGCGCGGGGATCGGCGTCAAACAGCCGGATGATCATCTACGGGCTGGGGGGTACGGCGCAGGATGCCTTACGTTATTCGAAGTTGTGCATCAACGCGGTATTTCACGAACCCCTGGAGCGGTCCGCTGCGATGAAACTGGTGCGCTCGACGCGAATGTTGGTGCTGCACGAATTCCGCCGGTACGTGCGCATCCCGGTCATGACGGAAGTTGGCATCGTGCTGGCCGACGGTGGCCGCATGACTGCCACCAGCCAGGAGATTAGTTCGGGAGGGATGTCGCTGAAAGGCAATCACACGCCCGAGCAAGGAAGTCAGGTGGAAGTGTCGTTCTCTCTGCTGACGCTGCCGCGCGTTTGGGTGCGCGGCCAGGTCACCTGGAAGAAAAGCAACAAAAATTTCGGAATTCGTTTTGACGCCAGCGACGAGCGGCGGCAACGGCTGAAAGAGTGGATCGTGGCCTACCTCGAAGCGTAAAGAGACGCGCTCGGCAGGTCGGCTTTCAGTTTTCAGTTAAACTCTTTCTTCCCGGCTACAATATCCGCGTGAGTTCTTCTTCCGCCGCAGCTGAGTCCGAACAGTCCTCCGTTCTCGAAACTCCCCGCTTCTCGCTAGGACAAAGAATTCTTTTGTGGTTTATCAGTTCGGCGAGCTATGTGGCGCTTTCGCTGATCGGTCGGACTCTCCGCTATTCCATATCGTGGGAAGAGCCGCCTTCGCCGCCGGACGCGATTTATGAAAAACCGGTCATCTATTCTTTCTGGCATCGAGCGGTGTTCGCCAGCGCGTGGCTATGGAGAAAGACAGGGATCGCGGTGATGGTTAGCCGCAGCTTCGACGGGGAATATATCGCCAGGACGATTGAGAAACTGGGGTTCGTGGCGGTGCGCGGGTCGAGCAGTCGGGGCGGCGCTGCGGCGCTGCTGGGCTTGAAAAGCCAGTTGGAACTGGGAAACCTAGTGGCGTTTACGATCGACGGTCCACGCGGGCCGAAATACGTCGCCAAGCCGGGACCGGTCTTGTTGTCGCGTGCCAGCGCATTTCCCATGGCGGCGTTCTACGTGGCGCTCAGCGATGCCTGGGTGTTGAATACATGGGATGCAATGACGATTCCCAGGCCATTTTCGAAAGCGCTGGTGCGTTTTAGCGCCAAGATCCGAGTTCCCGCCGATGCGGAATCGGACGCGCAGATGGCGGAGTTTCATCGGCAGTTGCAGGTGGCCCTCGATCGTGTCACCCGGTTCGCAGAAGAGCACGTCGAGCAGGTAGGATCGGCCGAGTTTCCCATCCATAAAAACTAACCATTGGAAGTCCTTGCAACGCGTCGCTCGACTAGTTGACTTTGTATCGGGCTGGCCGGTAGATTGGCTGGGCTGTCGTTTTTGTTCTTTCTCAATATTAGGTTCGCGCATGATCGTAGGCCGGCGACACGCTGGCGCTATGGGAAGCGGGTGTAATTCCCGCGCTGCCGCGCAACTGTAAGCGAGGACAACGCAATCGGTCACTGGGAAGGTCTAAGAATGACGACCTGGGAAGGCCGATTGTAGTAGCCGAATGCTGGGTGAAAGCTCATTGGACTGAAGTTCATTTAGAGCGATCACTCACATTCTGACTCGCAAGCCAGGAGACCGGCGTGAACCGTCCACACAACCCTTTCGCGTGATAAAGGAGACGTGTATGCGTTTTTCTCGCCAGTTCGCTCGTGTTCTTTTTTTGGTTGCCATCGGTCTGGTGTCCATCCTGACTTCCATTGTTTCCGCCGAAATCAAGGTTAAGGTTGTCGATCCGCAAGACGCCGTCGTGGCGGGCGCGCAGGTGCAATTGCTCAAGGTGGGAAAGGCCGCTCCGGCAGCCGTGCTGAACACGTCGGGCGAGGGGCTGGCGATTTTTCGGGAGACGGCATCGAGCTCCGAATCTTATCGGGTACAAGTGCTGGCTCCGGGATTCGCGGCGGAGACGGTGGACGTTTCTGCCACCGGCGAAGTCGTCACCGTCAAGCTTCGCGTGGCTTCGGCTGCGGAAACGCTGGTGGTGACCGCGACCCGCACTCCGGTTGCGAGCCAGGCCGCGGGCGCCGACGTGGACACGTTGAGTAGCCAGCAACTGGAGGTGATGCAGCCCATTGCGGCGGACGACGCGATCCGCTTCCTGCCAGGCGCAGTGGTGAATACGGCGGGGCAACGCGGCGGATTTTCGTCGCTCTTTGTGCGCGGCGGCGAGTCGACTTACAACAAGGTGATTGTCGATGGAGTGGCTATCGATAATCCGGGTGAAACGTTTGACTTCGGCACGTTGCCCTTGGCGCAGGCGGATCGCTTGGAGTTTGTGCGCGGTGCGCAGAGCACTCTATACGGCTCCGATGCTATGACCAGTGTGGTGCAGGTGTGGACGCGCACTGGAAGCACTCGGGTACCTGAGCTGCGCTTCGGCGCCGACGGAGGGAATTTTGGAACAGCCAACGGTTACGCGTCTGTCGCTGGCATCTTCCGGCGTTTCGACTATAACTTCTTTGGCAGCCAGTTCAACACCGACGGACGGGACGTGAACGATGCTTATTCGGATTCGCTGGAAGGCGCGAATGTGGGTGCGGCCATTACGGATCAAGTGGCGCTGCGGATACGGGTCCGGCACTCGAACAGCTATACGGGAGTACCGGGGGAGTGGGATTTCAACGGCGATCCACTCTTGGCTCCCGACCCCAGCGAATGGTCGCACCAGAACAACATTCTGGGGAGTGTAGAACTTGCCGTGGCAGCGCCTTCGGGGTGGCAACACCGCTTCACTGGCTTCGATTCCCTCTTCCGCTACACCGACGTGAATCTGAACAGCAATCCTGCGAGCTATGACGATTTTCCGGATCGCTATGACACGCACGTCAACCGCGTGGGATTCGAATATCAGGGCGATTACTCGGAGCGCACCTGGGCGCATAGCACCTTTGGATACCGTATCGAAAATGAGACCGGGGTTGTGAACGACATGGATTTTCCTCCTCCCGCTTCCGGGCAGCGATTGGATCAGGACGCGTATCTGCAACAGCAGTTCAATTTAGGGAGGCTGTCGGCGATCGCGGGCGGCCGTTTCGTTCACAGCAGCGCATACGGTAATACGGGCGTGCCTCGGGTTGCACTGACCCTGCTGGTGTTGCGCGGCGGAGAATGGTTGTCTGGAACGCACCTGCATTTTTCGTATGCTACTGGATTTATGGAACCCGCTTTTTACGAGACGTTTGGCGAGCCCGGATATGGCTATGCCCCGAACCATAACCTGTTGCCGGAGCGCACGCGAGCTTTCGAAGCTGGCTTCGAGCAGAAATTGTTGGAGGGCCGCTGGGCTCTGAACGCAACCTACTTCAATAATCTCTTTCATGACCAGATTGAAGCCATACCCAATCCGACGGGCGAGTACCAGTTTTTCAACCTGCAGCGATCTTTCGCGCAGGGCGCCGAAGTTGAGTTGCAGGGGAGGATCCGCTCAAGACTGTCGCTTACCACGGCCTATACCTACACCTCGACTGAGATACTCGAAAATCCGTCGTGTACGCCGGCAAGCCCCTGTTCGTATCCGTATGCTCCGGGAGATCCCTTGCTCCGTCGCCCCAAGCACTCGGCAACGACGCTTCTCAGTTATTTGGGAGAGCGATGGGGAGCAAATCTGGGAGGGAGCTTCGTGGGCCGACGCCCAGACGATGCTTACCTGTATCCCAATAACATTTACCATGCTGCGGGCTACGCGCGCGTCGATCTGGGTGTGTGGTATGCGATTAATTCGCGAATCACGGCGTACGCGAACGTTCAAAATGCGCTCAATGATCATTACAACGAAGTGGTGGGATATCCCGCGCTGACGGCGAATGCTCGTGCGGGCTTCAGGTTTCGCATCGGCGGGGAGTAAGTCTACTGCCGGTTGGCGGCCGTCTCTTTCGGCTCGTCATCGGACTGAAGATCCGATTGCAGGTTCGATCGAAGACCACTGGTTGCAACCGGCCGGCGGGGCGGAACAGGACTTCCGCCGCCGTTGTAGCGGTGGCGTACCTCGTGGAGTTTCTCCACTTCTTTTTCGTCGAGCGGTTGCTCGTTGCCGAGCAGGTGCGTGACCAGCGCGATCTTCGCGAAGTGTTCCACAGTTTCCATTTTCATGTAGGCACTTTCGAGCGAAGACCCGAACGTCACCACCCCATGATTTGCCATGAGGATGGCGTCATGGTGCGGAATCAGGGGCGCGAGTGCATCGGTCAGCTCGGGAGTGCCCGGGGTGCCGTAGCGCGCCAGCGGAATCGAACCCAGACCGACGACGACCTCGCACACCAGAGGCCGGTTCAGATCGTATCCGGAAGCGGCAAACCCGGTGGCAGTCGGCGGGTGCGCGTGCACGATACCGTGGACGTCGGGGCGCAGGCGGTAAATCAGCAGGTGCATGCCGAGCTCGGTTGAAACTCGGCGCTTGCCAGCAAGGCGTTTTCCTTCCATGTTTACCACCACCATGTCGGAAGCGCGCATTCGGCCCTTGCTGAGACAGGTGGGAGTCACCAGCAGATGTTTGTCATCAAGACGGACGGAAAGGTTCCCGTCGGTGGCGGCGACAAAGCCGTTTTCGTGCAGCATGCGACCGTATTGCACAATCTCGAGCCGATGCCGGCGATCGTTGCCCCTGGCCATTGCGGTCATGGTACAGCACGCCTCCGAGACCTTACAAGAACCGGCGGGTCAAAAATGTGTAAATATCGCGGACGAGAGGTTCGGGCCGACATGTTTGGGGTCTTGAATCCGCCCTCAACCTATAATCTCATGGATGCTTGTCTCGGAATTCCAGTATGATCTGCCGCCCGAACGTATTGCACAGGAACCCTTGGCAGACCGGGCCGGATCGCGCCTTCTGCACCTGACAAGGCCGAACCCAAAACGCCTGCCTGGGAGCTGGCAGGGTCAAAGTGAGCAGGGGCAAAACTGGCAAGACCGGGAGTTTCGCGAATTCCCCGACCTGCTGCGGTCTGATGATTTACTGGTCGTAAACAATACGCGGGTGTTTCCGGCCCGACTCTACGGCCACCGGAGCGGACAACGGGCCCAACCCTTGAGTCCGCACAATCCGGCGGCTCGGGATTTTCTCCGCGGGCGGATCGAAGTTTTGCTGACACGCCAGGTGTCCGAGGATCCGATCGAATGGGAATGCCTGGTGCGACCGGGGCGGAAGATCGGGATCGGCGAAAAGCTCTACTTTGGCGCTGCCGCCGGAACCGACCAACCAGAACTGGATGCCGAGGTGGTGGAGCGCGGCAGTTTTGGCGAGCGGCGCATCCGCTTCGCCCCAGTCGCCGATTTCTTTGCCCGGGTCGAGCGCCTCGGACATGTGCCCCTTCCGCCCTACATCGACCGCAGTGACCGCGCCTCCGACCGGGAGCGCTATCAGACGGTCTACGCCCAGACGCCTGTGTCCATGGCAAGATCGGTAGCGGCGCCGACGGCCGGCCTGCACTTCACGCCCGAGATCCTCGAGCAGATTCGGGCACGCGGGATCAAAATTGCCGAGATCAGCCTACACATAGGATTGGGCACCTTCCAGCCAGTACGAACCGAAAAAGTGGAAGATCACAAACTGCATAGAGAGCAGTACGAGATTCCGGCGGAAGCAGCGCAAGCGATCAACCGGGCGAAAACTGAAGGCCGGCGCGTGGTGGCTGTGGGCACAACCACCGTCCGCACTCTGGAGCATGCTGCGGGACTTTACCAGGAACGAACAGGAGGAGATCGGGTGCAAGCCGGACGAGACGAAGCTGGCACGTTTATCTATCCGGGCTATCGCTTTCGCATTGTAGATGCGCTGCTGACCAACTTTCATCTGCCGCAATCTACCCTGCTCATGCTGGTATGCGCGCTGGGCGCGAAAGAGTTAGTGATGGCCGCTTACCGGCACGCGGTCGAGGCAGGGTACCGCTTCTATTCCTATGGAGATTGCATGTTCATCGAGTAGCATCGGTAGGTATGCATTTCCGCTCAGAGCGGGGACTCTTCGTAGCCACGATTGCGCTGGTTTGCTTCGGCGTAACTTTCGCAGCGCAGGCTCAAAGCAAAAGTGCGCCTGCGCAAGCAACTACACAAACGGCCAAGTCCGCAAATAACGACGACGCACAGCTTTACCGAAACACCACTTTCGGATTCCGCTATCCGATTCCTTACGGCTGGGTGGATCGCACGAAAGATATGCATGAGGGAAGCGAGCCCGGTAAAGCGGAAGTTCTGCTTGCAGTTTTCGAGCGTCCACCGGAGGCCAGCGGGGACACCATCAACTCCGCAGTCGTGTTCGCATCCGAGAGCGTAGCGTCCTATCCCGGTCTCAAGAAAGCTGAAGACTACCTCGGCCCGCTCACGGAACTGGCGACCTCCAAGGGCTTCAAGCCCGATGGTGAACCGTATGCGCTGGAAGTTGAGTCGCGGCAACTGCTGCGCGCCGATTTCATCAAATCGCTCGAAGTTAAGACGACCAGCGCCCAACTCACCATGCGCCAGTGCACTCTCGTCCTGCTTGCGAAAGGTCAGATCGTCTCGTTCACTTTCATCGCCGGCAGCGAAGATGAAATCGACGACCTGATGGACGGCCTTCACTTCGGGGCCACAAAACCAGCCCCACCAAGGCCATCCACACACTAGAATCCGTTCCCTCGTGAGTGCTGTCCTGCGCTCCAAACTACGTCCCTAAGAGCAACAAAAAGCGCAGTTTATCGTCTCGATTCCGACCCCGAAACGGGCGCTTTCTGTGTTAAAATACAAACAGCTCTGGTGACAGCTAAATAGCAGAAAATTCAACAAGTTGACCTCACCCGAGCAGTCCCGGAATCGTCCCCCCAGACAGGCCGATCCGGCTTTCTCCACGGAGCAGAATGGCGACAAAAGAATTGCAAGCCGAACTCGCCGACGCGAAGAACAAGAACGGCAAGCCCAACAACGGAGATTACACCGCCGACTCCATCAAAGTCCTAGGTGGCATGGAAGCGGTACGCAAGCGTCCCGCCATGTACATCGGCTCCACCGGCGAGCTCGGTTTGCATCACTTGGTGTACGAAGTGGTCGATAACTCCGTTGACGAAGCGCTAGCCGGACACGCCGACAAGATTGATGTCACCATCCATCTCGACAACTCGATCACCGTAGTCGACAACGGTCGAGGCATTCCCGTCGACGACATGGACATTGACGGCGAAAAAATTCCGGCCGCGCAGGTGGTGATGACCACGCTCCACGCCGGCGGCAAGTTCGACAGCAACTCTTACAAAGTCTCTGGGGGATTGCACGGCGTAGGCGTGAGTTGCGTCAATGCGCTCAGTGAAGAGTTGGATCTCGAGATCTGGCGAGACGGTTTCACTTGGGAGCAGACCTACTCCAAAGGGGAGCCCACCAGCAAGCTAAGAAAAACCGGCGCTGCCAAAATAAAGACCGGCACCAAAGTTCACTTCGTTCCCGACAAGTCCATTTTCACTACCACCGTCGATTACAACTTCGACACGCTCTCGCAGCGCCTGCGCGAACTGGCGTTTCTCAACAAGGGGCTGGTCATCACGCTCACCGACGAGCGCCAGACGGACTCGAAGTCGGGCGAAGCCAAGCGCGCCGAGTTTAAATACAACGGCGGCATCGCCGAATTCATCAAGCACCTCAATCGCGGGAAGCAGACGCTCCACGACAAGCCCATCTATATGGAAGCCGACAAGGACGACGTGCACATCGAAATCGGCCTCCAGTACAACGATGCCTATTCCGAATCGGTTTTCAGTTTTGCCAACAACATCAACACCGTCGACGGGGGCACGCATCTTTCCGGCTTCCGCACTTCGCTGACCCGCACCATTAATTACGCGGGACAGCAGATGGGCCTGTTTAAAGATGTAAAAGAGAATCTCACCGGCGACGACGTCCGCGAAGGTCTGGTGGCAGTGATCAGCGTGAAGTTGCCGCAGCCGCAATTTGAAGGTCAGACTAAGGGGAAGCTGAATTCCGACATAGCGGGCGTAGTGCAGGCCGTGGTCAATGAAAAGCTGGGAGCTTTCTTCGAGCAGAACACCGCCGTCGCCCGCAAGATCATCAATAAAGCGATCGACGCCGCCCGCGCCAGAGAAGCCGCCCGCAAAGCCAGAGACCTGACGCGTCGCAAAGGTGCGCTCGACGGCGGAGGTCTGCCTGGCAAACTAGCTGATTGCTCCGAGCGCGATCCCAACCGCTGCGAGCTCTTTCTGGTTGAGGGCGAATCTGCAGGCGGCACCGCCAAACAAGGCCGTGACCGCCGCTTTCAGGCCATCCTCCCGCTCAAGGGGAAAATTCTAAACGTGGAAAAAGCGCGCTACGACAAAATGCTGGCGCACGAAGAAATTCGCGCCATGATCACCGCGCTTGGCACCGGCATCTCGAAGGAAGATTTCGATCCCACGAAAGTTCGCTACGGAAAAATCATTCTGATGACCGACGCCGACGTAGACGGCTCGCACATCCGCACCCTCTTACTAACTTTCTTCTTTCGCCACATGCAGGAGCTGATCAAGCGCAGCAACGTCTACATCGCGCAGCCGCCGCTCTTCGGAATCAAGAAGGGCAAGAGCCACCAGTACATAAAAAACGAACACGAATTCGTCAAAGTAATGGTGAAGCGTGCCTCCGAAGGCCTGATCATCCGCTACGGAGAAGGCGCCGCCAAACTGGAAGGCGCGGCTCTGACCAAGTTCATCACCGTGCTGAACGAGTATCTGGGATTTCAAGACAAACTGAACAAGCGCATCCGCGAAGAAAAGATTACCGCGCTGCTGCCGAAACTCGATCTGGCGAAGCGCGCGGATTTCGAAGGCGATAAAAATACTCCGCCGAAAAAGATCGAGAAGCTGGAAAGAGAACTCAAGCGTCTGCAAAAAGATTTGAAGCTGAAGAGCGTGGAAACGCGCTTCGATGAAGAACACAATCTGTGGGCACTGATTTTCGTCAACGCGCAGGGCGCGGAGCACATCATCAACTGGGAACTGGCCTCGACCCCGGAATGCCGCCAGCTCATCACCAAGTTCAAGCAGATCGAGCAGTATCTCGAACCGCCCTTTGTGGTCGAGAGCGTGCCTCGACCGGCAAAGGCGGCAGCCAAGCTTGAAGACAAGAGCGAGGAACAAGACGGCGAAGAGGCAGAAGAAGAAAGTTTAATCGCCGCGGAAACAGAAGAAGCCGAGAAGGCCGAGAAGAAAACCGGCAAGCCCGCGCTCCGCATAAGAGCGAAAGAGCCGGAGATTGTAGAGAAAAACACCGCCCGCGAACTCTTCGACTACGTCCTGAACGAAGGCCGCAAGGAGTACACCGTCCAGCGGTATAAGGGCCTCGGAGAAATGACCGCCGAGCAACTCTGGGAAACCACCATGGATCCCGAACGCCGCACGCTTCTGCAAGTCCGGCTCGAAGACATAGCCGAGTGCGAGACCATCTTTACCACGCTCATGGGCGAAGACGTAGAAGCCCGCAGAAAATTCATCGAAGACAACGCGCTGGACGTGAAGAATTTGGACATCTAGTGTGTGTGGGGCAGGCATTCCATTCCGCATAGCCAATCAAGCCGCCCAGCGTCGGTTTGTTATCCATTATTGTTCCGGACGTGGTAAAACACTCGGTCTGCCTTGTTGCGCGAATCGTTGCGTCGATTTTTCCATTCCGATGCTTTCCGCGCCCCGCAGTTGATCGCGGCTGCGCTGCTAATGGTCTATCTGCTGCAATGCGTCTGGTTGATACGCGTACAAACGTTACAGGCTGCGCTGCCGGACTCCGACCAGTCTCTGCGCATGTATCAAGGCCTTGAGCAGTGGAAGAAAGGCGTCATCGCAGGGACTCCCGAGTCGTTGCGTTCCGAGGCCGCAACCGGATTGCCGTCTGCGGGCCGCTCCGGACATCTTCGCGTGCGCGACGGTTACGATCAGGACCGCTCGCCCCTTTACTACATTATCGCCGCGGCGCCGCTTCTGGTGCGTCCCAGTGCGTGGTTGCCGGAATCACTCCAGCCATTGCTGGCCGCGATGCCATACTTGTTCTTTGGCGTCATGCTGGGAGCTTCGCTTTGGTACGTCGCACGCCGACTTTCCGGCAATGCCGGCGGATACATTGCACTTGCACTCTACTGCTTTTCGCCGGCCATGATCGTGAACGTCGCTGGCATTCAGAGCGTGGGAGAAATGGGCGCAGTGTTGGGAGCGTTCGGAACCATCTTCACCGCGATTGCCGTGGCGCATACACTCTACGCTCCTCGCGAAGTTGTGCTCTGGAACTGGCGGCGCATTCTGCTTCTCGGATTGTCGCTGGCACTGGCGACGGGTAACCAGTTTTCCCAGGGAGTGCTTGCGCTGGTGATTTTGCCGGTTATGTTCTGGGTAGCGCCAGTGCGTCCGCGCGCGGTTCTGGCGGTTTGGACTGTTGCTATCGCAGTCGCGCTCGTGTTGCTGTTTGCCGCCTACTTTTTCGAGCCTGGGTTGTTTTGGCAAGGAATGCTACACGCGAACTGGATTAACTTTGAACCGGCCGCGTTTGGGATCCCGGTCTCCTACCGAAACGTTGTGCAGACGATCCTGGCCAGCAGCCCGCCGCTGATGATTGCCTTGCCGGTTGCGCTGATTGCATACCTTGGATGGAAGCGTACACGCTACTTCGGAAATGCCGTGCCGCTCCTAATCGGGGCACTGTTGCTCGTTATGGCCTTGGCTGCTCCTAATTTTCCGGGACAGGGGTTCCATCTGACGATGCTCGTGTTCCTCTTCGTTTTCGTCGGCGGAGTGTTCGCTGATCTGCTGGAGACTCCGCAAAACCTGCTCGTGATGGCGGGCCTGTGCGGATTGTTAGGTGCGTCCGCGATCTGGAATTTGTGGCAATTAGCCCGTCTGATATCGCCACAGTAGTGTTGTTAATGAAGCACGGAGGTTAAAATAACTGCTTACAATATTGGCAAAGATCAGCTATGACGACTCCGACCCAGACTCCGATACCGAAAACCATCTATGTAACCCGCACTGGACTGCCACTCAGCTTCAAGCTTGAATGGCCTTTTCACCACGCCACGTCGGGTGCGGACTTTGAAGTCTTGCATACTGTGATCACGCTGGAGAACTCCGATGGCCTGCGCGCGCTGGTGGCCGTGAATCTTTCCGCCACCTTGCGAGAAGTGCTGCCGTCCCTCGAACCGAAAGATACAGAAGCTCCCGTCATCAATGCTCTGCGCAAGGAGGTTGACCAGAAGCAGATGGAGTTTGTGAAATCCGGCAAGCTGGTGCCGCTGCCGTTATCCAGCCGGCACTATAACTTCAAACTGAACAAGTGGGCCTTCGGCAAGGCCACCGACGAAGAAATTTCGCGCATGATCGAGCGCAAGGTGTACTGGCAAACGCGTCTGGAGGGCGGAGATGTGTGGCTGGGCGACCCGATTGAGGCCCTCTATCTCGATACCACTGCTGATCACATTGCTGAAATCGCCGTCGGACTTGCGAAGCAGGGACTCTTCACCATGGCGCGGCGCTACGCGACTGCGCTCCCGGCGCTGATCGAACAAGAAGAGCGCTACGAAACCGAGATGGCCGCAGCACTTGTGCAGTTAGAAGAAAAACACTCGTTTGAACGCGGCTAGAACATTCACCGCAATGATAGCTACTTTTGTACACCCACTTAGTGTCCCCTTGTAACGACATATTAGGTTTGCATTGTCACGCATAGGAATTATGCGCCATCGACTTAATTATCCTATAGGGATGTTTCTAAGAGTTTCTTGGTTATGGTAGCCCGAGTTTAGCCGGTACATGTACGGTGTCTTTCTAGATCGCTGATATAGTTAGACGCTATAAAAACAAGTAACATATTTATTGACTTACTAACATAAGATTTGTATCATCGGATGATCTTATGTTTTATAACGTATTTATAGCGCAAGGAAGGTTATCAGTCATGATAGAAACACAGTCGCACGAGAACGAAGAAAAGAGCTTCGGAGAGTTCCGCAGGAAAGTACGGTCGGCGGAAGTGCTCTCGGCAGCTATGCAACGGTTATTGCAAGTCATTCACTTCAACGGCCGACTGAGCGTCCTGGTACAGAACGGACAGGTGCTCAAGTCCGGCTATGAGGAAGGTTACTTCCGGCAATCAGAGTCCGGTGTAACCGCCAGATTACAATAGCTGCTTCATTTCTAACTAAATAGCATTACAGGTCATCGTAAGAGAAACGAGCCCTGGGCCGAGAAGTCGGCACCAGGGCTTTTTCATTGGTTTGAGTTCACATTTCATACGGAGAAGCAATCATGAACTTCATAGGCAGGATGGAAGGCCCGGGAATCCAAGTCGAACTGAAGTATTGCGAGCGGTGCGGCGGATTGTGGCTGCGTCCGCAGGGAGCAGACGGCGTGTATTGCGCCAGTTGCCGTGTCCGCTTGGCAGCGCTGCCAAACTCTGGAGGGGCGCCTCTCCGCCAAGGGCGCCGGCGCAAAGAGCGAGTGGGAGAAAGGGATGGCCGGAGAGAACAGCTCCACAGCTCTGTGCGAATTGAGTATTTGCAGGGCGTAGCTGCGATGGAGGTGCGGGCATGACAAGCGTACAGATCGTTAACGCGCATGCAGGCAATCTGATGGGGCAAGCGGAACTGCCACCATCGGTCTTTTTTGGCGAAACGGAGATGGAAATGTGGCCATACCGCACGCGCACGGCGGCGCTGCTGCGTCGATATGCCCGAGCTTCGGTCGAGGTGGGGAGACTGCCGTCGTTGCTGGGTCGGGAGTTCTTCCGGACACAGGTTACGTCGTACACGATGAGGAACTTCGAGGACGTTGTGATTTTTGTGACCGATATGGAGAAGGCGATCGAAAAGTTGAGCGCAATCGACAAAAAGCTGTTGGCTATGAATGTGCTCGAGGAATACGATGCGCTGGAGGTTGCGCGACTGCTCGGTTGTACGCCCAGAAACGTGCGCCGCCTTATTCGGGAGGCGCTCGACGAACTTGCACGGATACTACTCGCGGGCGGGTTGTTGGAGAAAATGGCGTCTGGAACGAGAGGGCGGGAAAGTTGTCAAGGGGGTAAAAGTTACGATTTCGACGTAAGTAACTCAAACGATGGCAAAAATAAACATCGAAAAATTGTCCGTTCTCCCCCTGTGATTTGATATCCTAAATATAAGAGTCAAGAAATTTAGAACTCTGAAG
>JBAWFQ010000005.1:0-14733 GCA_049592035.1 Terriglobales bacterium
CGCCCACCGTAGCCGCCAGCTTATCGAACGGCACCGCGTAATAAATCAAATCGGAGCGCACCTTATCCAGCGCCAGTGGTTCGTCATAAAGCACCGCCGCACCCGCGGTCAGTGTCTTCACGTCATCCTGCGCCGTCTCCGCATTCATGGCGATGAGCAGGTCAATTTCCTTCTTGCGCGCGATGTACCCATCTTTACTGGCGCGGATCGTGAACCAGGTAGGCAGCCCCGCAATATTCGAAGGAAACAGGTTCTTCCCCGAAATCGGCACGCCCATCTGAAAAATGCTGCGCAACAAAACCGTGTTGGAACTCTGCGACCCTGACCCATTCACGGTCGCAACCTGAATGCTCATGTCATTGACGACACGCCGTTGCCCCAGTTGCCCTGACAATTCCTGAGGCACAACATCGATAGTGGCCATCCCTCTACCTTTCCGGTTTTAATCCCACAAATTATTGACCGGGCCAACCCTGTTGCCCGGAAGTCTTGCGGAGTGAACAGTGAAAACGCCTGAGTAATTATACGCGCCCGAAACGAGCGGGCGTAACTAGAACAACAACAGTGAGGTGCTATCATCAGAATGCAGAACACCTAAATTGATGTCTAGTGCAGCGCTCACAGACACGAAAAACTGCAAAGTGGCTCTCATCGGCTTCGGCACGGTCGGCAGTTCGGTTGCCAGGATTCTGTGCGAGCGCGCCAACACCCACCTGCGCCTCACCCACGTCCTCAATCGCAACGTGGCGCGAAAAAAAGTGGACTGGCTTCCGCCCTCCGTCCAGTGGACCGAGAATATCGACGACGTTCTATCTTCCGACGCCGAAATCGTGGTCGAAGTGATGGGTGGCCTTCAGCCCGCCGAAGACTGGATCCGCCGCGCACTCCAGTCGGGCAAATCTGTAGTCACCGCCAACAAGCAGTTAATCGCCCGCTGTGGCCCCGAATTGATCAGCCTCGCCCGCCAGAGGAAGAAGCAGATCCAGTTTGGCGCATCGGTAGCCGGCGGCGTGCCCGTGATTTCGGGATTGCAAGAAGGATTAGCCGGCGACGATCTTTTCAAAATCCGCGGCATTCTCAACGGCACCTGCAACTACATTCTCAGCCAGATCGAAGCGAACGGCATTCCCTTCGACACCGCTCTGCGCGAGGCGCAGAAACTGGGCTTCGCCGAAGCCGATCCTACCGAAGACATCGACGGCTTCGATGCCCGCGCCAAGCTCGCCATCCTGGCGCGAGTCGGGCTCCATTGCAATGTTGAGGCGGAAAGCATCGTAGCCCGCTCAATCCGCCCAATCGACTCCGTCGACTTCGAATATGCCAAGCAGCTAGGCTGCACCATTCGCCAGATTTCCGCTGCGGAACTGAAGGGCGAGAAACTGTTTGCCGCCGTGCAACCATCGCTGGTCGAATTCTCATCTCCGTTAGCGCGCGTGGAAGGCAGTCAAAACCTGGTAGTGGCCACCGGAACCTACGGCGGCGAAACCGTTTTCGGAGGCCACGGCGCCGGCGGACATCCCACTGCGGTCGCTGTCGTCTCCGATATTCTAGCCATCGCACGCTCCCAGCAGGCCTCCACGACGACCGACCCAGAAAGTGCCCTCGACAAATCGCCCGCCGTTTCCGCCGATTTCACCGCCAAGCACTACATGCGTTTTCTGGTGAAGGACCGCCCCGGCATCATCGCCAGCCTCGCCACTATTCTTTCGCAGGGCGGCATCAACATCGATTCTGTCCTGCAGAAACCGGACTGCCCCAAATCGCATCTGCCCTTCCTGATTACGCTCGAGGAATGCAACGTGTCAGTCGTAGAGCAGGCCTTACAGCAAATCAACCAACTCGATTTCCTGGTGCAGCCCTGTTTACATTTGCCGATTCTGTAGCTGGCGGGACAAACACGCATCTCGGGCCACTCATGACCTATAGTCGAGCAAGACAGGGAAGGGCACGACTTCAGTCGTGCCGTTAAGGCGTGGAAAATGTGTCAGCGCTTTAGCGCCTGACGTTGGCTCTTACATTTCACAGCGCCGCGGGCAAAGCGGTTGGACCGAGCCTTTGTGTAGTCGAACGGGTATTCGCTTCGCATGTCTGTCGAGGGGCGCAATCCGCGAGATTTAACTGCCGATGTTTTCTCCATGGCCCGCAACTCTTACGCTTCCACCTCGAAGAACTGCGCCATATTACGAAATTTCTTATAGCGCGTCTCCAACAGTTCGCCGACGGGCAGTTGCCTGATCGCGGCCAGATGCTGCAACAGTGCGGCGTCCAGAAACGCCGCTGCCTGCGCATGATCGGTATGCGCTCCACCGGCCGGTTCCGGAATGATCGCATCAATGCAGCCCAATTCATTCAGATCCTGCGCCGTAATCTTCATGGCTTCCGCCGCCAGACCCTTCTTGCTGGCATCGCGCCACATGATCGACGCGCACCCCTCGGGCGAGATCACCGAGTACACGGAGTTCTCCATCATCAGCACGCGATCCGCCACCGCAATCGCCAGCGCCCCGCCGCTGCCGCCGACTCCGATCACGGTCGCGACGATCGGCACTTCCAGACGCGCCATCTCCAGCAGGTTGCGCGCGATGGCTTCTCCCTGCCCGCGTTCTTCCGCGTGCAATCCGGGATACGCGCCATCGGTATCCACAAACGTAAATATCGGCCGCTTGAATTTCTCCGCAATCCTCATCACGCGCAGCGCTTTTCGATACCCTTCCGGATGCGGCATGCCAAAATTTCGATACACGCGCTGCTTGGCGTCGCGCGCCTTCTGCTGGCCCACGATCACAACTTCCTCGCCGTGGAAGCGCGCCATCCCGCAAACAATCGCCGGATCGTCCCGGAACCCACGATCCCCGTGAATCTCGCTCCAGTCGGTAAAAATGCGCTCGACATAATCCAGCGTGTAAGGACGCTGTGGATGCCGCGCCAGTTCCGTGCGCTCCCACGCGTTCAAGGGCGATGCAATTTCGCGGCGCAGGTGATCCACCCGATCGTGCAATTGCTGAATCTGGCGCAGCGTTTCCGCTTTCTGCCCTTCCACCGCCTGCAGCCGAGTAATCTGCTCCTCGATTTTTTCCAGTTCCTGCTGCGCCTTCAATCCAGAATCCATTTTGATGACGTTCCCATTCTTGCGCGTATGATGCGCTTCCACGATCGAGAGCATGAAGTCGGCGCCGGCGAGAGCCGAATTCTCCGAACCCCTGGTCGCGTCGGTGTTAGCCCCAGGATTCGCTCCCGCCTCTGCCTTCGCCGCCCGCTTTGTTTTCGCTCGTCTCATCCGCCACATTTGCTAATGGAGAACCGAGCGTCCCCGCCCGGCCGCGATGCTGCCGCACGGCGAGACGCCGGTCGCTCCACGACACTACTTATCAACTGATGACGCGCACGCTGCCGCGTCCGCACAACTCTTCCACTCGTCCCAGAAAGTTGCGGTCCGGCATCACATTATAGCCTTCGGCTTCCATCACCACCATGAAATCGCCTTCCCGCTCCACGTCGAACAACACTTTCGCCTCGCCCTTGCGTTCGCAACAAAGCGCGTGCAGCGCGTCGACCGTACCGTCGGTAGCGAGGTCGAGAGGAATCCGTATGCGCAAAGCCTTAGGCAACGGCACGCGAGCTTCGTCGAGCGGAATGATTTCGTTAGCCGTAACCTTCGGATTCGCGCCTTCCTCAATGCGCACACCCCCGCGAATCAGCACCGGCACCTCAAGCTTCACTTTCTCGGCGAGTTTCCTGTAAGCCTCTGGAAATACCAGTAACTCCACCTTGCCCGACATATCTTCCAGCGCTGCCTGCGCCCATAACTCGCCGCGCCGCGACTTCGCCACCCGCAGCCCTGAAATCAAACCCGCCGTCGTAATGTTCTCATCTTTGTTCGTGGACTTCTTCATCGCCGCAATGTCCTGCGTAGAGAGCGCATTCAAATCAGCCAGCTTCTCCTTGTACTTTTCCATCGGATGCCCGGTAATGAAAAACCCAAGGATCTCTTTTTCCGCCGCCAGCCGCGTATGCTCGTCCCAATCGGGAACGTTGGGAAGCGCCTCGTTAGCCTGGTCGGCAGTTTCATCGGCAAACACGCCAAACAGCCCGTGCTGTCCGGACTCCGCGTCGCGCTGCGCTTTCTGCGCCTGCTCAATCGCCGAGTCGAGCGCCTGCATAAGCTGCGCCCGTCGTCCAAAACAATCCATCGCCCCGCTCTTGATCAGCGACTCCAGCACGCGCTTGTTCAGCAGTCGCAAGTCCACTTCTTCGCAGAATTCATAGAACGACTTAAAATTCCGCCCCAGTTTCTTCCGCGCCGCCACAATCGACTCAATCGCATTTCCGCCCACGTTCTTCACTGCCGCCAGCCCGAACCGAATCGCCGGCCCATGCGGAGTAAAGTTCGCATCGCTAACGTTGATATCCGGAGGCTCGACCGCAATTCCCATCTCGCGGCATTCGTTGATGTACTTCACCACACTATCTGTGTCGCCCGTGATCGAAGTCAGCAACGCCGCCATGAAATCAACCGGATGATGCGTCTTCAAGTAAGCGGTGTGATAAGCCAGCAACGCATAGGCCGCCGAGTGCGACTTGTTGAAACCGTATCCGGCAAACTGCGCCATCAAATCGAAAATCTTTTCGATCTTCTTGGGTGGAAACCCGCGCTGTGTCGCGCCCCGGACAAAGGTCTCGCGTTGCGCCGCCATTTCCTCGGGCTTTTTCTTTCCCATTGCGCGCCGCAGCAAGTCCGCTTCGCCCAGGGAGTAGCCCGCCAGCTTGTTCGCTGTCTGCATCACCTGTTCCTGATAGACAAAGACCCCAAGCGTCTCGTGCAGAATCTCCTTCAGTTCCGGCAGGTCGTATTCGATCTTCCGCCGTCCATGTTTGCGCTCAATAAAGTCGTCAATCATCCCGCCCTGAATCGGCCCCGGACGATACAACGCATTCAACGCCGTAAGATCCTCGATCGAGTTCGGCTGATAACGCCGCAGCACATCGCGCATGCCGTGCGATTCAAACTGAAACACGCCAGAAGTTAATCCCCTATGAAAGACCTTCGCATAAGTCTCCTGATCTTCCAGCGGAATATCGTCGAGCTTTAGATTCGTCCCCTTCTGCGCGACCAGTTTTAGCGTGTCGTCGAGAATAGTCAGCGTGGTCAGCCCGAGAAAATCCATCTTTAGCAAGCCCATCTTCTCGATGGCGACCATATCGAAGGCGGTCACAATTTCGTCGTTCTTGGTTTTGTGCAGTGGCACCAGTTCAATCAGCGGACGCGGTGAGATTACTACCCCCGCCGCATGCACCCCAGAATTCCGCACCAGACCTTCCAGTTTCCGCGCCGTATCCAGCAACTGCCTCACCTGCGGATCTTTCTGGTAAGCCTCCTGCAGCGCCGCCGACTCCGCCAGGGCGTCGTCGAGCTTGATATTCAGCGTGGTCGGCACCATCTTAGCAATGCGGTCGACATCGCTGTAAGGCATGTCCATGGCGCGGCCAACATCTTTAATCGCAGCCTTCGCCGCCATCGTTCCAAATGTGATGATCTGCGCCACATTTTCGCGCCCATATTTATGGGTAACGTATTCAATCACTTCGCCGCGGCGGTTCATGCAAAAGTCGATATCGATATCCGGCATGGAAATGCGTTCCGGGTTCAGAAAGCGCTCGAACAGCAATTCATGCTGCAGCGGATCGATGTCGGTAATCCCGAGCGAATACGCCACCACCGCCCCCGCCGCCGAGCCGCGTCCCGGTCCAACCGGAATGCCGCGTTCCCGCGCGTAGCGAATGAAGTCCCAAACAATCAAGAAATAGCCGGAGAACTTCATCTGCTGAATGATGGCAATTTCGCGAGCCAGCCGCTGTTCGTAGTCCGCCAACGAATGTTTGAGTCGGCCGCTAGCCGCCGCGCCCCGCAGGTTCTCCATCCGCCGCGCGAATCCCTGCCGCGTAATGTGTTCGAAATAACTGTCGAGAGTGAATCCCTCCGGAACATCAAAGTGCGGAAACGGACTGGGAACTTTTTCCAGCCGAAGGTTGCAGCGCTCGGCAATATCGAGCGTGCGCGAAAGCACCTGGGGCGCGTCCTTGAACACGCGCAGCATCTCCTCGGCATTCTTGACGAAGAACTGGTTGCCCTCGAACTTCATCCGGTTCGTATCTTGAATCGACTTCCCCGTCTGAATGCAGAGCATCACATCCTGCGCATGCGCATCGTCCTCGCAAAGATAGTGGCTGTCGTTGGTAGCAACCATCGGCAACCCGAGATCTTTTTCCAATTGGAACAGCCCCGAGTGGATGCGGTGTTCCATCTCCAAACCCTGGTCCTGAATCTCAAGGAAAAAGTTCTCTTTGCCAAACAGATCGCGATAGAAACCGGCCGCAGCCCGCGCGGCATCGTAGTTCCCTTCTGTCAACCGCTCCGCCACTTCGCCTTTCAGGCAGCCAGACAACCCGATTAAACCCTTGGCATGTTCCGCCAAAAAGTTTTTGCTGACCCGAGGCTTGTAATAAAACCCATGCAGCGAAGCCTCCGAAGTGATCTTCACCAGGTTGCGATAACCCTCTTCGTTCTCGGCCAGCACCAGCAGATGGTTATAAGTGTCACCGTCGGGCGGAGTGCGCGTGATGACGTGATCATCCTTCTTGCAGATATAAAGCTCGCATCCGACGATCGGTTTAATGCCAACTTTGTGCGCCGCATTCACAAAATGCACGGCGCCAAAAATGTTACCGTGATCAGTCATGGCCACGGCAGGCATGCCGAGCTCATGCACGCGCTCAACCAGTTTCTCAACGTCGCAAGCGCCGTCAAGCAGTGAGTAATCGCTATGCAGATGCAAATGAACGAATTGGTTTTGGCTCATGAAGTAACTCTTGGCCCTATCAGTCCCTGGAGCAAGTCAGTTTGGTATCAGGTATGCCGTCAGGCATACCGTAAATGCCGTGATTATTGACCGCGCCTTCAGGCGCTGGCTTAAGACCACTGGAGTTTAACCACGGGCTTCTAGCGAATCGGATTCATTCTACCGGCTGGAGGAATTGGCGCAATGACAGAAACTGGTGCACTTTAGCGGAGCACTTTGCGCGGGACATCGACACTACTGCGGCACCTGGAAGTCCACGCCCCGATCGTCATTCATCTTGATCGTGGCCGGAATATCGAGCTGGGCAAGCGGAATCTTCTTCCCGGCTTGGTGGTCATTGAGCACCCAGAGCGTTCCGCGTGCAATCGCGTAGTTATGCACTTCTTCCACATGCTGGTCGCGGAACACAAGCGCCGTAGCCGGTTCCTCGTTTTTGGGATGATTGCGCGCTTCGAGGTCGGCCTGCAGCCGGTCGATCTTTCCATTCAGCGCCTGCAGATCGCGCTGCACTCCGCCGTTCTCAGGATAGGGAGTGGAAGCCGGAGCCTGATAAAAACCGGCGTAATCCTGATCCTGGTCTTCCGAGTCATAGTTGGAGGAATTGTCGTACCAGCCGTCCCAGCCCCACGGATAATATCCCCACCCATAATAGGGGTAGCCCCGCCGTCCGTAGTAGCCGCGATAGTTATAGGTGTGGTAGGGGTTTCCAGTCCGAATACGGACGCCGCCGCTATGGGCAATGCTTCCGCCATGAAATGCGGCCGAGCCAGAGGAGTGCATGGCCGATCCGCCACGCGAAGTGCCATTCGAAGAGAAATGGGCACCACCGCCGCCACCGCCATGACCGCCACGTTGCGCCCACACCGGCAGCGTAATCAAAACCAGGCCAACCGCCGCTCTGGACAACCAGCGCCGCATGCCCACATTATAGCCCAGTTTGGCCGATATCGACGCCAAGAAAAACGCTCCGCCGGGAGCTTTTGGGTGGCGCAACGCTTCAGCGCTGCGGCAACGGCTTTTTTCCGTGTCGGCTTTACAGATTGCTGAAAAACTCCGCTCTTCGTTGCATTTTTTGTGCCGGGTCGGTGCCCCATCCTTGCGCGTTCTTTGCGCAAGGGTGGGATTCCGCGGCCGCGTCCAGCCAGGATTTTGCTTTTGCCTTTGGGTTGGAAGAGAACTTCAGCGTTGCGATGGCCTATTTTCAATGCGGGCTTTACCCCCGTAGGCCGGTAATGGAGCAGTGCAGCGGCTTTGAGAGGGCACGGCTTCAGCCGTGCCGTAAGCTTCGCATTTTCATTGCGGCTTTAAGCCGCTGAGGGCCCGAAAGCCTGACCGGCGAACCATTTCGACGGACTCTACCGCTTCTTCTTACCCTTAGCCTTTGCCTTCGGCTTGGCCTTAGCAGTTGCCTTCTTGGCCTTGGCCGGTTTGCTCTCTTTCTTGACCGCTGGAGCCTTAGCTGGCTTGCTCTGCTTGCCAGTCGCAACAGCCTTCGTCGGAACCGCAACCGCAGTTTTCGCCGCCGGTTTCTCTAAGATCGGCGCTGGAGCCGCCGCCGCAACCGCCGAAGCCTTTCCCTTCCCCTTGCCCGGCTTGCCGGCCGCCACCGCAGGCGGAGCAGCCGCAGCCGCCGCCTTCGCTCCTCGACCCCGCTTCGTTGGCGGAGGCGGTGGAGGCGGCGGTGGAGGCGGCGCCAGCGGCTTCAGATATTTCAGTGTCTCCGTCCGCGAACGCAGTTTGCCATCGAGCAGCAGCATGAACACATCGTTCGCAATCTTCGCGTACGTCGGAATCTCCGGCGTTATATGCAGTTCCGTCATCTCGGGCAACGGAATCTTCTGCTTCACCTGGCGCCACTTGGTGAAGAAATTCTTGATCTTCTGCGCCACCGCCTGTTGCCGCGCCGTAATCGCCAAAAACAAAATCATCTCCGGACGCGCCGACGACAGCAATTGCCACGTCCGCGACGGAGTAGCCGCTTCTTTCCCCATCAAACGCTTCGCCAGCGAGTGCGCATTCGCATCCAGATCCTTCCACGCCTCGACCAGGTCCTTGCGTGGAATCGCCCGCCGCAAATCCGAAATATCCTTGTCGCCCAGCCGCTCCGTGAGGAAATGCAGCACCAGCGGAGCAACCTCCGGCGTGTAACCCAATTCGTTCATCTGCTGCCGCGTCTTCACCAACGCGCCCAAGCCCGCCGTATCCGCCTTGGCCGTACTCCAGCGCGGATTCAGAACTTTCAGCCATCCCTCTTTTTCGTAAGCCTTCAGCACGCCGAGCGCATCGTCCTCATAAGCCAACTGCTCAATCTCGTATCCGATGCTCGAACTGCGGATGTACTCGATGTAGTTGTTTTCCTTGCCCGATTCGTAGCGCGCCTGCGTCCGCTCCTCGAGCGGCCAATGAAAGCGCGTGGTAAAGCGCGTGGCGCGGATCATCCGCGATGGATCTTCAAGAAACGCGTAGTTGTGCAACACGCGAATTACTTTGGCTTCGATGTCGGCCACGCCGTTGAACGGATCCATCAACAGCCCGCGCGATCCCTCGTTCAAAGACAGGGCCATCGCGTTGACCGTGAAATCGCGCCGCCGCAGATCTTCAATGATCGTGGCCGGAGCCATCTGCGGCGCCTTGCCCGGCTTGTCGTAGCGCTCCGAGCGCGCCATCGCAATCTCGGCGCGAACCCCGCCCGGCAGCGTCAGCAGCAAGCTCCGCGTCTCGTCGTCGGCGTCGCCCACCACCGCGCCCGCCTTCTCCAGATCTTTCTGCAGTTTGAGCGCGTTGCCTTGAACCGTGAAATCCAGATCGCGGATGGGAAAACCGGTAATAACGTCGCGAATGGCGCCGCCGGTGAGATACAGATTCATCCCCGCCGCCTTGGCGGCGTCTAGGACGAGGGTGACTGCTTTTTGTTGATCCGGCGAGAGCCGGGTTTCTAGCGTGTATAGGTAATCGGCCATGCCTTCCTAGTCGCCTGGCGGTGGCCCGTCGCGGGGCTCGACCGGGGCGTTATTCACAGCTTTTCCACAGGGCAGTCCGCACGCAACCTCGCAGGTTGCCCGCCTACAGAATCTAACTCTTTCTATAGATTAGACTTATACCGCAACACCACACTTCCAGTAAACACATGAAAATAACACAAGGTTTACCGTTTGGCTACTGTGAAGGCACTATCTGTCCCAATTCCGCCGGAAAGTGCGAGAATCCAACTGGCAGGTGTAGCGCGGACACTCTTGTCTTCGAGAACGTTTTCTATCGCAACACCATGCCGCAAGTCAGCTACCTTTATAGTTGAAGAAGAAGGCGTCCCAAAGCCAATGCCCTCGACCCACAAAAAAGTAATCGTGAGGAAACACGACCGCGACTCCATCAGCGGCCACGTCACGCCCTCCAACTTTGTGGTCGATGGCAAACTGGAACTGCTCAATACCTTCGGCAACGTAGTCGCCATCGACCTGCGCGAGATCAAAGCCGTTTATTTTGTCCGCGAATTTTCCGACACCGACTTGATGCTGCGCAAGACGTTTACCACCCGTCCCCGCACCGAAGGCTTGTGGGTGCGCCTGAAATTCAAAGACAACGAAGTGATCGAAGGCATTCTCCCCAACGACCTGACGCAGAATCCGGCCGAAGGATTCCTGATGAACCCTCCCGACCTGCGCTCGAACACGCAACGAGTATTCGTGCCCAGAGAAGCATTAACGTCGGTAACGGTGCTAGCAGTAATAGGCGCAGGAAACCGCCGCCGCAAAGGTGGCCAACCCGACACCAGGCAAGTAACGCTATTCGAGCAATAAAGGTTTACGTAGGGGCAGGTGCCCTCACCTGCCCCGCCGAGCGAAGCTCGGCCCGCGCGACGAAATCGAAACGTCCCCATCCGCAAGCAGCCATTCCGCTACAATTCCCGAGACAAGCCATGAAACTATCCGCGATAGCCCAAGCCCTGAACGCAACCCTGGAAAACGCCCAACCCGACACCGAGATCACCGGAGTGGCGGGGATCGAACACGCCAGCCCCGGCCAGCTCACGTTCGTGTCGAATCCGAAATACAACGCTGCCGCGAAGACCACGAAGGCATCGGCCGTGATCGTCGCAGAAAATTTCCCTGCCATCCCAACGGGCATGCTGCGCAGCAAGAACCCGTATCTAGCCTGGGCGATGGCCATAGAACTTTTCTATCAGCCTCCGCGCTATGCTCCGGGAGTCCATCCCACGGCGGTCGTTCACGCCAAGGCCAAGCTGGGTAAGAATGCTCACGTCGGCCCTTACGTGGTGGTCGACGAAGACGTCGTCATCGGAGACAACGCGGTTCTCCTGGCCCACGTCGTCATCTATCGCGGAGTCACCATCGGCAACAATTTCTTTGCCCACGCTCACGCTGTGGTCAGAGAGTTCTGCCAACTAGGAGACAACGTCCTGCTCCAGAACGGAGTCGTCGTCGGCTGCGACGGCTTCGGCTTCGCCAAGGACGACGCGGACGGACACTGGCACAAGATCGTCCAGTCCGGCAACGTGGTGATCGAGAGCGATGCCGAGCTCCAGGCTAATACCTGCATCGATCGAGCCAGCATCGGCGAAACCCGCATTGGACGCGGCGCCAAGCTCGACAACCTGGTCCACATCGGCCACAGTTGCACCATTGGACACGACACGCTGCTCTGCGCCCAGGTCGGCCTCGCCGGCACTACCGACGTTGGCAACAACGTAATCCTGGCCGGACAAGTCGGCGTGAGCGGCCATGTCAAGATTGGAGACGGAGCCATTGCCATCGCGCAAAGCGGCATTCCGCATGACGTCCCGGCTGGAGCTATGGTCAGCGGCTCTCCGGCCATCGATCACCGACTGTGGCTGAAGTGCTGCGCTGCTTATGCCAAGCTTCCGGAAATTGCCCGGGCGGTTCGGAAGCTTTCAGAGGGAAAGTAAGTGAGATTGAATGCTTTGTAGACTCGAAGCTCTTTCTGGACGTGTCTAGCGGAGACCCCTCCTGGTGCGGTCTTTTGGAATCAAAGACTTAGCGGGGTAAGAAACGGCTTGACACACATGTAATGTGCGCCAACCCGTTTGTTGCCCTTAGCGGGTGATTCCTTCTAGGTCTTTGAGGAATAAGGACTTAGCCGTAAAGTCTTTATTTGTCAAAGACTTGGACGATTTGATCAGTAAGTAACTGACAAACTCTTTGAAACTGGGAGAGGGCGGGTTTTCCCTGTCCCGGTTTTCTTCACACGAGGCTTATTTGCGACCAGCACGGGTTGACCGGAGCATGGTCTGGCGGTAGGGTTAGGACAGCTTTAGGGGTTCGGTTATGACCATCGAAATCAAGCGCCCTGAGATCGAGGCTCTTATTCAAGAGCGGCTGCGTAGCGGCGCGTTCTCGACTGTCGAAGACGTGATTTTTGATGCGTTGGAGATGCAAGGCGAACGCGAGGCATGGCTTCAGGAAAACAAAGAGGCCATCAACTCAAAGATCGAGCGCGGACTGGCCCAGCTTGATCGAGGCGAAGGTGTGCCAGGAGACCAGCTCCGCACGCGTCTTGCTGCCGATAGGGCGGCATGGCTGCGGGACCGCTCCGGTTCGTGAAACCCTACATCGTTGCGCCGGAAGCCGAAGACGATCTCCGGCAGATTTGGCGATACTTGCTCGGAGAAGCGGGGCTGGCGGTCGCCGATCGCATTCAGGACGAGCTTGTGGATGCGTTCGAGGGCTTAGCTGGTGTACCCGGCAAAGGACACAAGCGCTCCGACCTTACCAACCGCGATGTGCTGTTCTTCAGCGTGTATCAATACATGATCGTTTACCGGCGGGCGGGGTTGGTAGAGATCGTCGCCGTGCTGCATGGCAAACGCGACGTAAGGCGTGTGCTCAGAGGACGGATACCATTGTGAGTACCCGTCCCGTCGGCTGGGATAAGAGATCAAAGACCCCGCCCTTCGCTTCGCGATAGGGCGGGCCGCCGCCGATTCACAACCTGTGAGGTGTCCCCGGGCCGGGTGTGGGCCACGCGCTATGGGAATAGGGAGCCCGGGCTATTCATGGTTTCTTTTTCCACTGGCAATCGTGTAGATCATTCCAAACGAAGCTAGTCGGCCCCATTGTTGCCATAACGACCTGTAATGAGCCCGGTAAACTTGTCCGTTGATACCTAAGTGGAACCGTGCGTGGCTCTGATTCTCCTAGGACGTGAATCGTTACGTCATCACCCCATTGATCCATCAATGGAATGTCACCAGAGGAGCAGGTGTTAATGAGGTAAAACTGAAAAGATTGACCAGACATCAATGGGTCAAACGCTATCGGGAAAGAGAGATTTGTCACAGGTACCGGAGTAGTAGACTTCGGCTTCGTCTTATCGGGAAGCCCGATTATCAAGCTCGCGACAATCTCGTCGAGCGTTGTTTGGCTGTAGCTCGTCAGGGTGCATCTCGATACGAATGGAAGCGGCATCGTGCCAGCGGCCATCGCATTATCGCGTTCTTTCGTGGTCATCCATCTCCCCTGTTGTTCGGTTGGCCAATCTAGAGCCTTATCTGATGGCGACGTTATATTCTCAAACACGCCGACGTCTTGGAACCTGGGATTTCCGTAAAGGGTCGACGGATGGATACGTATGACGTGAATTGAAGTAGCGGGGGGAATATGAATCGGTAAATGATCTATTTCGCATCCCATGCGCAATGAAATTGCTGAAGTACTTGTGACTGGTAAAGGGTTTGCGGCTGGCGCTTGGAGTGGCGTGGCCCCGTGCTCACCTGACTTTCTTGTTGATTTCCCAGCAGGCGCGTTCGTTATCCCTCGCTTCGGGATTGGATGCTTTCTAATTGCGTTTCGTAACGCAAGGTATGACGGGTGTCTTACGTCGTTTGGCTTGACAATACCTACGTGGTTCTCATTTATAGGAATCTCCTCATCACAATTCCGTGTAGAGCTTAGCCGATCAGCTATCACGAAGCCCTTATAGGTTTTCTTTTCATAGGCGCAGTACCGAACAATACCGAAATGCGCTGCCTTCCAGCTGACTTCGAGATTCTGCAGATACTGGTTCCCTCCACCAGGTAGCAAGGCTTCGAACAACGGGTCAGAGCCAAGCGCTTTCGCCAATATAGCCAGTGAAGCTCCGGTTTGTGGCGTCGCGAAGAAGTAGATAAACGGTACCTTTCCTGCGTATTCGCGATGTGTAAGTAACAACTGCTGGACAACAATCCCTCCCAAGCTGTGGCATACAAAGATCACCTCGCGATGACCGGAAAACACATCGTCGCTTTCGAGCCGACTGTTTAAGCTTTCCGCCACTTCGCTGATCGTCATCGTATTCCCGAGGTATGGCGAGTCATAATTGGCAACGTAGATGTCCGTATCCTTAAAAGATTCATCTGTTAGCAGTAGTTTGGGCCAGTAAACTCCAGGAGAGTAACGCCAGGTGTCGTCAGCATTCCCGAAGAGGCCATGTACGAAGACAATGACCCGATCCTTGTAGTGTTCACCATCCTGGGGTCGCTCATAATGGGAGTACGTGGAGGAAAACGCTGGTGTGACTGCACACAGCATGGTAGCCAGCCAGAAGCCAACGACGCCCAAAACCTGGATTAACTTTGACATCTTCACAATTCTAACGCCGCTAGCGGATCTGACCCCGCCGCGTGTTTGACCCTTCTTTCTTTTCTTGCGCTCCTAAGATCAAAAATTCCCTGCTGCTCTCGGCAGTCTGCCGAGCTTTGTTCGGCTGGGCAGGGGAGGGCACCTGCCGCTACGAAAACCTTTCTTTCACTTCTTAACTCCTCACTCTTTTATTCTTGCAGTTCTGGCGGTAGGCCTTGGTTGATTGCTTTGCGGACTTTGGCCATCAGGCAATCTCGGTCTCCGAAATCTTTGGGCTCTAT
>JBAWFQ010000006.1:0-42677 GCA_049592035.1 Terriglobales bacterium
GGGCTGTACAAGCCGGGAAATATCCAGATCGAAAACCGCAAGGGCGACGTATCGGTTACGATTCCGCCGAATACCGCGGTGCAAGTTGAGGCACGCGCGCATCAAGGAGAGATCGAGAGCGACTTCGACGAGTTGAAAATCGAAACGGTTGGCGAGCAGGCCAGTGCCGCCGGTTCCATCGGAAGAAACGGTCCGCGACTAGCGCTGAACTGCGCCAAGGGAACGATTGAGATCCGCAAAGGGACGGTTGCCGTCGTGGCTCCGGCCGCGCCGATTCCGCCAGCCGCGCCGGCAAGGCCAGGCAAGCCCGCGAAAGCGTTGCCGGCTCCGAAGGCCAAGCCGGTGGAGAGCGAAAACTGAAGAGCAATGGTGAGTTCTCCGCATCGATCATGATCGCGGTTGTGAGTGAAAACGTTTTCACATCCATCATCGAGATTCTGTAAAAAAACGCGAATTTTGGTGGTTGTGGTTCCGCCGAACGGGATGTATACTCCGCGCATTAGAAAAGCCCTCACCGCTTCAGGTGGGGTTTCCAGAGGTTCAATCCAGCACGCTGACCAGATCTGGTGTGGGGTTCTGGCGCCATGCTACGACCTTAAGGATCTTCCACTTTGTACCTCCAAGGAGAAACTGTGATTCGAAAATTAGGTTTATCTTTGCTTGCGCTCGTCGCGATGGTGTCGGGCATGAACGTGGTTTGCCAGGCGGAGTCGCGAACCCTATTAACGCGGCATGTGCGGGAAGCGGTTATCAACGGTGAAGCCAAATTAGTGGGAAGGCTGCCCGCAACCCAAGCCATGCACTTCGATGTAGTTCTGGCGCTGCGACACCAGCCAGAGTTGGAAAATTTCCTGCAAGAGCTCTACGATCCTTCCAGTTCCTCGTACCGGCACTTCGTTACGCCGGAAGAGTTCACGGCCAGGTTTGGCCCCAGCCAGGAAGACTATGACTCGCTGATGGCTTTCGCGAAGGCCAGCGGCTTTACAGTGACTGGTGGCTCTCGCGATTCCATGGACGTACAGTTCATGGGCTCGGTGGCGAGCATCGAGAAAGCCTTCCACGTTTCCATGGGCGTCTACCAGCACCCCACGGAAAACCGCACCTTCTATTCTCCCGACCGCGAGCCCAGCGCCGACCTACCCATGCAGCTCTGGCACGTTTCAGGTTTGGACAACTATTCGATACCGCGTACCGCGCTCGTGCATAGAGTGAAGCCCGAAGTCTCGCAGGCGCAAACCGGCTCCTGTCCTGATCAATCTTTCTGCGGCAGCGACATGAGGGCAGCCTATTACGAAGGAACGGCTCTCACCGGCGCCGGCCAGATCCTCGGGTTGCTCGAGTACGCGGGATACGATATCGCCGACGTGAAGACCTACTACAAGGGTGCCAAGCAGAAACGCACGGTCAAAATCAAAGGCATTTCCACCGATGGAACTCCTTTGAAGTGTCTCTATTCAGAGGGCTGTGACGACACGGAACAGACTATCGACGTCACGCAGGCGGCCGGCATGGCCCCGGGGTTGAAAACCATTTACATCTACGTGGGGTCCAGCGACACAGCACTGCTGGGTTCCATGTCCACGCATAAGCCGCTCCCTGCGCAATTGAGCGCTTCGTGGATCTGGAGCCCGTCGGACCCCTCTACCGACGACCCCTACTTCATGAAGATGGCGTCGCAGGGTCAGAACTATTTTCAAGCGTCCGGCGACGATGCCAAGTTTAACAACAACTATCCGACTTGGCCGTGCGACTCCGCATATGTCACCAGCGTCGGCGGGACGGACTTAGAGACCCAAAGCGCGGGTGGCCCGTGGAAATCGGAGACTGCGTGGCAATACAGTGGCGGCGGTTATTGGGCGCCGGACGATATACCGATACCCGCATGGCAACAACTGTCGGGCGTAATTAACAAGCAAAACGAAGGGTCCACGGTTTATCGCAACGCCCCTGATGTGTCGGCCAATGCGAACTTCACCTTTTACGTGTGCGCCGACCAAACTGGCCTGAGCGGTTGTACTGCCAATGATTACGGCGGGACCAGCTTTGCGGCACCCATGTGGGCCGCATACCTGGCTCTGGCTAACGAGCAGTTGGCTAGCAACGGCCAACCGCCGCTCGGCTTCATCAACCCGGCGATTTACAACATCGGTGTCTCGTCAAGCTATGACACCGATTTTCACGACATCACTTCTGGCAGCAACGGCTATCCCGCAGTAACCGGCTACGATCTGGTCACCGGTTGGGGCAGTCCCAACGGGAGCGCCCTGATCACCGCTCTTACCCAATAGCACCCGAGTAGGGCTGGGCGGAGCGACGTTACCGGCTGAACCCTAATTTAGAAACTGAACCATTGGGCGGGACCTCGGTCCCGCTCTTTTTCTTACCGGTGTGGGCACAGCGCCAAATCGCGCAGTTGCACGCACAGGGCGAAATGATGGGCTGGACGCGGATTTTGGCTGTTGTGACCGCGCCCGGTGAGATGTATACTTCTGCCGATCAGAAAGATCCCTTGCCACCCCCGGGCGGGGTTCCCAGGTGTTCAATCAGGCACGCTGACCAGATCTTGTGTGGGATTCTGGCGTCATGCTACGACCTTAAAGGATCTTCCACTTTGTACCTCCAAGGAGAAACTGTGATTCGAAAATTGAGTATGTCTTTGCTTGCACTCATCGCGATGGTGTCAGCCATGAATACCGTGTGTCTGGCAGCGTCGCGGACCCTGTTAACGAGCCATGTGCGGGAAGCGGTGACCAGTGGGGAAGCCAAATTAGTGGGGCGGCTCCCGGCTAACCAAACCATGCACTTCGACGTCATGCTGGCGCTGCGCCATCAGCCCGAGTTGGAAAACTTTCTGAATGAAGTGTACGACTCCTCCAGTCCCTCTTACCGGAACTTTCTCACGGTGGAAGAGTTTACCGCCAGATTTGGTCCGAGCAAGGAGGATTATGACGCCCTGGTGAGTTTCGCGAAAGCGAATGGGTTTACGGTGGTGAACGGCTCTCGCAATCGTATGGACGTGGTTCTGACAGCGCCGGTTGCGAGCGTTGAGAAGGCCTTCCATGTGACCATGGGCGTCTATCAGCACCCGACCGAAGACCGAACCTTCTACTCTCCTGACCGCGAACCCGCCGTTGATCTGCCGTTCCAGCTGTGGCACGTCTCGGGGCTGGATAACTATTCGATTCCGCGCGCATCGCTGGTGCGTAGGGATGCCAAGGTGAAGTCCAATGCTACGATTGGCTCGGGCCCGGAGGAATCTTTCCTCGGCAGCGACATGCGAGCAGCCTACTACGGTGGAACGGCGCTCACCGGCGCGGGTCAGTCGCTCGGTTTGCTGGAGTATGCTGGCACGGATCTGGCCGACCTGGACACTTACTACAAGAACGTTAATCAAACCGAAGCAGTGCCGATCACTCTGACCTCCGTGGACGGAACCCCCGTGACCTGCCTCGCTTCGGAAGGCTGCGACGATACGGAACAAACGATTGACATGACACAGGCACTCGGCATGGCTCCGGGCATGGCGAGCCTGGTGATGTACATCGGGTCTACCGACTCTGCGATCTTTAACGCCATGGCGACAGCCAAACCGCTGAACGCGCAATTGAGCTGCTCGTGGTATTGGAGCCCGGCCGACCCCGGGACACTGAACCCGATTTTCGAGGAGTTCGCGGCGCAGGGCCAGAACTTGTTTGACGCGGCGGGCGACCACGGCAAGTGGCCGCCGTCAATTTGGCCGGCGGATAATGCCTACCTTGTGTCGGTGGGCGGAACAGACCTGGATACTAAGAGCGCGGGCGGTCCGTGGGCTTCGGAGACGGCGTGGTCCGACGGTGGCGGCGGAATTTCGCCGAACAATATTCCAATTCCTTCCTGGCAGTTGGCGACGGCCGAGCAATGCACCAATCCATGCTCCACGACGTTGCGCAACGGCCCGGACGTTTCGGCAAACTCGAATTTCACCTTCTACGTTTGTGCCGACCAAACCACATGCTCAGCCAATGAATACGGTGGAACCAGTTTTGCCGCGCCCATGTGGGCGGGCTACCTGGCGCTGGCCAACCAACAGTTGATTGCCAACGGCAGCCAGACGACGCTCGGTTTCATCGACCCGGCCCTTTATACGATTGGCTTGGGATCCAACTACGACACCGACTTCCACGACATCACCAGTGGGAGCAACGGCTATTCGGCAACCAAGGGCTACGATTTGGCGACCGGATGGGGAAGCCCGAACGGAGACAACCTGATCAACGCACTGGTCGGAGGCGGAGGCGGCACCGGACCGGTCGTCAGCCTGTCGCCGGCGTCTTTGAAGTGGGGCAAGAAAGCCGTGGGTACCACCAGCGCGGCGAAGAAGGTCACTCTTACCAACACCGGAAACGCGACGCTGAATATCACGACCATCGCCACTAGTGGCGACTTCGCGCTCGCGACCGTCAAAGCGACCAAGAAGGTGACACCTTGTGTGAACGGCGGCACGGTAGCTGCTGGCGCCACCTGCGAGATCAAGGTCACCTTTACTCCAACGCAAACCGGAACGCGCACCGGTGACGTAACCTTCACCGACAACGCAAGCCCCAGCACGCAGCAGGTAGCGCTGTCGGGAACCGGCAAATAACCACGAGCGGAAACTGTAGCTAGAGGGCGGGACTTCGGTCCCGCCTTTTTTATTGTGCGCAGGGCGCCTCAAAAACCTCCTCCCCACTCGTAGCGGTAAACCGCTGCGCCACCCAAGGGCACAAATCAAAGGCAACAACCTAGTTCGACGCTGCCGTGGAATCCCACCCTTGCGCAAAAAACGCGCACGGATGGGGCACCGTGGGTAACGCCGGACCCAACCAAAAACCTAAAAGGACTCCATGTTAGATTCGAATCATGCGGTCGATTTTGCACAAGCGGTCACGGTCCCTGCGCTTTGTGTTTGCGGCGAACGTGATCTCCATGCTGGGGAGCGGGATGAACTCCGCGGCCGTGGCCTGGACGATTTTGCAGCGCACTCATTCCGAGATGGCGTTGGGCACGTTTGCGGCGCTGCAAACAATTCCGGCCATGCTGATGCTTCCCTTCACCGGCGTGATCATCGATCGCGAGGACCGCCGGATGCTGGTGATGTGGCTGGATGCGGGGCGCGCCGCCGTCATTCTTACGGTCACGGTGCTTGCGTTTCTGCACCGCGTGCAGGTGTGGGAACTCTACCTGATGAATACGATGGTGGCGGCGGGCTTCTGGATGTTCTGGCCTACGATCACGGCGCTGATTCAGGAACTGACGCCCGATGGGGAGTTCGTGCATTCGAATACTTTTCTTCTGGCGGGGGTGCAGGGGGGATGGCTGATTGCCGGCGCGCTGGTTGGATTTGTCTATGAGCATATTGGGCTGAGTGGAGTGCTGCTTATCGACGTGAGCACCTATCTCGTTTCTTTTGCCTGCTACTTCGCGGTGCGGCAGGGACGGCATGTGGTGCCGCGGGCGATTGAGTTGCGTCATGATCTGGAAGCGGCGGAAACCGCGCTGGGACGTTTTTTGCGGGAGATGCGCGAGGGGCTGGTGTTTCTGCGCGAGCACCCCAGCGTGGTTTTGCTGGGGACGAGCTGGGCTCTGTTTCTGGGCGCGATGACGACGGGAGTCGTGGTCACGGGGCCGCTCAGCGATCGCATCTTTCATGCCGGGGCTACGGGATATGGATGGCTGAACGCGGGCTGGGGCGTGGGGGCATTCGTGAGCGCGCTTTATACTCCGGCGCTGATTGGGCGCCTGGGATCGCGGAGCGCGATTGCGCTCGCCATGCTTCTGCTGACGCTTACCATGGCGTTTGCGCCGTTTTCTCCGTGGCTGGCGCTGGCGGTGCTGCTTTATGGCGTGATGGGATCGGCGCGCGGGGTCAGCGGCGTGTCCATGAATACTAGTTTGATGGAGCAGGTGCCGCCGCAGTTCATGGGACGGGTGCAGAACACTTTTTATTTCTTTGGCACTTTTCTGCAAGTCGGATTGGGGCTGGCGGTGGGGTGGATTGCGTCGCGAATCAGCCTGGCGGCGGGGTTTGGGGTGATTGCCGCGGTGTACGCGGTTGCGTTTGGCTCCGCCTGCTGGCCGGTTCGCGCGGGGAAGGCTGTGGCTGCGGCGGCGAGGTGAGGGGTTGTGTGGAGTGGACATTCTTGTCCGCTGCCTTTGACCTTGATTTTGAATTTGATTTTGGTTCTGAAGTCAAAACCAACACCAGGATCAAAAGCGGCGGACAAGAATGTCCGCCCCACACGAATCGACTTGCTGATATTCTTTCTCTTCTTTACGGGAGATTTATTCATGTTCGAGGACCTGAAGGGCCGTACGGCGGTTGTTTTTGGCGTGGCTAACAAGCGCTCGATCGCTTGGGCGATTGCGCAGGGATTGCACTCGGCTGGGGCTAACCTCGCCATCACTTATCAGAACGAGCGGATGGAGTTGGAAGCTAAAGACCTCATCCTTTCGCTGCCGGGGGCGGAAGCTTTCATGTGCGATGTTTCGAGCGATGCGGCGATTGCAGGGCTGTTCGAAAAACTCAAGGAGCGCTATGGGAAATTGCATGTGCTGGTGCACAGTGTGGCGTTTGCTCCGGCGGAGGAACTGAAAAGCGACTTTGACTTCGTCAACACTACGCGCGAAGGCTTTCGAGTGGCGCACGACGTGAGCGTGTATTCGCTGATCGCGGTGTGCCGGGGAGCGGCTCCGCTGATGGAGGACGGAGGCAGCGTCATCACCATGACTTATTACGGGGCGGAAAAAGTTGTGCCGCACTATAACGTCATGGGCGTGGCCAAGGCGGCGCTGGAATGCACGGTGCGCTATCTGGCGTACGACCTGGGGCGGCGGAAGATTCGGGTGAATGCGATCTCGGCGGGGCCGCTCAAAACGCTGGCGGCGCGCGGCATCGCGGGGCTCGGAGACATGCTCAAGGGACACGCCGGGAAGGCGCCGCTGCAACGGAATGTGGAAGTCGGCGAGGTGGGTAGCACGGGCGTGTTTCTTGCCTCCGATGCCAGTTCGGGGATTACGGGCGAGGTCATCTACGTGGATTGCGGATACAACATCATGGGATTCTGAGCGATTGTAGAAGTCAGAAGTCAAATTGCAGAAGTGAAACCGTCGGGCTAGGTTTCGCCTCTGCAATCTGACCTCTAACCTTACGTGACCTCTAACCTTACCAGTCTGATTACTGCCGTCACATTTGACAAATTTTTGACAAAAATCGGGGGATAACACGCTAAGCTTGGCTTCTATGAAGTATCAGCGAGCGCTTTGCTTGTGTGCCTGGATGGCGTTGTTGGCGACACCGTGTTTTGCGCATCACATGGCGGTCGTGGTCAACAAGGACAACGTTGCGCAAAACTTTAGCTCGGCTCATCTGGCTAAGATCTTCAAAGGCGAAGTGAAGAAGTGGCCGGACGGGAAAGATGTGGTGCTGGTATTGCACAACTCTTCCGCGGGCGAGATGGTCACGCTGGAACATCTGACTAAGATGAGCGAGGCGGAAGTGAAGGCGGTGCTCGCCTCGCATAAGGATGCGATCCGGACGGTGGCGTCGGATACGGATGTGATCGACGCAGTCGCGTCGACGCCGGGCGCGATCGGATTTGTCGAGGAACGATCGATCACCGACCGCGTGGGCGTCGTCAAGGTGGACGGTAAACTGCCGATGGAGGCCGGCTATTTGCCGCATTAGAGCTGGGGCGTATCAGATTGCTCGGCCCCTAAAGGGGCGTCCGATTTCACACGATTTGCGGTATCGCTAAAGCGATACCCTGATACGAAACGCGTACTACTTAGTTTACGATGGGCCATAAAGTCCAAATAAAGCGTCCATAAAGAGATCGTAAAAACGTGCGGGACAATGGGCTACAAAGATTTACCTGGGGACGCCAGGTACCAGCCTTGCTGCAGGAATTGCTCGATCGAGCGCTCTTGAATGCCTTCCTGCACGCGGAGTTCGTCGTTTAGAAAATGATAGGAAATGGTTCCGGCGCCTGCCGCATTAATGCGGTCGACGCGAACGCGATTGCCATCGCGATCGGCGCAGATCAGGCCGACTGCGAGATCGGACACGGCCGCTTTCCTGATGGTCGCTTCGGACTTTGGTGGCATCATCATGATTGGATGAAAGAGGAGTGAAAGAAGAATCCAGCGGTAGTGGTGCAGTTTGAAAATTGCCGTCCCCTCAGCGGCTAAACAGATTGCTGAAAAACTCGGTTGCGAGCCGTCGTCGCTCCCTCAGCGGCTAAAGCCGGCAGTGAAAATAAGTCGTTTATCGCAGCGGTAAACCGCTGCGTCACTCAAAGGCAAAAGCAAAACAAAAAGCAAGAACCTAGCTGGACGCTTTCGTGGAATCCCACCCTTGCGCAAAAAAACGCGCAAGGATGGGGCACTCATCGGCAGGGTTAATATTTTCCGTGAAATATCGCGTGATCGATGTCCGGCCAGAACTCTTTTAATACATTGAACACGCCGTCCAGGCCAACCTGCGTTCCCCAACGTTGATACGTTTTCACAAAGGGGTTGGATTCTGACGGGTAATACGCATTGCCGATGCCCGCGGCCGCTCCGGCGCCCACGATCTCCGACAGATTAAGAGTGCTTTTGCCAGAGTTGGTTCTGGTGATTAGCAGCCGACTCACCGCATAACCGGTCCGCTTAAAGAACCCACCTTTGCCCATGGTGTAGTATCTCGGGTCTTCTCTGGTCACGGCTGGGACGATCGCTTCGGTCATGTAGTTTTCAATGGCGCCGTCGACGAAGACGTGCCAGTAGTATTTACCGAAGCCCTCAGCGCCTTGTCCAAAGGTCGGCTGCGACTTTTCTCCCATCGAGATTCCCGCGAGCGCTCCGACGAAAATGAAATCGGAATAGTCGAATGTATCCTGCGTCGCCAGCCAGAGTTCACTCTTGAAACTCAGCGGAGGCAAAGTCGTGTTGGCGCTCACCGCACGGTAATTGGGGACGACCCACAGAATTCTCTTGGGTTGTTTTCCATACTCCTCACTGGGGTTAGTTGCTTCTGTGGAGTTGGCCTTGGGTGCCGGCGCGTCTGGCAGCGAGGATTTTCCATCTGTCGCCGTGCCCGCTTGTGTTGCGCTCGGTGGCTGAGGGTCAGGGGTGAGCGTCACATCATCCAGCGCCCAGTCCAACGCCCACCGTGCCGTCACTTCTTGGGATGGTTCGCGCGCACCTGTTGGTCCCTGGGCTTGAACAGACGCAGTTCCCAGCGTCCCCGCAAACGCTATCGCCAGGCAAAATGATCGAATCGCTTTCAAATCTTCCCCCACATTTTTATTTTCCCTGTCGCTTCTAATCAGCTCTACTTTTCAAGCACTTCCAGCAAATTTTTCAAAGTTGGAACGTCAATCGGTTGCCTTTTCTTCTTTTTTCTGCAGGTGGCGGGCATGTCTCCTCTGCAAGTAGTGGTGAACATCGGGCCAAAACTCCTTCAGTTCATTGCCGAAGGCGTCGATGCCCATCTGCGTTCCCCAACTGGAGAGACTCGACGAAAAACTACGATCGGCGGCGGGATAATATACGTTGGAAATGGCAATGGCCGTGGCATTACCCGCAAACTCGGGAACATTGAACATACTGGTGCCGGAATCTCTTCGGGCAACGAAAATACGGCTGAAAGCATAGCCAAAGCGGTGCAGAAACGCACCTCTGCCCAATTGAAAATAACGAGGATCTACTTTTAGGAACGTGGGGAAAACGCCGCCCACCATGACATTGCCATCCACCTGATCGGCGAAGGCCGCCCCATAGCGCTTTGAATATCCCTTAAATCCCTGTCCGAACCCCGGAGAAGAATTTTCCGCCTGGCGGACGCCGGCTACAATGCCCACGATGGTGAATTCATACGGGTCGAAGGATCCCTTTGCTGCCATGGCGAACTTCTCTTTCCAGGAGACCGGCGGCACTTGCGACTGGCCCTCTACCGTCAAGTAGTTTGGCATCACGTAAAACATCCGGTCGTCTTTCTTTTTAGTATCTTCATTGTTCTTCTTTGGATCTTGCTGGACCGGGCTGTTTTGATCCTGAGAATTGCTCTGGGCGGACGATTGGTCTCCTGGCTTGTCTGGTTTAGGAGGAGCGGTCGCGGGCGTTTGGGTGGATTGAACAGGGTCCGATGTTGGAGGCTGTGGGGCGCTTTGAGCCGCGCAAAAGGTCGCGGAGGAAAAGATCGACACGCTCAACAGGCCCGCAAGTATGGAATAGCTTAGCTTCAAGTTGACTATGGCTCTACCTTCAGTTGATTTGAGATGCGCCGAGGCCTTGGTAAATCCCTAGATTCAAAGCGTGGTCCGGCAGATTCTGCGGTCAGTTTCCCCCACTCTTTCCAGGGTAATTTCGACGTTCTTATCGCGTTGGAAACGAGGGAACTTCTCTCCCCACTCTATCAGTAAGATGCAGTTTGGTGCGAGCAAGTCGTCGAGGGCTAAGGTTTCCAGATCGCGCTGGGTATCGATACGGTAAAGGTCGATATGGTAGAGGGTGATGCGGGGTCCGCGATATTCGTGGACGAGCGTGAATGTAGGGCTGGTGACGTCTTCGGCGCGGGCGGCTTCGAAGCCTTCGGCAATTCCCTTGACCAGGGTGGTCTTGCCAGCTCCTAGGTCGCCGCGGAGCAACACAATCAGGGGCGGCTTGAGCTCGGCGGCAAGGGTCCGACCGAAGGCGATCGTCTCCTCGGCAGAATGAGTGATGGTCTTGGTGGTCATGCCGGAGGCTTCAGTATAGCGAGAAGGCAGGTGTCAGGTCTCAGGTCTCAGGTGTCAGGTGTCAGGTCTCAGGTCTCAGGAAAGCACGGTTGGTTTTGTTTTTCCTGCGACCTAAGACCTAACAGTTTGCTGAAAAAACTCGAGTTGCACTCCGCGTGGCTCCCTCAGTGGCTAAAGCCGGCACTGAAAATAAGGCGTTTATCGCAGCGGTAAACCGCTGCGCCACCCAAAAGCAAGACCAAAATCGAGTTTTTCAGCAAACTGCTAAGACCTGCGACCTGATTCAGAAACCGGTCGGCGTCTGTAGTTGTTCGCTGGCGGGGTCCAGGAAACTGCGGTCGCGCGCGGTATCGAGGGCCATGCGCAGCTTACGGTGATCGTCGTCGCCGAGCGCAATGAAGCGGAATGGCTGCAGACACGCACTCTGAAACTTGCGCGTCGGGTGCAGCATTTCGGCCATGCCGCGGATGGCGCCCGAGCGGGTGTGGAAAGCGATCTCCACGAAATCTCCAGTGGATAGCTCTTGCTGCAACTGGAGCAATCCGCCGTTGATGGAAATGGTTTGTAGTTTTGCGCGCGCCCGTTGACCACCTTCGACCAGGACTGCGGCCGTTACGGATCCATTCAGGTGTATTCGGGGTGAACGCCGGTTGGCATTGCTTAGGGGGAAGTGAGTCATAGCCAAATGAACTATGCCATGCTCCGGGGGCGGGGCGGGAGATTACGAAAGCGCCGGTGAACGCACGAAAGCGCCTATGCACGGCCGTATGCACTAATAGCGGATTCGATGGGTTTTGCCCATCTCCCGAGTTTTATAATAACGGCAGTAACTTTTCGGGCCTGCGTCGGGAGAGTACCTTTGTGCAGTAGGGCATTGATAAGACACGACTAGAAAATAAGACAAGACGAAGTTTGCGCTCGGTGAAGGCGGTCAGGGATATGGGTATGGTGAAAGTGTGGAGATTGCAGGATGCGGTGGTGGCGGTTTGCCTGGTATTGACGTTCCTCTCAGGGTGTTCGCGGGATCCGAACGTCCGCAAGCAGAAGTACCTAGAAAGCGGGCAGCGGTACTTCGACAGAGGGCAGTATCGGGAGGCGGCGATTCAGTTTGAGAACGCGATCCAGGTCGATGACCGTTTCGCCGAAGCTCACTACAAGCTAGGACTGACGGCCCTCAAGCTGGAACAGTGGAACAGCGCCTATCAGGAACTGTCGAAGACCATCGAACTGCAGCCCGATCAATACGCCGCGCATCTCGATCTTGCCAATCTGCTGATTCTGGGGCGACAGTACGGCGAGGCCAAGCAGCATCTCGATCTGCTGGCGGAAAAACAGCCCAGCAATCCCGATGTTTATATCGCACGTTCCAATTACGACTCTGGTACCGGCAACACTGCGGCAGCACTCGCGGACCTGCAGAAGGCGATACAACTGGATCGCAGCCGGTACGATTCGTACATGAATCTGGCGGTGCTCCAGATGCGCGGGCAGCAGTTTGATGCAGCGGAGGGAAATTTCAAGAAGGCAGTCGAACTGAGTCCCAAGTCCACCAATGCGCTGGTTTTGATGGGAAATTTCTATCAGACTCGGGGACGGTTTCCCGAGGCGGAGCAAATGTATCGGCGGGCAATTGAGACAGCAGCCAACGATCCCAGCCCCAGACTTTCACTTGCCGGGTTGTACATGGCGGAGAACAAGCCTGGCCAGGCGGAGGACTTGCTGCGCCAATCGAAGAATGACTTTCCGGATAATCCCGTGGGCTATCGCATGCTTGGGGATTTTTACTACGCGAATAACCAGCTCGACAAAGCCACGGACGAATATGTGCAGTTGTATCGGGATCATCCCAAGGACCCGATCGTCAAGAAGAATTACATTCAACTGCTGATCCTGAAAGACCGGCTGGACGAAGCCCGCAAGTTGAATGACGAAGTTTTGAAAGAGAAACCGGATGACGAGGACGCCCAGGTGTATAAGGGCGAGATCGAGATACGCGGCGGCAAGGGGAACGACGCGGTCAACACGCTGCAAGCCGTATTGAAGAATAATCCGGACAATGCCCTCGCGCATTATCAGCTTGGCCTGGCCTTCGACCAAATGGGAAACGCCAACCGGGCGGAAGCCGAGTGGCGCGATGCGGTTCGACTGCGTAATGAACTTGTGGAGGCGCATCGGGCGTTGGCGGGAGTTGCCATCCACCGGCGCGATCCTTCGGGGCTGGCGCAGGAAGCCGACCAGATCATTGCGTTGCAGCCAGGTTCTCCCGACGGATATCTGCTGCGCGGAGTGGCGGAGATCGATCGCAAGGATTTCGCTCGGGCGGATGAGTACATACATCGGTCGATCAATGTGCAGGCCAACAATCCCGACGCTTATGTGCAGCTGGGGAATTTGCGGATGGCGGAGAATAAGTTGGACGAAGCGCAAAAGGCCTACCAGCAGGCGCTCGATCAGGATCCGAATTCCACCGACGCGCTGGGCGGGGTGCTCAACGTGGATCAACTCGAGAAGCAGACGGATCGGGCGGTCGCCACGGCCAGGGCACAGGTGTCGAAGTACCCCAAGAACGTGGGGTTTCACATCATGCTGGGGACGCTGCTGGTGGAACAAAAGAAAGATCTGGCGGGGGGAGAACAGGAATTCAAAGAGGCCCTGGAGCTGGATAAGAAAAGCAGCGAGGCAACAGTCAAACTCGGCATGGTGGAGAGCCAACGCGGCGCTACCGATCAGGCGCTCCAAACCTATCTCGATGGCGCCAGGATGAATCCCAAAGTGACGGTGCTTTACCTGCTGGCGGGTGGCATTTACGAGAACAAGCAGGATTGGGATCATGCCAAGGAGCAGTACCAGAAGGCACTGGATGTTGAGCCGGATAATCCGCTGGCGTCCAATAATCTGGCGTACGTGATGCTGCAGCAGGGTGGCAATGTGGACGTCGCTTTCGCGATGGCACAGACGGCGCGGCGCCAGATGCCCGATAATCCAAACTCCGCCGACACGCTGGGCTGGGCTTTCTATCACAAACACGTCTATGGATCGGCCATTACGCTTTTCAAGGAAGCGGTGAAAAAGGAACCGGACAACGCGCTCTTCAACTATCATCTCGGGCTCGCCTACGCCAAGAACGGTCAGGTTGCGCTGGCGCGGCAACAACTGGACCGATTGGAGAGGATGAAGCCGAATTCTCAGGATGTGGACGAATTGCGGCGGGCGCTGGCCGAGGCCAAAGGGTAAAGAGTAGCGGTCGATCCGTTCGACGGGAGTACTTCCCCATGAACCAGACCGGGTACGTGTGCAAGGCATTGGATTTGTGCAAAATGTGAAATTCCGGGTTGAATCGCGTAATTCTTGCTCTCCGGAATGGCCACCTCCCCCTTGGCCAGCTCTTAACTGGCGTCTTTGCAATAAGTTGCTTTGGTGATTTGCTTGCGATCCAAAAAGGGTCGAAAGAAGAGCTCTCTAGTCATTCGCTTATGGCAGAAGCAGCCGATCAGGCTCAACACGAGTTTTGGCGGGCACCGATGCCCACATCGACTTCGGTGGCCGTCACCTCCGCAGAACGACGCGCAACCTGCCGCTGCGGAACCGAGTTCATCGTTGGTTCCGTCTACTGCCACGCCTGTGGCGCCAGACGTCCCGAGTTGGGGGGCAGTGCGGCGCGCCGGGTGGAAATCCCAGGCTTGGCTGAACTGGCGGCGATTGGGGAGCGGCTGGGGCTTACGACGGCTGCGACCGTCGCTTTTCTGGTGGGCTTGCTCTGCGGACTCGGCGCCTTGACGGTTGGCGTGTTTTTCAGCGCAAGGACCCCGCTCGACTGGCAGGCAATCCAACTGTGGCGCATCGAATGGCTGCTGGCGGCGATTGCGGCCTTTGTGGTTGGGTTGCTGCTTAAGCAATAACTCTCAGCTGTCAGTTCTCAGTTTCCATCAAACAAGCCAGCGCTCAGATCACACTTCCACGCCTGAGACGCGGCAAGCCGCGTCTCTACAGGAAAGTTGGTTTAGTTTCTTGGGTAGGCGTGTTCCGCTTCGAAGGCCGGAGTGCTGGCTCTTCTTTGCTGGCTCATGCGGTAGAGATGGTGTAGTGGACCTACTCCCTTGCCCAGCGGGTGGGCGGCGGCCATCGCCGCCAAAACATAGACTTTGGAGAGCAGAACCGCCTCGGGTAGTCCGCGGCCATGCGCGAGGTGACAGGCGAGCGCCGTTGCGAACGCGCATCCCGTTCCGTGGGTGGAATTCGAGCGCTGACGGTCGGCCTTGAAGATCTCCGTTTCCCTGCCATGCGCGGTTGTGAAACTGAGGAGGTCGATCGCCTTTTCCAGGTGGCCACCGGTAATCACCACATTCGCGGCTCCTAGATCGTGCAGACGCGCAGCTGCGGCGCGCATCTGGTCCAGATCGGCGACCTCTAACCCGGTCAGGATGCTGGCTTCTGACAAGTTTGGCGTAACTACCTCCGCCAGCGGGACCAGCCTTTCTAGCAATAGCCGGGTTCCGGCAGCGTCCAGTAAATCCGCCCCGGAACTTGACTTGAGAATGGGATCAAGGACGATATGAGGCAGCCTCGATTCACCAGGAAGAGCCTGGGCCAGAAAATCGGCGACCACCTCGACCACCTGGGCGTTTCCTAACATGCCTATGTGGACGGCTTCTACAGGCAGGTCCGCCGCCAGTTCTTGCAAGGTTTCGGCAATGATCTTCGGATTTACGGCTTCGACGCGGCGCACTCCCTGCGTCGACTGGACGGTCAGGGCGGTGATGCAGGAGACACCATAGCATTCATGGGCGGCGATGGTCTTGATGTCGGCAGTGATGCCTGCGCCTGAGGAGGGGTCGAATCCAGCGATCGTCAGTACGACAGGTGGGGTCACGGGCATGGCGTCACTTTAAACCCAAAGTTCACAGAGGGGAACAGCACTTCCGGGGATTTAGGTAGTGTCTCAATTTGGCGCAGGTTCTCGCATCCGTAGCGCCGGCTTCCTTGCCGGCTGTCTCGAGGCCATCGTCGCTCTCGGCTCGGCGGGCGGGACGCCCGCCGGACAGCCGCCGGGACGGCGGCGCTACAATCACCGCGCGGGAAAATAGGACACTCCGGGGATTTACGGCCGACGTAGGGCGGGCCGTGACTTGTTCTCGCGCCGTCAGATTTCCGACATTTCGAGATTACCAATCTGCCATCAAGACTCATCGTATCTTGTTGATTGTAATGATATTATCGTAAATATTCATGTAAGTATAACATTCGACAGGGGGTTGCTGGAATTTTGCTGGGCTCCGTTTTCTATAGTAACCAATCGTGCAATGATCGGCTCTTCCTAGTTTCAACGACATACGATGAAAACCTCTATTCTTCATGGGGTTAAGTGATTGATTACTTACCATTTAGTTAACAATCTGCTGGATTTTTCCGATTGACACTTCTTCCCCAAGCCCGTAGCATCGTCGAATCGTCTGACTAAAGGAGCATACGACCAGAAAACGACTTTCCACGATTGAGAGGTAATCGAATGCGACGTTTAGCCGAAGGCCTGGCCGTAATTTTATCTGTTGCCAGTCTGGGGGCCGGAGCCGCATCCGGGCCAAGCAGCCTGGAAGCCGCCAAGGTCACAACGCCACTGGTTGGAACAACGACCAGCGGGCACAAAATAACAAGCAGCCATAAGTCGAAGGCTTATCAAGTAGGGACCGCGTCCTGGTACGGAGAACAGTTCCAGGGCAAGCAAACCGCCAGCGGAGAACCCTTCGACATGCGCGATCTCACGGCCGCTCACCCCAGCCTCCCGCTGGGTACGTTGGTTAAAGTCACCAACCTGAGGAATGGCAAGGCTGTGGTGGTTCGGATCAATGACCGGGGTCCGGTAGTGGAAGGCCGGATCATCGACGTTTCCTACACCGCCGCGCAGGCGCTGGGCTTCGAAGAGCGCGGAGTGCAAACGGTGCGACTGGAACCCTACCGGCCCAGAAATTCCCGTCCCATGACGGTGGCGCAGCTGCAACCTGTAGCTGATCTGAACTAGCTCCATACACTCGGCAACGAGAGTCTGAAAGTTACCGCTGGTTTTCTTGTCTTTGCATTTGATATAAGAAGACAGGCAAATAGCGTCGGGAGACTCGATAATGCCGGTGGAAGTCGCCCCTACTGTAGCCAAAGGTGCGAGAAGCATGGATCCGCGCCAGCGTCTGATCGTTGCTTTGGATGTGTCTACGGCCGCGGCCGCCCGGAAAATCGTGGCGGCCGTCGGCGACTCTGCCCATGCCTATAAAGTGGGGATGCAACTCTACACTGCCGAGGGTCCTGCGGTAGTTCGTGAGCTGGTGGGTTCAGGACGCCGCGTTTTTCTTGACCTCAAATATCACGACATTCCAAACACAGTAGGAGCGGCCGTGCGCGAAGCGGCTGAACTGGGCGTCAGCATGCTGACAGTGCATGCCTCCGGAGGCGGAAAGATGTTGCGCGCAGCGGTCGAAGGCGCACACGCGGTCAATCCCGAGGCGCTCGTTCTGGCGGTCACTGTGCTCACCAGTCTGGATGACGTGGAACTGGGCAAGATCGGTCTGCGCGGAGGAGTGCTCGAACAAGTGCTGAGACTGACAGCGCTGGCCCGTTCGAACGGATGCAAGGGCGTAGTCGCGTCGGCGCAAGAAGCCGCCGCGCTGCGCGAGGAGTTTGGCCACGACTTCACGATTGTCACGCCCGGCGTGCGTCTGGCAGGCAGCGGACCCCACGATCAGGCGCGCGTCGTCACTCCCGCGGAAGCGATTGCCGCAGGAGCCTCGCTCATTGTTGTGGGGCGCCCGATCACGGAAGCCGCGGACCCGGCGGCTGAGGCGCGGGCGATTCTGGGACAGATGGGGTAGAGCAGGTCTCAGGTGTCAGGTCTCGGAAAAAGCTGAGGCGCTAAGCCTCATCGCGCATAAGAGAACTCTCAGGTCTACTCATCCGGATAAGTTCTTTCACTTGTAAAGACCGCGCTTGCCGCATTTCAACGGGCCATCAGCCGCTTCTGAGGGGGTGCTGAGACCTGACACCTGCCTTCTACAGCTTTTCAAAAAATTCGCAGCCTGGGCACGAAATGTAGATTCCTCCCGGCACGCCACGCTCGCGGTCTTTCACGCGCTTGACGATGCGGGTTTCCTTGCCGCACTGAGGACACGCGTGCGATTTCGTGGTATCCATGACCTTTTTCCGGTCGGCTGTCTTCGCAATTTTTGCCATGCCATCTCTCCTGACAGGAATGTGCCGCCAGCCCGAGAGCCGGGGTTCTACCTGGTAATTGGGGAGTATCGTCGTTGGGCGATCGTCGTCGATTGAACAACAAATGCTTGAACCACAACCGCCGGCTTATTTCGAAACCGTCCGGCGCGATCAACCCAGTTTGAAGCGGTGCACTGTACTCGCCTCTAGAATCTTACACGAATTGCAGACGCGAGGTGCGAGCGAGGCCGCGTAAGGCGTTCCAATCAGGCCAGGGGTAACGAGGACCAGCGGCGAACCCGACGGATTCAGATGCGTCGCTTTTTTCGAATGAATAGCGAGGATGAAAAAAAGAAGAGGACCGATTGCTCGGCCCTCCTCAGGTTGGTTCCCAGCAATTTGTGACAACGTCAGGCTTACGGAGCGGTGACTGTTAGCTTGACCTTTGTCTTCTTCGTCAGCGTTCCATACGTGCCCTCAATGGTGATGGTCGACTTCCCGGTGGTTGCCCCGTCACCCACCGTCAGCGTCAAGGTGCTGGTGGAAGTAGTCGGGTTGGGACTGAACGACGCGGTTACTCCGCTGGGCACGTCGATAGCGGTCAGATTGACTGCCTGATCGAAGCCTCCCGTCGGTTCCACGGTGATGGTGCTGGTTCCGCTGCTGCCTTGCGCGACCGACAAGCTGCTCGGCGAAGCAGACAGCTTGAAGCTGCCCAGCGCTTCCACCGTCAACGTGAGCGTGGTGGTTGCGCTCAGGCTGCCGGAGACTCCCTTGATGGTGACGGTGTAAGTCCCTGCCTTCGCCGATTTGGCTGCGGTTAGAGTCAGGGTGCTAGTCGGAAATGCCGGGTTCGGGTTGAACACAGCGGTAACGCCTGCCGGCACTCCGGTGGCGCTCAGCGTTACATTGCTGTCGAATCCGTTCACCCCGGTAATGGTGATGGTGCTCTGCCCGCCGGCTCCACCCTTCGCGATGGTGAGTGAGTTCGGTGAAGCCGCTAGAGTAAAGCTCTGCACCAGAGGATTCACGGTGAGACTGACGGGTGTGCTACTGGTCAAACTACCCGACTGGCCCTGGATGGTGACCGTAACGGTTCCGGTGGCGGCCGTGGCGCTAGCGGTGAAGGTTAGCGTACTGGTACCGGTGGTTGGATTGGGATTGAAATTCGCGGTTACGCCGTTAGGCAGGCCCGAGGCAGAAAGAGTGACGCTGCCCGAAAAGCCATCCTCCGGAGTGACGGTGATGGTGGTGGTTGCCTGTCCGCCTTGGGTGACGGTCACGCTGCTCGGATTAGCGGACAGAGTGAAAGCTGGTCCCGTGGGAGCCAGCGCACCGATCAGACCAGCCCCGTTCGGACTGCCCCAACCGCCGCACATGTTGTAACCGGAGACGCACGGGAAGCCGTTGCTGCCGTTAGCATCGCTGGTGATGTCGTGGAAATAGATGTCGCCGTTCCCCAGATTCAATGGGTAAATGGTGGGATCAAGGAATCCGGGTGGCGTATCGTCATAGGCGGCCGCTTGTTGATTGGTGAGAGCGATGTAGCCCGCCCACATGGGCGCGGCAAAACTGGTCCCGCCGTAGTCGTTGGCAGTGCATCCGCTCAAGCCTTTTTGATCAGCGCAGACATAAAAGGTGAAATTCGAGTTGGCCGCGACGTCTGGGACGTCCCGGTAGGTGGTGGAGCATTCCCCGCCTTCGCTGGCGCATTGCGTAGCCGCAGCTACCTGCCAAGAGGGGATATCAACGTTGCTACCCCAGCCGCCGCCACCGTCTTCCCAAACGGTCTCGGAAGCCCACGGGCCGCCGGCGCCGGATGTGGTCAAGTCGGTGCCGCCGACGGGGATCGTGTATAGAGAATTCATCGGCCATGGGGCCTCGTGCGTATATCCGCCGCTATCGCCGGCTGCCTGGAAGAAGGTCTGGCCCTGCGCCGCCATCTTCTCGAAGTAGGGATCGTCGCCGCCAGGGTTTGTCCCCCAGCTCCACGAAGAACTCAAGTTCAAAGGCAACGGAGTGTCCGAAGACATGCCGCTCAAAATGGCGGTGTCGCTGGAACCCACGTAGATGTAAATGGTGGTTACTCCGGGAGCCATGCCGCCCGCTTGCGTAATGTCAATGGTCTGTTCCGTGTCGTCACAGCTGGGATACGTGCAGTTAATGCTGGTTCCATCGGTGGAAATACCCGTGACGTTGAAGGTGTAGGTTTGCCCGGCACCCTGGTAGTAGGTGTTCACGTCGGTGATGTTAAATCCGGCGAACTCCAGCAATCCGATGTTCTGGCCGGCTCCGGTGAGAGCGTTTGATTCGTAGTAGGCCGCGCGCATGTCGCTGCCGCAGAAAGATTTCTCCGGGCAGGAACCCGTGGTGGCATTGGAATGCGCCTTGTTCTCTCTGTGCTGGAAAAGAGGATGCGGGAGAGAATAGTTATCCAAGCCCGAGATGTGCTGGAGCGAGACCGACAAATCGACAGTGGGCTCGCGGTCGGGAGAGTAGAAAGTGCGGTTTTCGGTGGGATGCTGGTATTCGCCCATGCTCACATGGAAAGCCTTCTCGATGTTCGCGACTGAGCCTGTGAGCTGCACGTCAAAACCGTCGCGAGAGCCGCCAACCACGGTAAAGCCGCTGGCCTTCGCGAACGCGATCACGGCGTCAAAATCTTCCTGGCTCGGACCAAACCTTTCGGTAAATTCCTTTACCGTGACGAAGTGCCGGTAGGATGGGCTGGAGGGATCGTAGACTTGTTGTAAGAAGTTTTCTAACTCCGGCTGATGGCGCAATGCCAGAACGATGTCGAAGTGAATGGTTTGGGTTGCGGGAAGCCGTCCAACCAGCTTTGCCTCCCCATTGAGAACCGCTTCCTGCACATTGGGCTTCAACAGGGACTGTGACTCCGCTTGGCACACGAGATTCACGGCCGTCACAATCGCAACGAGTGCGAGCAAGAACACACTTACTCTTCGGATCATATTTTCTCCTGGCTAGTCCTAACCTCATGGAAGATTGTTCTGTCCGTAGCACGCCACCGGCGCACGCGCTTGTGCGTCTGGCTAACATGCCGGATTGAACGTGAGCCCCTCACCGAGGGATGGTGAAGGAATTTCTATCGGAGCGTAGTTTATGCTCCAAGCTGGCGGAAGACAAGGAAAATTCTGGTCGTGAGAGGCTCTAATTTTCAGACTGAATGCAGACCAAAAGTTTGCACAGAATGTGCACAAAAACGACGGAGGCGACGACACTAAACGTCGCTTTGCAGTAGAGTAATGAGTTCCATCATTGCTGGCAAGAATGAGAAACAGACTGAGCGTGGGGACCAGGTTCGCAGCGCGTCTTTTCCTTTTAATAGGCTTTCTGGCGGGCCTTTTAATGGCCCTGCCAACGGCGGCCTGGGGTCGCACGCACGGGCGTTCAGCCGGACGTTCAGCCGATCCGGCAACCTCTGACCCGGGCTATGCCTTCGCCCTGGCGGCGGCTGACCACTTCTTGCAGGCGTGGCAAAACGGAGATGTCGAGAACGGAATGGTCCTCGTCGGAGATAGTGTTCGCCACGCGCAGAGCGCCGACAAACTGGAACAGTTTTTTTCCAATGCGACGGACCGCGCCTTTGAGATCACGCGCGGGCATGGGCGTCCTGGGCGTTACAGTTTCCCGGTAGTTCTGGTCACGCCTCTGGTCACGCGCCGAGGATCGCACGTCGCGCGCAGATTTTCCGAAATCACCTTGTCGGACGCTGGCAAGAACGACTGGGTGGTGGATAAACTTCCGTAGGATCTTAGAGAACATTTCTTATTGCAGGAGTCGCCTTTATGAAACGGATTCACAAAGTTGCTGTTCTCGGCGCGGGTACGATGGGCGCCCGCATCGCGGCACATTTCGCTAACGCGGGAGTGCCTTCGTTGCTGCTCGACATAGTTCCTCCAAACGCGCCTCCGAATGCGGACGGCGCAGCACGTAACCAAATCGCGGCGGCCGGACTTGACGGCGCCAGGAAATCAAAGCCCGCTGCGTTTTTCGAACCATCGCTTTCGCGGTTGGTTACGGTGGGGAATTTCGACGACGACCTGAAACGCCTGGCCGATGTTGACTGGATTATCGAGGCCATTGTCGAGAACCTCGACATCAAGCGGTCGCTGCTGAGGAAAGTAGAAGCCATTCGTAAGCCGGGCACGATCGTCACGACCAACACCAGCGGGCTTCCGGTGGCGAAGATCGCGGAGGGATTTTCGGACGACTTCCGGCGGTCCTGGTTCGGCACGCATTTTTTCAATCCGCCGCGCTATATGCGGCTGTTGGAGCTGATTCCAACACCCGATGCGGACCGCGCTCTGATGGACGCCGTCAGCCACTTCTGCGACACGCAACTGGGTAAAGGAGTGGTGCTGGCGAAAGATACTCCTAACTTTATCGGCAATCGCATCGGTACGTTTTCCGTGCTCAACGTGATGCGGCTGATGCAGGAAATGGATCTGACGGTGGAAGAGATCGACGCGCTCACCGGGCAAGCCGTGGGCTGGCCGCGCTCGGCCACATTTCGAACGATTGATCTAGTGGGGCTCGACGTTCTCGGACACGTGGTCGCGAACATGACCGCAAACGTGCACGATGAGCGCAGTGAATTGCAGGTTCCCGCTTTCTTTCGCCAGATGGTGGAACGCAAGTGGCTGGGCGACAAGACCAAGGGCGGTTTCTACAAGAAGGTGAAGAGCCACGGCAAAGACGCGGACGGAAAACACAAAGAAGACGAACGCATGGCGCTCAACTGGAAAACGCTGGAATACCATCCGCGGCAGAAAGCGAAATTTGCGGCGCTCGAGATGGCGAAAAACGTCGACGACACACGAGCGCGAATTCGAATGCTGCTTGGCTTGGACGGCGGCGCGCCGCAGAAAGGCGACAAGGCCAGCGCTTTTCTTTGGACGGCACTTGCTGATTTATGGACCTATGCCGCCAACCGCATTCCGGAAATCTCCGACTCTGTGGTGGAGATCGATCAGGCGATGCGCCTGGGCTTCGCCTGGGAACTGGGGCCGTTTGAACTGTGGGATGCGGCTGGGGTGGAGGCGACCGTTGCTCGCATGAAGAAGGAGGGGCGTCCGGTCGCGGCCAATGTGGAAAAGCTGCTCGCTTGCGATGCGAAATCCTGGTACGAGGACGATCCGAAGACCGCATCCGGGCGGGCCTACTTCGACCTCGATCATGGCAGCTTCAAGCCGGTTGAAATACCGGCCGGCGTCTGGTCGGTGGAAGTGGCGAAGAAGTCCAACTACGTGGTGAAGAGGAATTCAGGCGCGTCGCTGGTTGACTTGGGCGATGGCGTGGGCTGCATCCAGTTCCACTCCAAGATGAACGCACTTGGCGCCGACATTATTTCGCTGATCCTACAGACGCTGAAGCCGGGGGGACCGGGGGAGTCGTTCGACGCTTTTGTCATCACCAATGATGCGACGAATTTTTCCGTCGGCGCGAACCTGATGCTGCTGCTCATGTCGATTCAGGAGGAAGAGTGGGACGACGTGGATATGGCGATTCGCCAGTTTCAGGGCATGACGCAGGCGATTAAGTTCTCACCGAAGCCGGTGGTGAGTGCGCCTTTCGGACTGACGCTAGGCGGTGGCTGCGAAATCTCGCTGCATGCGGCCGCTCGCCAGCCGCACGCCGAGCTCTACATGGGATTGGTCGAGGTCGGAGTCGGCTTGCTTCCTGGAGGCGGGGGTTGCAAGGAAATGCTGCTGCGCGCGGTCGACAGCGCGGCGTCGATTCGTCCCGATGGCCGAGGAGAGTCGGTGGAAGTGATGGAGGCGATGAAGAAAATCTTCGAAGCCATCGCCACCGGGAAGGTTGCCACGTCGGCGGAGGAAGCCCGCGGACTCGGCTTCCTGTCGAGTTCCGACCGCATCACCATGAACCGCGAGCGCGTACTCACCGACGCCAAAGCGCGTGCGCTGGAACTGGTGCGCGCGGGCTATGAGCCGCCGGTGATGCGCACCAACATCCCGGCTCCAGGCGAGAACATTCTCGCCGCGCTCAAAATGGGCGTTTACCTGATGCGACAGGGCGAGTTCATCAGCGACCACGAGTTAAAGCTGGGCACGAAAATCGCGGAAGTGTTGTGTGGCGGGAATATCACACCCGGCACTCCGGTTAGCGAACAGTACTTGCTCGACCTGGAGCGCGAGGCGTTCAAATCCCTATGCGGGGAGAAGAAGACGCAGGAGAGAATTCAGTTCACGCTGAAGACGGGGAAAACGCTGCGGAATTGACGACTGTCCGTTTGCTGGTGGAGCGCCGGGCGTCCCCGCCCGGCTGAATCCTTCGACCTCGCTCAGGGCAGACTCGTGAGACGCACCCTGCCACAGCTGCCGCTGCAGCACTTACTTCGACAGCGCCCGATCCAGCGAGAACGCGCCCGCCCCACGCAGTAACAGCGCCGCAGCCATGGCGATCACCAGCAGGTGATATTCGAATCCCTCGCCCTTCTGCGTGCCAAACCAGTTCATGAAGAAACCGTTCTGCAGGTGAACCATAAAGATCGCGCCGATCATCTCGACCCCGATCCCGAGCGCTGCGATCCTGGTCAATAACCCGACGATCAATCCGAGGCCGCCGAAAAATTCTGTGCAGATCACCAGAAACGCAACCGGCGCGGGCATTCCGATGTGCTCGAAGAAACCCATGGTGCCGTGAAATCCGTAACCTCCAAACCATCCCAGCATTTTCTGCGAACCATGCGCCAGGAAGATCACTCCCAGCACCAGGCGCAAGATCGTCAGCGCTACGTCATTGCTTGTACCCATCAGTTTATTCACTGTGATTCTCCTGGCGGGGCAACTGTCCTGCCGCGCTCCTGCAATTGTCGTTACAACGACAGTATAGTGCTTCCCTTCCCCGGCGCGAAGATTCATTTTCCCCGGTCACGCAATCCTCCGTTGGGCCTGCCCGAGAAAATCGCGGCATGGCGGATGCGGGGTATAATTTCGACAGTGAGATTTCGCGAAGGATGGTACGACGCAAATGTCCGCAGACAATGGTAATTCCACCAACGGCGCAAACGGCAACGGGTTGAATGAGGTTTTGAAGCCGCGAGCAGAATGGCTGGCAAAGCGGAAGGCCGAAAACACGGATGGCAACTTCTCGCAGATGCATTACGCGCGCCGCGGAGCGATCACCGAAGAGATGCTGTACGTCGCTCGCCGCGAAAAGATTGCGCCGGAACTGGTGCGCGACGAAGTCGCTCGCGGCCGGATGATCGTTCCCGCGAACATCAATCATCCCGAACTGGAGCCGATGGCGATCGGCGTCGCGTCGCTGTGCAAGATCAATGCCAACATTGGGAATTCGGCGGTTACGTCGAACGTTGACGAAGAGCTCAAGAAGCTACACACCGCCGTGCACTACGGCGCCGACACGGTGATGGACCTTTCAACCGGCGGCGACATTCATACGATTCGCGAAGCCATCATCCGGCATTCGCCCGTGCCGATTGGGACAGTGCCGATTTACGAAGCGATCTCACGCGTCAAGCGCGTTGAAGAGCTCACGGCGAGCGTGATGCTTGAAGTGATCGAGGAACAGGCGCAGCAGGGCGTGGATTACATGACCATTCACGCGGGCGTGCTCATTCAGTATGTGCCCATGGTTTCGAAGCGGATCACCGGCATCGTGAGCCGCGGCGGCGCGATTCTGGCCCAATGGATGACCCATCACCACAAGCAGAATTTCCTCTACGAATGCTTCGAGGACATCTGCAAGATTTTCGCGAAGTACGATGTAAGTTTCTCCCTTGGCGACGGCTTGCGTCCCGGCTGCCTGGCCGACGCCAGCGATGAAGCGCAATTTGCCGAACTTAAGACTTTGGGCGAGTTGACGCGTATCGCGTGGAAGCACGACGTGCAGGTCATGATCGAAGGGCCGGGACACATTCCGATTCACAAGATCAAGGAGCAGGTGGAGAAAGAAAACGAGTGGTGCGACGAGGCTCCGTTCTACACGTTGGGGCCGCTCGTGACCGATATCGCTCCGGGCTACGACCACATCACGTCCGCCATTGGAGCGGCGATGATCGGCTGGTATGGCGCGTCAATGCTCTGCTACGTGACGCCGAAAGAACATCTCGGGCTGCCCAACGAAAAAGACGTTAAGGATGGGATCATCGCATACAAGATCGCGGCGCACGCCGCCGACCTGGCCCGCGAGCGTCCTGGCGCACGTGATCGCGACGACGCCCTCAGCTACGCCCGTTACAAATTCGACTGGGAAAAGCAGTTCGAGCTTTCCCTCGATCCCGAGACGGCGCGCTCCATGCACGACGAAACGCTCCCCGAGGATGGATACAAGACCGCGGCTTTCTGCTCCATGTGCGGGCCGAAGTTCTGCTCGATGAACTACTCCAGCAAGGTGGACGAATACAACAAACAGGTGCACGGACTGGAGAAGAAGGACTACTCGGGGCTGGTGGAGAAGTTGGTCACACTCAAGTAGGAAGTCTCAAAATCCCATGCGGGACGATTCCGAGGAATCCCACCCTAGCGCAAAGGACGCGCTATGATTGGGGCACCCGGCTTCCGGCTCTACGAAACTGTGGTAACTTGCCGGTTTATTCTTGCGACCTACACTTGCCAGAGGAGATTCCTGTTCCCATGTCACAGTATGAAGAACTGCTGGAGGAGTTCGAGGCCTATAGCCTCTCGGCGGATGGAGTGGGTTCTCTGATGCAGCACGTCTCGCAGCGGCTTCATGAAGAGATGGCGCGCTATAACTGGGTCGGCTTTTATCTGATGGAGGCTCCGAGTTTCGACGCGCTGGTGGTCGGACCTTGCGCCGGCAGCTTTAACCCCACGCCGCGGATTCCGCTGGACAAAGGATTGTGCGGAGCGGCGGCGACTTCCGGGAAAACTGTGGCGATCAACAATGTGGCCGCCGATCCTCGCTACCTTGGATCGGATCTGGTGAAGTCGAATATGGTGGTGCCCATCTTTGGGCAGACGGGCGGGGCGCAGAAGGGCGGAGCGCGAAAACGGGTGGTGGCGGAAATCTGCATTGAGAGCTACTTTGCGGATACGTTCAATGCCTCGGAGCAGAAATTCGTCGAGTCGTGCGCGGAGTTGGTCGGGCGGCGTCTGGATAAAGAAGCTATGGCAGCGGCCAAGTAGACGCGAGCGCAAAAGCCACACCGCAGGCGGCAAAGCGCGGGCACATTTTCAGCCGTCCCTCCGAGACTCGAATCATCCCTTTACCATTCTTCCTCCTTTCTCAGCGCTAAAGCGATCCCTGCATCACCCCGAAACCCAGCGCAATAGACTCCCGACGGTGCCTCCCCAAAGAGTCTTGTGGCCGAATTTTCTCAGTAACTTGTGAAGTTATGGTCTATCTTGAAGTTACGAGAAATTGTTTAGGAAATCGCCTATGATTAGAGGTTAAACATTGTGGCTGAAATGGATACGACTCGACCGGAAGCACGCGATTTTTGAATCTCTTCCATGGATAAATTGGGGGAATCCCCACTTGCTATAGCACAGCTTTTTGTGGCATAACTTCGGGAAGTCCTCAAGGGTCGAGCAACTGCTTTTTCAGCAACCGCTTCTGCGGAATTGCATCTCAGTGTTATTGCACCGGAAGGTGCGAGTAAGGAGACGTGTATGGCAACGAAGTTTGTCCAGATTGAAAACGACGTGGAACTCCAACAGCGTCTGGAAGCAGAGCGCATGCGCTTGCGCAAGATTGCCGGTCTGGACCGGCCCACACATTTTCACCGGCCAGTGGAGCGCGCGTTTACGGCCGAGGAGCGCGGCAGAGTCACGATTCTTTTTGGGGGGTTCACCTGGAAGCACGAGGACTTGATTCGGGCGGTATTTCAGGGCTGTGGATATCGCTGCGAGAAGCTGCCGGTACCGGATGTGCCGGCGTTTCAGATTGGCAAGGAATACGGCAACAACGGGCAGTGCAATCCGACATATTTTACGGTGGGGAACCTGGTGCAGTATCTGCAATTTCTGGAGAAGGAAGGCGTTTCGCGTAGGGACATTCTGGACAACTACGTTTTCTTTACCGCGGGATCGTGCGGGCCTTGCCGCTTTGGCATGTATGAGGCGGAGTATCGCTTCGCATTGAAGAATGCGGGGTTCGACGGGTTTCGGGTGTTGCTGTTTAAGGACAGCGATGGGATCAAGGCGGCTTCGGGCGAGCCGGGATTGAAGTTTACGATCGACTTCGGATTTGGCATGTTGAACGCGATGCATCTGGGCGACGTGTTCAACGACTTGATTTACCAGATTCGTCCGTTTGAAGTGAACAAGGGCGAAACCGAACGCGTGTTTCGCGAGACGGTGGATGGGCTCTGCAACGATCTCAGGAATCGGGATTCGTTTGAGATCGAAGAGCGGGCTCCGGAGTGGGCTAAGCCAAAATTCAAGAGCAACAAGATTCTGCGCAACACGTTTAACGTGTTCGGCAAGATGCATGAGCATCTTTGGGGGAAAGATTATCTGAATGCGCTGGCTACGGCTCGCGCGAAAATGGACAGCATTGAAGTGGATCGCACTAAGGTGAAGCCGGTGGTGAAGATCACGGGCGAGTTCTGGGCGCAGATTACCGAGGGCGATGGCAACTTCCACATGTTTGACTTCCTCGAGCGGGAAGGGGCGCAGGTGCTGGTTGAACCGATCGCTACCTGGGTTGCTTACCTTCTGTATCAGGCTAAGGCGCACGCTAAGGCGAAGTGGCCGGTGAATCGTCCGCATCGGAACCCGGAGTGGTGGGAAGTGAAAAAACATCTGGCAAATGATTTTGGATTGCGCAAGAAGCTGATGGGCATTGGCGCCGGCGAGAAGATGTGGAATTACCTGTATCACCGGACGATCAAAAATCTGGGCGGGATTACGCATCACTTGGTGCCGCAGCCAGAGTTAGCCGAGATGGCGAATCCGTTCTATAACCAGTTTGCGCGCGGCGGTGAAGGACATCTTGAGGTGGGGAAGAACGTATACTACACAGTGCATCATCTCTGCCACATGGTGCTGGCGTTGAAGCCGTTTGGGTGTATGCCATCGTCGCAATCGGACGGCGTGCAATCTGCGGTCATCAACAAGTTCAAGGACATGATCTTCCTGCCCATTGAAACCTCGGGCGAGGGCGAGGTCAACGCACACAGCCGGGTGCAGATGGCGCTGGGCGAAGCCAAGGTGAAGGCCAAGACGGAATTCGAGCAATGCTTGAAGTCTACGGGCAAGAGCCTTGACGAAATTCGGGAATATATTGCCGAGCATCCCGAGCTCAAGCAGCCGTTCTACCACGTACCGCATCGTGAAGGGATTGCGGGAACGGCGGCGCAGTTCGTCCTGCATGTGAACGATCGCATGAATAAGGGAACATGGCTGCGGCGCCGCAGTCGCGTGCCGGGGATTGCGCTTCCGAGGGCTGCTTAACCGATCTGGGCCGGCGGTGCTCAATGCGTGCCGCCGGTCATTGTTGTTGTTATTGTTCCTCTTTTTGCTTTCGCCTGATCGGAGAACGACAAAATGCACGACCATTCGACGGGACACTCGCAACAACCGCCCGTGCTGCTGCAGATCGCGGCGGCTCCTTATCAAAAACCGCACGATCATCATACGAAGTTCCTGGTGGGGCTCGACGTGGGCTCAACCACCGTGAAGGCTATGGTGGTGGAAGCCGCTAGCGACAAGATTCTCTGGCAGAACTACCAGCGGCATGAGACCAAGCAACCGGAGAAGACGCTGGAATTCCTGCGACGGATGGAAGAGGAAGTCGGCATCGACCGGCGCAATACGCGGATGTTCATGACCGGTTCGGGCGGGAGTGGGATTGCGGATCAGATTGGCGCGAAGTTTGTACAGGAAGTTACGGCAGTTTCGCTGGCGGTCGAGAAGCTTCATCCCGAAGTGTATTCGGTGATTGAGCTGGGGGGACAGGACGCTAAGATCATCGTCTTCAAGGATGACGATGAGACGGGGAGGAAGAAGAAGATTCCGTCCATGAACGACAAGTGCGCGGGCGGGACGGGCGCGGTCATCGACAAGATCAACGCGAAGCTGAAGATTCCGGTGGATGAGCTTGCGATGCAGGGCTATTTCGGGATCAAGCTGCACAAAGTTGCGGGCAAGTGCGGCGTGTTCGCGGAGACTGATATCAACGGTCTGCAGAAAGTGGGAACGCCCGCGGATGAGCTGATGGCGTCACTCTTTGAGGCGATCGTGCTGCAGAATCTGAGTGTGCTGACGCGCGGGCACACTTTGCGACCACACGTTTTGCTGCTAGGCGGGCCGAACAGCTTTATCAAGGGCATGCGCGAGGCCTGGCAGGCGAACATTCCTCGGATGTGGCAGGAGCGGAAAGTTGCAATTCCGGAGGGCGCTAAGCCGGAAGATCTGATCAAGGTTCCGAATAACGCGCAGTACTTCGCGGCCCTGGGCGCGATTGAATTTGGCAAGAGCGAGGAGGATTGCGTCGGGTGTTACCACGGCTGCGAGCAACTGAAATACTACATCGATTTTGGACGGCAGGAGGAGAAAGCGAAGGCGGGCGCGAAGGGGCTGGTTACTAAAGACGGCGAACTGGATACATTCAAGGAAGCTTACCGGCGGAAGAAGTTTACGCCGGCGACTTTCCAGAAGGGGCAGACTGTTGGTGGATTTATCGGGATCGACGGCGGATCGACTTCGACGAAGGCCGTTCTGCTGAATGAGAGCGGCGACATTCTTTGCAAGGCTTATCAACTTTCTAACGGGAACCCGATCCAGGACACGATTGAGATGTTCGAAAACCTGCGCGGACAGGTCGAAGCGCAGAACGCCAGGCTGGAAGTGTTGGGAGTCGCGACTACCGGGTACGCGAAGGATATTTTGAAAGACGTTTTGCACGCGGACGTGGCTTTGGTCGAGACCGTGGCGCACACCGAATCGGCGCTCAAGTTTTATGAAGATCCGCATGTGATTGTCGATGTGGGCGGGCAGGACATCAAGATCATCATTCTGCATAATGGGCGCGTCAAAGATTTCAAGCTGAATACGCAATGCTCGGCGGGCAATGGATACTTCTTGCAGTCGACGGCGGAAGGCTTTGGCTTGGGCGTTGAACAGTACGCCGATCTTGCGTTTTCGGCGCAGTCCATGCCGGTGTTTGGCTATGGGTGCGCGGTCTTCATGCAATCGGACATCGTGAACTTCCAGCGGCAAGGGTGGAGGGCCGAGGAGATTCTGGCTGGTTTGGCCGCTGTGCTGCCTAAAAATGTGTTCCTGTACGTGGCCAGCATTCCGAATCTGGCGGCGCTAGGTACGCGGTTTGTGTTGCAAGGTGGAACACAGAACAATATGGCGGTGGTTAAGGCGGAGGTCGATTTCATTCACAACAGCTTCCGCGCGGCGGGCAAATCGCCCGAGATTATCGTGCATGAGTTCTGCGGTGAGTCGGGCGCGATTGGGGCAGCGGTTGAATCTCTGCGGTTGTGGCGTAAGGGACTGCAAACGTCGTTTGTGGGGCTGGATGCGGTTCGCAAAGTTCAGTACCGTACTACGCGCAACGAGGCCACGCGCTGCAATTTCTGCAAGAATAACTGTCTGCGGACTTTCATCGACATCAGAACCGCTCCGAAAGATGCGATGAGCATTATTCCGGTGCAGAAGGTCACCAAGGTTCCGTTGATGCATGGGGAGCAGCGGCTGATTATTGCTACCTGCGAAAAGGGGCTGGTGGAAGATGTCAACGACATGAAGAACATTAAGGCCGGCATCGATGAGATCAAGGATAAATATCCTAACTTCGTGGATTTCGCAGCCCATGAAGTCTTTCGGCCGGTGAACGCTAAGAGCGTGGCCGATCCCATACCTACGGCGAAATTCTGGAATAAAGCGGCCAAAGAGCGGATTCCGCTGATGGAGAATCGCAAGAAGGTGCGCGTTGGCATTCCGCGCGTGCTCAATATTTACACTTATGCGCCGCTGTTCAACGGTTACCTGGAGAGTTTGGGAGTACAGCCGGAGAACATCATTTACTCCGATTACACGAGTTCCGATCTTTACCGGGCTGGCGCCAGCCGCGGGGCGATCGATCCGTGCTTCCCGGCTAAGATCGGCATTTCGCACGTCTATAACCTGATTCAAGAGAAGCATCGGAAGAAGCCGCTGAACGTGATTTTCTTCCCGATGTACGACGTGCTGACGTCACCGCTGGTGAAGATTGTGGCGGCGAACGCTTGTCCTACGGTGACGGCTACGCCTGAAACGGTGAAGGCTGCGTTCACGAAAGAGAACGATGTGTTTGCCGAACACAACGTGAAGTATGTGGATCCGGTTTTGAACTTTGCCGATCGCAAGCTGTTTGCGCACCAGATGCTGCAGGCGTGGCAACCGATTCTTGGACTGTCGCAGGAAGAAAACGACCGCGCAGTTGAGGTGGGCTATAAGGCGCTGGCTGACTATGAAACCAGTATCCGGCGGCGCGCTCGCGAGGTGATGGATCAATTGGAACGCGAGGATCGCATTGGCATTGTGATGCTGGGGCGTCCCTACCACCATGATCCCGGGTTGAATCACGAGATTCTGGAGGAATTCCAGAAGTTGGGCTATCCGATCTTTTCGCAGAATACTTTGCCTCTGGATGAAGACATGCTGGAGCGCCTGTTCGGCGATGAGGTTCGCGATGGCGTGATCAGCCATCCGCTCGATATCGGCGATGCCTGGAAGAACTCGTACTCTTGCAGCACTAACCATAAGGTGTGGGCGGCGAAGTTCACGGCGCGGCATCCGAATCTGGTGGCGCTGGAAATATCGAGCTTCAAGTGCGGACACGACGCGCCGATTTATGGCGTGATTGAGGGGATCATCGAGCAGTCGGGCACACCTTATTTCTGCTTCAAGGATCTCGACGAAAACAAGCCCTCGGGCTCGATTAGGATTCGCGTCGAGACCATCGATTATTTCCTGCGGCGGTATCGTGAGGAAGTCATCCGGAAGCGCAAGGCGGTCGAGGAAATCGAGGCGCAACTGTCTGAGTACGAAAATCAGCTTCGTGCGCAGATGGAGCCCGAGGAGCGGGAAGTCGCGGCCGATTGATTTTAGAGCACCCCACTATAGAGCACGCTGGAGCGGCGGGGTCTCGCCGTTCCCGTCTTTGTTTTACACTTCTTCCTTTTACATTTCTTGCTTTTACATTTCGCGAAGCAATGTGACGACACAAAAACGAAGTGGCTTGGCGCGAGCGCTGTCGAAAATGGGCTATTGCTCGCGGTCCCAGGCTTCTATCTTGATTCGCGCCGGGCGTGTTGCTCTGAATGGACGCATCGTCCGCGATCCGGAAAGCCCGGTGCGAATTTCTCAGGACCGGATTGAGGTCGACGGTTCGCCGCTCGACCAAGCGCCGGCGATCTGCCTCGTTATGAATAAACCGCGGGGCGTGGTGACTACCGCGTCCGACGAGAAGGGGCGCGACACGGTTTACGATCTGCTGGAGCCGGGACTGCCGTGGGTTGGTCCCGTGGGGCGATTGGATAAGGCTAGCGAAGGGTTGGTACTGTTGACTAATGATTCGGAGTGGGCGGCTCGGATCACCTCGCCGGCGAGTCATCTGGATAAGAAATATCACGTGCAGGTGGACTGCGTGGCGGATGCCGATCTGCTGGCGAAAATTACTCGCGGGTGCGCGGTGGCGGGCGGATCTACCGAACATCTGCGGGCCAAGGGGGCGCGGCTTTTGCGGCACGGAGATAAGAATAGCTGGATCGAGATAACGCTGGACGAGGGCAGGAACCGTCAGATTCGGCGTCTGCTGGAAGCGCTGGAGGTTCGGGTTTTGCGGCTGGTGCGGGTTTCGATTGGGCCGATTGAACTGGGCGACTTGACGAAGGGATCGACGCGACGGTTGACGGCGGCGGAGAAGCGGGACATCGATCGGGCGCTCGCGCGTGAGAATAGTCAAGCCTGGGCTGTCCGATCGGGCGAAATCCCGCCACACGGCTGACCGCTGGGATGAAGCGACGAAACCCCTGGCGAGCTTTGCTCGCCTGGACGGACGAGGGCGTCCGTCCCTACGTGAGCTTTGCTGGGCGACAAATCCTAAAGCGTGCCTTGTTTTTCTACATAGTCCTGGGCTTGGCGCAGCACTTTGCGCTCGTTGCTGTAGGCTAGTTGTTTGGCTGCTTCGGCTAACGGAACCCAACGCGCTTGCTTGACTTCGATCCGCATGTCTGAGGTTAGGTTGTCGATTTCTCCGGAGACATAGCGCATCAGATAGAAACTTACTATTTTGAAAACGCGTTCGCCATCGCCCCAGATGCGGACGTAGACATACTTGTTGTCCGCGAGCTTGGTGACTGGTTCGGCGGTGACGCCGGTCTCTTCTCGGACTTCGCGGACGGCTGCTGCTTGCGGTTTTTCGCCGGGATCAACCAAACCCTTAGGGAGGGCTAGCACGGCTCGGGTGCGCTTGCGCGGCGTCTTTGACGGCTTCTTCTCTTCTTTGAGCGTCTCACTTTTTTGTGGTTCGATCAGGGCTACTTGCCAGACTCCTGACATCTGCCTTAGCACGACGCCGCCTGCTGAAATTTCCCTGGGCATAACCTACCTTATCGTGAATCTGACGTTGTTGGGGCCATCGGCAGTTGCCGAGCTGCGCTCGGCTGGGACGGACGAATGCGTCCGTCCCTACATGAACAAGACCTTATCAGGAATTTTCTAGCTTGCTCGTCTCTTGCTGGATGCGCTGCCAGGCTCGCTCTACGTGGCGCGCTTGCGTATTGGTTTGGCCTACGCAAAATCGTAGCGTTAGCTTGCCATCTAGCTTCGTGTGGGTCAGGTAGAGATCGCCGCTGGCATTCAGGCGGTCCATCAGTTGCTGATTGGCTTGATCTTGACTGGTACGATCTCCGGCGCGGAGGCGGAAGCAGACGAGATTGAGATGGGCGGGCGCCGCTAGCTCGAAGCGCGAATCGTTGCGCACCCAGGCTACGAATTGCTGAGCGAGACGCACGTGCTCGCGAATGTGATATTGCAGGCCTTCGATTCCGTAATGGCGGATTACGAACCACAGCTTGAGCGAGCGGAAACGGCGGCCTAGCTGGATGTGCCAGTCGCGATAGTCGATTACGGCGCCGGATTCCGTGGCCTGGTTGCGCAGGTACTCGGGCAGGATGGAGAGCGTTTCGATCAGGTGCTTGCGGTCGGCTACGTAGAACACGTTGCAATCGAAATTAGTGAACATCCATTTGTGGGGGTTGAAGGTATAGCTGTCGGCGAACTCTGCGCCATCGTTGATGAAGCGGAATTCGGGGCAGAGCGCGGCGGTGCCGCTCATGGCGGAATCCACGTGCAGCCAGAGATGGTGGTCGCGGCAGATGCGGGCAATTTCGCGGACGGGATCGATGGCGTTGGACGATGTCGTTCCGACTGTCGCGCAGACGAAGCTGGGGATCAGACCGGCTTTGAGATCTTGCTCGATTTGTTGCGCCAGCGCTTCGGGACGCATGGCGAAGTTCTTGTCTACTTCGATGTGGCGGAGATTGTCGGAGCCCATGCCGGCGATCTTCATCGCTTTTTCTATGGAGGAATGGGTTTGGGTGGAACAGTAAGCGATGAGGCGTCCATCGCAGCCTTTGCGATTGCTGGCGAATTTTGTGGTGCGCTCGCGCGCGGCTAACAGAGCGCAGAGCGACGCGCTGGACGCGGTGTCTTGAATTACCCCGCCTCCGGCGCTGCTGGTAGAAAGAAATTTGTCGGGCAAGCCGAGCATGGGGACCAGCCAATCTAGTACCTGCGTTTCGAGTTCGGTGCACGCGGGGCTGGTCGACCAGAGCATGCCTTGGACGCCGAGTCCGGAGGAAACCAGATCGCCTAGAATCGCAGGGCCGGAGGCGTTCGCCGGGAAATAGGCGTAGAAATTGGGCGATTGCCAGTGCGTGATGCCGGGAAGAATGATGCGCTCGAGGTCGCCTAGTATCTGGTCGAAGGCCTCGCCTTGCTCGGGTGCTTTGGGCGGCAACTTGGCGCGGATTTCTCCTGGCTGCACGCGGGACAGGACGGGAAAGATTTCGATGCGGGAATGGTAGTCGGCGATCCAGTCCACGACAGCGTGGCCCTGGCGGCGGAACTCCTCGGGAGACATGTGGAAAGATTTTGAGTCGGACATGGAATTGTAATTTGTAATTTGTGATTGGTAATTGGTAATTTGAAACCTAATGCACCTAAATTACAAATCACCAATTACAAATGCCCGTAATACACTCTCGTGTTGTATTCGAATTCTACTTGGCCTTCTGTGGCGTGGGCACGAAAGATTCTTTGGAGTTCCTGCATCATCGGCTTGTAGTTGGGATGACCTTCTAGCGGCGCGTAGGAAGAAGACAACAGGCGTCCGGCGGTACCTTCGTAGTCAAACTGTTGGCGCAGATCGAAGACACCCTCTTGGCATCGCGCGGGCGCAAAAAACTGGTGGATGATGGCGGTTGTGCGTTCGTGGCGCACTTCCTTGTAATCGGTGCCGTAGGTCAACAGGAGTTGCTCGTAGTCGCGCAAGAAAGGCGTGGTTGCGGTGCGGCGCTCATTCCAGATCAGGACACACCAACCATCTGGCTTCAGGATGCGGGCGAATTCGGCTCGGGCTCGGGGCAGGTCGAACCAGTGCGCGGCCTGGGCGGCGGTGACGAAATCGACGGAGGCGGAGCGGAGCGTTGTGTCCTCGGCGGTTCCGGCAGCGGACACCAGCCGGGGATAGGATTCGAGTTGTTGCACACCCGCTTCACGCATTTCGAGGTTCGGCTCGACGGCGAAAACGGAATTGCCATTTTCCAAGAGAAGGCGAGTGAAAACGCCTGTGCCGGAAGCGATGTCGGCGACGATGTGACTGGGGCGCAATCCGCAATCGGCGCGAAGCAGGTCGAGAACTTCGGGGGGATATCCGGGGCGATAGCGGACGTAATTCTCGACTCGATCGGAAAAACGAGCTGTTGGCGACTTGGTCATCGCTCTTTAGTGTAACGCGTCCCTCTGCCCGGTCGCCCGGCGCGGTACAATCTTCACTTTGTGCTGGCCGCTTTGTGCCGGGGCATTGCTGTTGATGGAGTCTGTGATTTCTACGAGGAGCTTCATGAGATTTTTTTCGGGCGCAGTTCTATTGTTCGTGCTGATCGGAGCGAACCTGCAGGCGTTTGACGAGACCGGCAAAGAGAAAGAGCGCGCCGACAACTGGTCGATCAGCGGGTTCCGCGATGTGGCGAGCGAGCGCGTAGTGGAAGAGAAGTTTATGGCTGTGCCCGACCCCAAGCTGGCGGAAGAACATCTGCGTATTCTGACGCAAGCGCCGCACATTGCCGGCTCTCCCGAGGACAAGGCGACGGCCGAGTACGTGGCAAAGAAGTTTCGCGAGGCCGGACTGGAAACCGAGATTGCCGAATACAAAGTCTGGCTCAACTATCCGGAGGAGATTCGTGTCGACATGACCGCGCCGGCGGGAGTGGAGATGCACGGGCCGCGGCGGGAGCATGTGGACGACGATCCGGGTCAGGACGATCCGCGAGTGGTGACTCCTTACAACGGCATGGCGCCTTCGGGGGATGCGGAGGCCGAGGTTGTCTATGCCAACTACGGGTCGCCGTCGGACTTTGACAAGTTGAAGCAGATGAACGTGGATGTGCGCGGAAAAATCGTGATTGTTCGTTACGGGGAGAATTTTCGCGGCGTGAAAGTATTTGTGGCGCAGGAGCGCGGGGCGGCGGGAGTGATTATTTATTCCGATCCGAAAGACGATGGGTACTATCGCGGCGATGCCTATCCGAAGGGGCCGTGGCGGCCGGCTAGCGGAGCGCAGCGCGGGTCGGTCGGATTCATGTTCCAGTTTCCCGGCGACCCGACGACACCGGGAGTGGCTTCGACACCGGCGTTGCCGGATTCTAAGCGGGTGTCTCCCGCGGAATCGGAGCAACTGCCTAAGATCCCGGTGACTCCACTGTCTTACGTGGATGCGTCGCCGATTCTTGAGCACCTTGGTGGGCAGGATTCGCCGCGCGAGTGGCAGGGAGCGCTGCCGTTTACTTATCACGTTGGACCGGGCCCCGCGAAAGTGAAAATACACCTCAAGCAGGATTACCGGTTCCGCACCATTTGGGATGTGATTGGCAAAATTCGTGGAGCGTCCTCGCCCGACGAGTGGGTGGTGGCGGGCAATCATCGTGATGCCTGGGTGTATGGAGCGGTGGATCCGAACAGCGGCACGGCGGCGATGCTGGAAGCGGTGCACGGGCTGGGCGAAATGCTGAAATCGGGATGGAAGCCGAAGCGCACGATTGTGATTGGAAGCTGGGACGCAGAAGAAGAAGGACTGATCGGTTCGACGGAGTGGGGCGAAGAACACGCGCAGGAACTCGGGAACGCGGCCGCCTATTTCAATATGGACGTGGCCGTATCGGGTAAGAAATTCGGAGCGTCGGGGGTTCCGAGTTTGAAAGAATTCATCCGCGAGATTGCGAAGACGGTGCCTTCTCCGCAGGGCGGAACTGTGTACGATGCTTGGAAAAAGTCGAGCGCGCCGAACGCGGAGGGTAACCGCTCTCAGGAAACCAGCTATCGCCCGAACGCAGCGCAGAATGATGTGCCGGTGGGCGATCTCGGGAGTGGTTCGGACTACACGGTGTTTTTGCAGCATCTGGGAGTGCCTTCCACCGATATCAGTTCTAGCGGTGATTATGGCGTCTATCACTCGACGTTCGATGATTTCACCTGGTTCAAGAAATTCGGCGACCCCGAATTCCTTTACGAGCAGGAGATGGCGCGCATTTACGGGTTGGAAGTGGTGCGTATGTCAAGCGCCGACGTGCTTCCTTACGATTACGAGAATTACGGGAAGGAAATTCTGGTTTACCTTGACGCCGCGAAGAACAAGAGCAAGGAACGCTTTGCAGACAAGGGACCCGATTTTTCTGCGGCTTTCGAAGGCGCGCGTCATTTGCAGGAAGCGGGAGCGAAAATCTTGCAGAAACAACGAAAAGTGCCGGGAGCGCCGGAGCGACTGAATGCGAAGCTTCGGGAAGCCGAGCGGGCGCTGCTGATTCCGGAGGGGCTACCGAACCGTCCGTGGTTTCACCATGCTATTTTTGCGCCGGGGCAGTACACGGGATATGCGGCCGTCGTGATTCCTGGGGTGAATGAGGCGATTGATCGGGGGGATCGGCAGCGCACCGAACAGCAGATCGCGGCACTGGCGGCGGCTTTGAACCGGGCCGTTCTGGTGCTGGAACAATACCGCTAGCGCCTGTGGTGAACTCCAGCGCCTAAACAGACTGCTGAAAAACTCGACCTGCGCTGCTCGGCCCCTAAGGGGGATCTCATTTAAGGGGACTTATGGCATCGCTAAAGCGATGCCCTGATACGAATCGTATGATACAAATCCGTTGGTCCGGTCAATGAATCTGATTCTGGATCACTTTGGCGATTCGCTCGAAGGCCCAGTCGATCTCCTGACGGGTGATTATTAGTGGGGGCGCGATTCTGATTACTTTATCGTGCGTCTCCTTGCACAGGATTCCTTCTTCTTTCAGCGCTTCGCAGTAGGGACGCGCGGGACTATTTAGTTCTACGGCGATCCACAGGCCTTTGCCACGCACTTCTTTTAGATCGGGGCTGCGGAGCGTCTTCAGCAGAGTCAGAAAATAGGCGCCTAGTTCGGCGGAACGTTCTACCATTTTCTCTTCGATCAGGACGCGTAGGGCGGTGCGGGCGATGGCGCAGCCCATGGGATTGCCTCCGAAGGTGCTGCCATGGTCGCCGGGTTTGTAGACGCTTAGAATCTCCCGCGATGCCAGGATCGCCGAGACGGGATAGAAGCCTCCAGCTAGGGCTTTGCCTATGATCAAAACATCGGGCTTGATGCCTTCGTGCATGTAGGCGAAGAGTTTGCCGGTTCGTCCCAGGCCGGATTGAATTTCGTCGGTCATTAGTAGGACGCGATTCTGGCGGCAGATTTCGGCGGCTTCTTTTAGAAATCCTTCGGGCGGGATTACGACTCCGGCCTCGCCTTGAATGGGCTCAACCAGGAAGGCGCAGGTGTTTGGTGTGATGGCTTCGCGGAGGGCTTGCGCATTGCCGAAGGGGATCACTTTGAAGCCGGGAGTGAAGGGGCCGAAACCGTCGCGATATTGTTCGTCACTGGAGAAACTGATTAGCGTTACAGTGCGGCCGTGGAAATTGTTGCCGCAGACAATAATCTCGGCTTTGTCTTCGGGGATGCCTTTGATCTTGTAGCCCCACTTGCGCGCGGTTTTGATTGCCGTTTCTACGGCCTCGGCTCCGGAGTTCATGGGGAGCGCCTGGTCAAAGCCGGTCAGGTCGTGGAGTTCTTTGTAGAGCAGCGGAAGCTGCTCGTTGCGGAAAGCGCGCGAGGTTAGGGTGACTTTGCTTGCTTGCTCGGTCAGGGTTTGCAGAATTTTGGGATGACAGTGTCCTTGATTCACTGCGGAATAGGCGGCCAGGCAATCGAGGTAACGCTTGCCTTCGACGTCGTAAACCCACACGCCTTCGGCGCGCTCGATTACTACGTCGAGCGGATGATAGTTGTGGGCTCCGTATTGGTTTTCTAGTTCTACGAAGTAATCGGTGTGCGGGGTTTTATCTATTAGTTCGGTGGTCATAAGGTCCCTTTCAACGTTCTGTACCGCTGATGGTTCTCGGGCTTGCTCCAGCATCTTGGGCTTTGCTTAATTCTCTCAGGCTCTGGATGACCTCTTGCATCTGGCGCTTCCGTCCTTCATCCAATCGCACCCATTCTTCCGGAAGGCCGCCGATCTCCATACTTCTATGCCAAAATTCTTTCAGTTGCGGATTCCGAATTCGCCGATGTTCGAAATTATCAACGTCCCATCCACCGTAGTGTCCGGTCAACAGTCGCTCGATTTCATCGGCTAGATCTTGCGGTGTTGGGTCTTTGGCCCATAGGGCATTAAAGGCAACAACTGCGACTCCGATTAGCATGAACGCAAACAGCCAATTAGCCCTAGGGTAAAGCAAGATAGCTAGCAATGGTGCTATGACTGAAACCAAGCACCCTAGGCCAGAAGCAAATTTGGCGGCTTTCTTCATGTGATCAGAGTCAGTTTGCCACGAAAGCGCGTTAGCTGTTACCCCCATGCACTCCCCGCTGTCGGCTCCTTGTCGAGCAGCATGGTAAGCAGAGCCATCCGCACATAAAGCCCGTTCATGGCCTGGCGGAAATACATGGCTCTGGGGTCGGCGTCGACCGACTTGTCTAACTCGACCGTGCGGGGCAGTGGATGAAGGATTAGCGCGTCCGGCTTCATGCGCTCGACTACTTTGGAATCGATGGCGTAACGCTTGAGGCCGTCGCTTTCTCGGCCATCAGTCTCCCGCACTCGCTCGGGCCTGATTCTGGTTTGATACACCACATCTACCTCGCCAATTACACGGTCGATGTCCGACTCCAGTTCGTAGCGGATGCCGTGCTCGTCCAGATAGGCCAGGATGTCGGGCTTCATCTGGAGCTGTGGCGGGCTCACGAAAAACATCTTTACCCGGTCGAACTTGGCCAGCAAATAGGCCAGTGAACGCGCTGTACGGCCTTTATCCAGTTCGCCGATGATGGCAACACTAAGCCCATCCAGTGGACGCTGTCGGTAAATAGTGTACAGGTCTAACAGGGCCTGGGTAGGATGCTGGCCGCCATTGCCGTCTCCGGCATTGATGACTGGAGCTTGCGAGACTTCGGCGGCTCGGCGGGCGCCGTTTTCATCGTGGTGGCGGATCACTATCACATCCGAATAGCCGCTGATGATGCGGATGGAATCTTCTACCTGCTCGCCTTCGATCTCGGATGAAAACGCGCCGGCGTGCTCGGTGGAGAGGACTCTTCCGCCCAGGCGATGCATGGCCGCTTCGAATGAGAGCCGGGTGCGGGTCGAGGGCGCATAGAAAAGCGTGGTCATGATGCGGTGCTGGTAGTCGAGCGTGCCTCCTCGGGCTACTACGCGCTCCATACCTTGCGAGCGGCCGAATAACTCCATGAGCAGGGGGACGGTGAACTGCTGCGATTCGATCACGTGTTTCAATGGCATCCCACCTCGTGCCGGTTCAGAAGCGGAGGGCTGAACTGGCTTTGCGGGCTTGAGGGGAATGATCGTCGGCTGTGGCATTTAACGGCCTCCTACCGGGAGTTCGAGAGCTTTCTTTTTTTGTAGATCATTTTCTCGATCAGCTTGGCTCTCGATTTCCGACCGGTCGGGGAATATGTGGGTGCCGGCGGATCCGGCCACTGCCTGGCACAGATTCTCGCATGAGGTAATGATAGCTTCCTTGCCGCCCTGGCGCAGAAAACGCAATACGGATTCGATTTTGGGACCCATGTTGCCGGGGGGGAAATGGCCGGCATGGGCGTACTCTTCCAAGTCGTGCGCGTCTACTTGCTGTAGCGCGGTTTGGGCGGGCTTCTTGTAGTTTAGATAGACGTAGTCGGTGTCGGTCGCAATCACAAAGAGATCGGCGGCGAGGCGTGAGGCCAGCCAGGCCGAGGCGCGGTCTTTGTCGATGACAGCTTCTACGCCTTGCAGCTTGCCGTTTCTCCAGATGACAGGAATGCCTCCGCCTCCGCAGGCGATGACCAGCACACCTTTGCCCACCAGATTCCGAATTACTTCCAGTTCAATCATGCCGATTGGGTCGGGTGACGGAACTACGCGGCGATAACCTCGGGCCGCATCCTCGACGATTTCCCATCCCAGAAGGCGTTTGCGCTCTTCGGCGT
>JBAWFQ010000007.1:0-2373 GCA_049592035.1 Terriglobales bacterium
TAAACTCGACGCTGACAAAACTTAAGGCCCCGCCCACTGCTCTGTTTTCGACTCTTGGACGTCTCGCGGCGCGCGCTCTCGAAACGCAGCTTCTCGCAGATCGCTTGGTTGGGTGGATCGAAGAGCTGGGAAACAATTTGGCAACGGGAAACCTGCAGATCCACAACGGCGAAAAATGGGACCCGAACTCTTGGCCCGAAACGGCACGAGGATTCGGTTTCTTCGAGGCCCCACGCGGGTCGCTGGGGCACTGGGTCGAGATCGAGAATCAGGCGATCAAGAATTACCAGGCGGTGGTGCCTTCGACCTGGAATGCAGGCCCGCGCGATGCCCAAGGCCAGCGTGGCGCATATGAAGCCGCGCTCCTTAAGACGCCGGTAGCGGATCCAGAACGCCCGCTGGAGGTTTTGCGTACTATTCATTCGTTCGATCCTTGTTTAGCTTGCGCTGTCCACGTAGTGGATGCTCGTGGGCGGACTTATGCTCGTACAAGCGCCGGGGTCTTCGGAAACTGGGGATAGAGGGGAGAACCGCGCGGAGACGAGCAAAGAGGGAGAGAAATGCACGACTGGCTGACTTCGGACACGGTGGTGATAGGGGTCGGCAATACGATCCTCTCAGACGACGGTGTCGGCGTGCACGCGGCACGACGACTGCAGGATGACCCGAGACTGCCCGCGGGAGTGTCGATTCTCGACGGTGGCACCATCGGCCTCGAACTGGCACCTATGGTTTCGGATGCTTCGCGCTTGCTGTTCCTCGATGCGGTGAATTCGGGTGAGACGCCAGGGACTCTCACCCGGATGACGGGGAGAGATTTGCTGGGCTCATCACGCGGAATGAGCGTTCATCAGTTGGGTGTCGTGGACCTGATCTCAACTCTGGCCCTGGTGTCCACAAAGCCACAGGACATTGTTGTACTCGGCGTGCAGCCCGACAATACCGATTGGGGTGTGTCTTTATCTCTTCGTGTGGAGGCTGCACTTGCGGATTTGGTGGAAGCAGCTTTGCTTCAGCTACAACTCTGGTATGAATCACCGGACGTTGGCGTGAAGGCCCATTAGGGATCCTTGCGGCACGGTTCAATCCTGGGACAGGAACTCCTTAAACCAAGAAGGACCCTCATAGTTTGTGCCTTGCCATTCCCGGAAAAATCGTCCCCAATTGAGTGCGCAGCGGTATCCGCGTGGAACGCTTGCTGTTCGGCGGGATCACGTGGGACACCACTCTGGGACACCACTCTGGGACACCACTCTATGAAGGCCTTCAAGGTGTCCTATTTGGGACAGACAGAAGTTAGTTGAATATTTTAAATGTTTAGACTAACGGTCGAAGTGTATTTTAACTCGCCTGCACCCTCCGCCACCGGAGTGCTAGGGCCATATCTGGACCTAATTTCTTTGGAAGGGAGCGAGGACCATGACCGCCCACTTGCCGTCGAAATCTGAAAGCGCAAAACTTCACTCAGTCGAAGCGGCCTAGAGTGCGGCGGGACGGGCTGCCATTTTCGCCTCTGCTTTTGCGTTTGATCGAGCGTCTTCGAAATCAGACGACTCTCGCATCTGATCTACCTCGATATCTCTCGCAAGCTTCTGGGCGAAATTGAGAACTTAAATTCTGATGAATCGGAGCTCAACAAACATGAGAATGATTGGAAACATGGTCGTTGCACTATTGCTCGTTTCGGCAGCATTCGCTGCCGAGGATGTTGTCAGTGCGGTCCACGGGACGATCAAGAAGATCGATTCGGCCACAAAAACCGTCGTGGTGAAGACGGCCGATGGGACCGAGCACGCGATGCACTTTCTCGACAAGACGGCAGTCCATGGTGTGGATGCTTCCGCCGCAGCGGCGAAAGATTCCTGGCATGGCTTAAAAGAAGGAACGGAGGTGATAGCCCACTACACGACGAAAGGAACCGAAGACACGGCGGTGGAGGTCGACAAAGTGGGTAAGGATGGTCTGAAAATGACAAACGGCACCATCAAAGACATTGATCGAGGCGGAAAGAAACTTATCGTCAAGTCCGGCGATGGTATGGAGTCAACCTACCGCCTGACCGACCACGCTGCCAAAGATGCGGGAAAAGATATCGGCGAGGGAATGGAGAAAGGCGCAAAGGTTACCGTCTACTACAGCGAAGATGCCGGGAAGAAAGTGGCCCACTTTTTCGAGAAAAGTTAGACGCGCTTGGTGAGCCGATAAGTCGGTGGTCGTTTAGAACTGACGCAGTTCACCTGAAACTTAACTTAATGGTCTGAGAATGACGGGTAAATACCCGAGGAGACGATGAAAATGTCTACGCAAAATTCAGTGGTCGCGGTATATCGCACGCACACGGAAGCCGATCAGGCGGTAAAGGAACTTCAGCGT
>JBAWFQ010000008.1:0-1551 GCA_049592035.1 Terriglobales bacterium
GAGGTGAAGCCCGCCGTCGAGAAGGCCGTCAATGAATTTGCGGCACGCGGCTTCCGTTCCTTGGGCGTGGCCCGGGCGGATCAGGAAAACAAGTGGCAGGTTGTGGGCGTATTGCCATTGTTCGATCCGCCGCGCCAACAGGCCAAAGCAACCATCGCCAGCGCCCGGCAGATGGGCGTGAGCGTCAAAATGGTTACGGGCGATCAAATTGCCATCGCCCGGGAAACTGCCCGGCAACTGGGGCTGGGTACGAACATCCTTGATGCCAGCGGATTGGGCGATACGAAGCATCACGAGACCTCGCAGTCGGCGGAGGCCATCGAACAAGCCGACGGTTTCGCGCAGGTATTCCCCGAACATAAGTTCCACATCGTGGATGTTCTGCAGCAGCGCGGCCACATCGTCGGAATGACCGGCGACGGGGTGAACGACGCCCCCGCGCTGAAGAAAGCAGACTGCGGCATCGCCGTCTCCGGCGCGACAGACGCGGCGCGCGCCGCAGCGTCCATTGTGCTGCTGGCGCCCGGCCTATCGGTGATCATCGACGCGATCAAGGAGAGCCGCCGCATCTTCCAGCGGATGAACAGCTACGCGATCTACCGCATCGCCGAAACGCTGCGCGTGCTGTTTTTCATGACGCTGGCGATCCTGGTGTTTAACTTCTATCCCGTGACCGCTGTGATGATCGTGATGCTGGCGTTGCTCAACGACGGAGCCATTCTGTCCATTGCGTATGACAACGTTCATTACAAGGACAAGCCTGAGGCCTGGAACATGCGCCTGGTGCTGGGAATCTCCACGGTGCTGGGTGTCATCGGGGTCGTGGCCGCGTTTGGCCTGTTTTATCTTGGCGAGCGCGTCTTTCATCTCGATCGCGCGCATATCCAAACGCTGATGTACCTGAAACTATCCGTGGCCGGACATTTGACGATATTCCTCACGCGCACACGCGGCCCGTTCTGGTCGATCCGCCCAGCGCGGATTCTATGGGCCGCAGTGCTCGGCACGCAGATGCTGGCGACTCTGATTGCGGTTTATGGGCTGTTTATGACGCCCCTCGGCTGGGGCTGGGCAGCTTTCGTTTGGGTTTACGCTCTAGCCTGGTTTCTCGTCAATGATCGCGTGAAACTGCTCGCCTATCGAATTTTTGACCCAACGAAAGCTCCATTGTTAGGCAGCAAGCGACTCGATCTCACCCCGCAGATTGCCGCACGCGCCTATGAGTTCTATCAGGAGCGGGTCCACGGTGAAAGCCAGCAGGATCAGGACTGGCATGAGGCGGAGCGGGAGATTAGAGCAGATCAATCGGGAACTGCGAAGATTGCGTGAATGGCTCTTCGCGGTTGAAGGACTATGGCACTGACAGCGGGAAATCTCAAGGGGTCTGGACGACCTAACTATGCCTTCGGAAGGGCATGGAGGATAGTGGCGGGAGTAAACCAAGCGCATGGAATCAGCACGTTCGCCGAATCCATTGTAGGCGTTTTTATACTGTTCAATAAATTTTTTATTATCAACTACTTAAGGTGGTGGAGGCGGCGGGAGTCGAAC
>JBAWFQ010000009.1:0-2065 GCA_049592035.1 Terriglobales bacterium
GCGATTCAGGCGCAATTGGCGCTGGACAAAAAGAATCCGGCTGTCGCCCTGAATGCTCTGCAAGCTGCTTTGCCGATTGAGTTGGGGCAAATTGCGTTCGTTACCAATATTTCCTGCCTCTATCACGTATATGTGCGCGGACAGGCATACTTGGCCGCCGGACAGGGCAGTGCTGCCGCTGCCGAGTTTCAGAAGATTCTCGATCACAGCGGCATCGTTTGGAACTGCTGGACGGGAGCGTTGGCGCATCTGGGCGTGGCTCGTGCCAATGCCTTGCAGTCGAGAACTTTTCAAGGACAGGGGCAGGGAGCGGATGCCGATGCTGCGCGCGTCCGGGCGATCGCCGCCTACAAAGATTTCCTCGCCCTCTGGAAAGACGCCGACCCCGACATCCCCATCCTGAAAGGAGCCAAGGCGGAGTACGCGAAGCTGCAGTAGCGGGAAAGTTCCGCCCAGTAGCTAGCTGTTTACCGATGGTCGCTGTTAATCCGAATTGTTAGGATTTTCACGACAACGACAAACGGAAAGATTTGGGCGGCTCCTCATGATCAATTATGTGCCCTTGGATCAGATTGTCTGCTTCCGGTGGCTGCGCGAGGGCGACCCTTTGAAAGGTCGAGCTGACAACATCAAACGTCTTAACGTAAGGCGTCCCGTCCAAGAGTTTGGCGAGAGTCTTCACCGCTTCTGGATAGCCGCCTGAGTTGTAAGCCTGCGCATTCGCTTTGTCAACCCAGAAGCTGATGGTTGTGACTTCTCTGCTGTTGGGGACAGCCAGGGTGATTAAATCGAGGAAGCCTGCTTGATTTCGCAGCCATGGGAGGATCTCACGCTCTATGAGAGTCGTAAATTCTGTGAGCGAGTTCGGTTTCAGACGTGCAGTAACCTTGCGGGCAACCAATGTGAACCTCCCGGTGTTGGGCCAGGCTTTCTTGCGATGGGACCACCGTCTGCACAACGCCGCATATAGTAGTGCGTCTCAGCACGCAAGCGTTACATTGATGGGCCATGAAATATATGTTCCCCATTGCGTTTTTCCACGCGGAGTCAGCAGATGCGATGCGCTACATCGCGGGTTGTCAGACCGCAGGCCGCGCGGACTGACCAAAAACTGTGCCTGCATCCGCCGAGAAAAAACCCGCCCAAGCAAAGCCTGGCCGGCGGCGCGAACCCCGTTCTGTGCGAGGAGGAGAACCGGGCAGTGCTGCCGTTGGATTGACACGGTGCTCCTGAAAAGCAGGAGTATTGCCGGTTGACCCCTGAATGAGCGTAATTGCGATTTCTCAACAGTTATCGCGGACTACGGTTTCGTTCATCGGGGGATTTTCGTCGGCGCAGCCCAAGAAGGAGGCTCACCGCATAGGGAACAAGCGCAGCCAACAGTGAGAGGGCAAAAATCCGAAACCAATAAGCGCCCAGAAATCCAACCGTCTGAACAAAGTCATATCCATGCCGCAGACTGACCGCGACGAACGAGCCAACGATACATATGACGAGCACAAGCCAGAGCACGGTCATCCATCGCGGCTCTGGATGTTCAGCCATCAACCCTCCACGTCGAGCAAGGATTATAACGCTGTGCAAGTGTCCTCAGCCTGACTGTTGTAAATCAGGGCGATTGCGCTCAAAACCCAAGGCCAAGGGTCGATGAGTGAAATGGGCGATAGCACTCATTGACCTGTCGATGAGTGTAATCGCGATGTTACGTCAGGTTGTCAGTGAGCCGGTTTCCCGGAGGAAACTGAGGACTGCGGCTTGGTTGCTTGGGGTGACTTGGGCTCTCCTTCGGATGGTGCAGCATCTTTTTTGGCCGGCTTCACACTGCCGAGATTTAAAGCGTTGCCTATAGTCGTTATATTCCCCTCCGCAATGAGTTTTGCCAGACTTGAGATCAAGGGAGCCAGATCCTGAACATTTCCATCGGCATTGCCGATATTCAGTCCGTTGCCTATGAAGACCACTTTGTGGTCCAGAATAGCCTGAAGCAGTTGACGCACAACGGAGGGCTTGTCTTCCGGCTCACTCAAGAACTCTACCCGCACGTCGTCGCCTTCCACGACCAGAA
>JBAWFQ010000010.1:0-4482 GCA_049592035.1 Terriglobales bacterium
CCGCAGGCCTGATTACGAGCGCTGCCGCGATCATGATCGTGGTATTTGCGGCATTCACTTTCGGAAGTTTCCTGGTGGTCAAGATGATCGGATTTACGTTGGCGGTCGCCGTGTTGATTGACGCCACACTTGTTCGTATTGTGATCGGCCCCGCGCTCCTTCGTATTGCAGGTGATTGGAACTGGTGGCCTTGGGGCTTGCCAAAGCGAGCAAGGCGCGCTTGATGGCGAGTCGCGGAAAGATCTGTGGAACGAGTCGCGAAAGACGTCAGCCCGGTTTTTTGGGGAATGCGATCTGGATTGAGAACGTCCGGAAAGTGTTACTCCCACCTTGGGAGCAACTCCGCCCTTACCGGTCTTTTCTGGAAGCATGTCTGGAAGCATGGATCGCAGCATCCAGCGCGTCCAAAAACTGATGCGGCGTGGCATAGATATGATCGACGACATGATCGACCGACGCGAGCTTTTTCTGCAGCTTCTGTGAGGGACGATCTGGCATGTCTTTGTCCCTGCGCGGCACCCACACGGTTTGCATGCCTGCTTTCTTGGCACCCCGCAGGTTGCCGATCGTATCTTCTGCCATGATTGTCTCGCACGGCCTAATCGGATCTGCCGGGTCGCGCCTGTTGTTGATGGCCGCAAGCGCTTTCTCAAAAACCTCCGGGTCCTTGCCTTTTTTATAGGGAGAGATCTCTTCTAGCCCAAAAATGTTGGGCTCGGGAATCACCCCTTTGAGGCCAAGCTTTTCCAACTTTTCCATTGCCTGTCCTTCGCCCTGCTTGAACGAATGCGAGAGGACAGCAACCTCGACTCCAGCGTCAGTTAGCCGCTGTATCCTGCTTACCAATCCGGCATCGGGACGGATGAACCCGCTGCCCATGTGCCTGTTCCACAGCCGTGTAACCCCTTTTTCTCCCTCCAGGATTTTTCCTCGCAGTTCGTCGCGCGTGAGTCCTGCTTTCTTTTCGTTCCTGTGGTCCTGAAGTAGCCTCAGATTAAAGGCCAGGGCGATCATGTCTTTGTATGGCGGATCAAGGTAAGGCGGATCAAGGGAGTGATCATGCTGCATACCTTCTTCCGCGCTAACTTTCGTCTCAACCGAGCGCGCTATCCTCCGGCTGCGACGATAGGCTTCCAGCATGCCGACCACGGAGGCGCCGGGATGGCCCGTGCTTTCCAGGCGTTCCGCCATCTCGCTGATGCACCGGCATAATGCGTCATCTGGATTCTTCTTCGCTTCTTGCCTTGCCTCTTCAATTAATTGTTGCGCTATTCTCTTCCGGAATATGGGAAGGCCGTATTCCTTTTCTACCGCCCGCCACGCTCGCAGAACGGCGTTGCGATATGCCTCATAAGGGTAGAGAAAGGCATCCAGGTCCAAGATAACGAGCCGCACCCTCTCGGGATAAGGCTTAGGGTCGGGGTAGGTTTTAGTTTTCATGGGAGTCAGGCGCAGGGGCCTGAGATTGCGCACAGCATGGTGATCCCTCAGTCTCCAGCTATTGTAAGGGGCGGAGCAGATCTCTTCGATGCTCAGTACCAACCTTCACGCGAAGGGATTGCCAGTTAGCAGGCCATCCTAAGACTCTATATAATCGAAGTTAAGCGAATGCGAAGCGAAGGACTTTAGCAGATGGGCTATCTACACGATGGACACGGAGTCGAAGCATCGGCAACCAAGACACAGCGCGGATGGAAACCGGAATTAAGAATCGACGGTGAGGATCGCTCCTTTGCGCCAACTGGGCGCTTCCAATTCAAGTTTTTCCGCGACGAAGAGGAAGCGCTGATTTACGCTGACGCCTGCGCCGAGTGGCTCATCAATAATGGACTGAATTGATTCCGCCCCGAATACGGCAGACCACATGCCCACGGCGTCCAAGGTGCTCGAAGCATGATCTGGCGCTACCTGGTTGAAGGTCCGTGGATCGTCTTCGTCGCATACTGGGCGGCGGGCGCGCTGAAGACACGCAGGACCGTCAGTCGAGAATCCTTCGCGTCGCGTTACGGCGTCCTTCTTCTGGAAATTGTTGGCTTCGTCCTGCTTTTCAGCAACACAGCGGAGATCGGAGTTCTTGGTCATCGCGTTGTCCATCGAACATACGCTCTTGCCGTTGTAGGCGTTGCGCTTACCTGGATCGGCATCGCTATCGCTCTTTGGGCTCGCTGGCACTTGGGACAATACTGGAGCGCCAGAGTCACTCTCAAAGAGGACCACAAGCTCATCCGCACCGGGCCCTACGCTCATTTTCGGCATCCCATTTATTCCGGAATCGATCTCGCCGCGATCGGTGGAGCTTTGGCGATTGACCAATGGCGATGCGTCGTGGGAGTCCTCTTGATCGTCCTGGGCTACTGGATCAAGGCGAGGAAGGAAGAATCCATGCTGGCCGCGCAGTTCGGGGAAGCCTTCGCAGAGCACTGCGGGCATACAGGTTTCCTGATTCCGAAGTTTTAGCAAGACGTTTCAGCCAGGGACAGCACTCACAACTCTGCTCGATCGGAGTTATCGCAAGGTGCCCTAATCGGGGACCTTTCAAATTCTCCGCCGAACCTTTGCAACCAACGCACAGGGCGGGAATCTGAAAGATGTGCAAACGCACCAGCGTCACTCGACCGTGGGCACCACGGCGAACGTTTACGTACAGGCCATCCCCGAAAGTGTGAGAAAATTGGTTAACGCTGTGGCGGATGACGTGATGAGCGCAAAGCCGATTAGCGAGCGGGTACAGCGAAAACTCCAAAGGTTTTGAACACAAATGCACGCACAAGTTTTAGACTCTCTCGCTCAGATGTTGACAATAAAAGCGGGCGGTTAGCTCAGCTGGTTAGAGCGCCTGCCTTACAAGCAGGAGGTCGCAGGTTCGAGTCCTGCACTGCCCACCAATTTAAGTTTCGCAAGTCCATCCTCCGCAGGCGCCCGCCGTGTCCGCGTTTCCGCGATAGAAAATAAATTTCAGTCTAGAATAGATTCATCAGCTCTCCTCTCGAGGATCCAACGTGGGTTCTTAAGCGAGGTGCCGCTGAGAACGGAGTCTGTTCAACTGTGAAGGTCGGCATAGATTTCGGCACTACTCGTATTGTGGTTGCCGCCGTGGACCGGGGAAACTACCCGCTGGTCAATTTCGAAACTCCCGATGGAAACTCGCGCGACTGGTTCCCTCCGCTCATCGCCCTGCGCGGGGAAACACGAGTTTACGGATGGGATGCCTGGATTGTGCAAGGCCAACCGGGCTGGACCATACTTCGCTCTCTCAAACGCTGCCTTAAGGACGCCGGTCCTGAGACCCGGCTCGAACTTGGCGGCCAGACGGTCGAAGTCAGGCAACTGTTGCGGGAAATGATGACCGCTCTGCGCTTGCAACTGCGCGATCATTCCACCTTGCCTGACGATGGGAACAAGCGCTTGGAAGCCATGCTGGGAGTGCCGGCGAATGCGAACAGTAATCAGCGCTTTCTTACCAGCGAAGCCGCTCGTGAGGCAGGCTTCGACGTTCTGGGGATGTTGAACGAACCTTCGGCGGCAGCGGTGGAATTCGCCCATCGTGACCTGGTAAACCGCAAAGGCCGTTTCGGAGGCCGGCTGCTGGTCTACGATTTGGGCGGCGGAACTTTTGACGCCTCGCTCATCGAACTCGGCGACGGCGAACACTCCATTGTCGCCTCCGACGGTATTTCCACCCTTGGCGGCGACGACTTCGACGAGATTCTGGCGGAGCTTGCCATGCGGGCCGCTGGCGTCTCTCCCGACGAGCGCGAAAGCCTCGGCGCGGCGGAGTGGTTTGTCCTCGTCGACGAGTGCCGCGAGAAGAAGGAAGCGCTCAGTCCCAACACGCGCAAACTGACTGTCGATCTCGAACGTGTACGGCGCAATTGGCGCGAGGTCACCGTGAGTGCAAACGACTTCTACGAACGGTGCAAGCCGCTGATCGAATCCACCCGCGCGGTCGTCGATGAATTGCTGGCCGAGCATCCGGAGGTTCCCATCGATTCTCTCTACGTCACGGGCGGCGGATCCGAGTTGCCGCCGGTGGCGCGCATCCTGCGGGAGACTTACGGACGGCGCGTGCGGCGCTCCGCTTACATGCGATCGGCGACGGCGATCGGATTGGCGATCCGCGCCGATACTCAATCCGGCTGCGTGCTGCGAGAACGCTTCATGCGGAATTTCGGATTGTGGCGGGAAACGGATGGCGGGCGCAGTGTCGTTTTCGATCTTGTCTTTGCCCGCGGCACCGAATTGCCCGGGCCTAAACAACCGCCCTTGCGCAGCGTCCGTTCGTATCGTCCAGCGCACAACGTTGGTCATTTCCGCTACCTCGAATGCGGGCGCTTGGCGCAGGATGGCCGACCGATAGGAGAAATAACGGATTGGGATGACATTCGATTCCCGTTCGATCCGGAACTGCAACATAGCGCCGATCTGGCTGCCGTGTCGGTGACGCGAACGCCCGCGACCGCCGATTTTGTGGTTGAGGAAACC
>JBAWFQ010000011.1:0-4978 GCA_049592035.1 Terriglobales bacterium
AATCCCACCCTCTCCGCCATATTTTCTGTTTGTTGTAGCCTTGGGGCATCCCCAAATCAAAATTGCTATTGGCCTACGGAGCCGTTCCGGTGCATCCGCTGGCCTTGATGGAAGTTGTGACGCACCATGCTTTGGGCTAGCAGAAAAAAGATGACTGCCAGGAAGACTGTAAACAGTAATTTCCCTGTTCCGAACGAGGGTGGTTTTTGTCCTGCAGGAACCGTCGGTTTCGAATCGGGTGTCATTCAGAGCTCCCTCTCCGCCGGGAGGGTTCGGCAAACAGAACGGGCTCGCAGTAGTCCCGCCCTTTAGATTTAAGGACTGATTGGAAGAATTTTCAAGTACTTTGCAGGTCACGAATTTTGGTGACCGGCTGCTGCCGCAACATCCTCCACCCTTACCGATAGGTCTTCACATGTGTTAAGGTACTCACACTTGTGAGCAATGCACTTCAAACCCCGTTTGACAGTGTCGAGAATGCGCAGCAATATGTGCGACTTCTAGTCGAGGCCATCGCCGAAGCTAAGAACGAGATCGTAACCGACCTGGGCGCGGCCACGCAGGCCAAGTTGGAACGCCGGGCACAAGCCCTGCAAATCGTACAGTTCAAGTTAGACAAACTGGAAAAGCACCTGCAAATCAGCAGCCGGTTGCTCAACGATCTGCGCAGCTTGCGACGGCTCTTACTGGAAGAACGTGTGCCCGGGCAGGATTCGGCCGCATAGATGGAGGATTCGATTTAGACAGGTGGCGCTTTCTGGCTCACGCTCGCAGTTTTTCGGCAAACTTCTTCTCTAGTTTCGCCAGCTTCGGCGAGATCACGAACATGCAATAGGGCTGGCGCGAATTCTCGTTGTAGTAGTTCTGGTGGTAGCCTTCGGCCACATGGAATTCCCCGGCCGGCTCGATCGCGGTCACGATCGGCTCGGGAAAGGCTTTCGCCGCCGTCATCTCCGCAATCACATCCTCGGCAATCCGCTGCTGCTCTTCCTCGGTGTAGAAAATTACGGAGCGATATTGCTCGCCAGTATCGTTTCCTTGCCGGTTGAGCGTGGTCGGATCGTGCACCGCGAAGAACACGTCCAGCAATTCGCGATAGTTGATCTGGTCGGGATCGAAGGTGACGCGGACGACTTCTACATGACCGGTGTCGCCATTGCACACCTGCCCATATGTTGCCTGGTCGGCGCGACCGCCCATGTAACCGGATTCGACGTGGGCGACGCCGGTCAGACGCTGAAACACGGCCTCAATGCACCAGAAACATCCGCCGCCGAAGATTGCTGTTTGCTCTTTTGCCATGAGCGTTTAGATGCGCGTGCTTGGAGAAAGTTCCCAGTTCTCGGTTCTCAGTTCTCGGTGTTTGCTCTTGGCCTTTACTGAGAACCGAGAACTGGGAACTGAGAACTCTTATACAGATACCGTGAAAGACGTTTCGGTCCGCGTCACTGGCCGGTACAGCGTGTCGCGCTCGATCGGCTCGCGCCCGGCTTCCGCGATCAGCCGCACCAGGTCGTGCCGCCGCAGACCTTGCGGAGTCGTGGCTCCCGCATCGTGATAAATTTTTTCCTCGACGACCGTGCCGTCGATATCGTCGGCTCCAAAGCGCAGCGAAATCTGCGCGATCTTCGGAGTCATCATCTGCCAATAAGACTTAATGTGCGCGAAGTTATCGAGCACCAGGCGGCTGACGGCAATCTGTTTGATGTCGGTCATGCCGGTCGTAGTAAAAAGATGCTGCAGCGGCGTGTTGGCCGGATGAAACGCCAGCGGGATGAAAGTTTGGAAGCCGCTGGTTTCATCCTGCAAGGCGCGCAGCTTTAGCAGGTGGTCGACGCGGTCTTCATCATTTTCAATGTGGCCGTAAAGCATGGTGGCGTTCGACTTCAGACCGATCTGGTGGGCCAGGCGCGCAGTATCGAGCCATTGATCGCCGTCGATTTTGTGATCGCAGATGATGTGGCGCACGCGGTCGGAAAAAATCTCGGCGCCGCCGCCGGGCAGCGAGTCGACGCCCGCTCCTTTCATTTTTTCCAGCGTCTCGCGGATCGTCAGCTTGGAACGCTTCGCCAAGTACGCAACTTCCACCATGGTGAAGGCTTTCATGTGGACTTGCGGGTAACGCTCTTTCAATCCGGAAACCAGGTCGAGAAAATATTGGAACGGCAAATCGGGATGCAGGCCGCCGACAATGTGAAACTCGGTGATCGCCTCGGTGTAGCCGGAAGCGGCCGTCTGGAAGGCTTCTTCGAGCGCCATGGTGTAAGCGCCGGGAGTATCTTTCTTGCGTCCAAAAGCACACAGACGACAGGCGGCCACGCAAACATTCGTCGGATTGATATGGCGGTTGACGTTGAAGTAAGCCTTGTCGCCATGCATGCGCTCGCGCACCCAGTTCGCCAGCCAGCCCACGGCGAGAATGTCGCCGGTTCCGTAAAGGACGAGAGCATCGGCCTCGTTCAGGCGTTCGCCGGCGAGGACTTTATCCTTGATCGGGACGAGGCGCGGGTCGTCGGTCTGGAATGAGTGCGAAACAGGCATCGCTATTGATGATACCGCAGGGAGCTATGGAAGTCTTCACAACCGCCGGCAGGCAGTGAACCCGCCTCTCAGATCAGCGAACAGACCATTCCAAAAAATATCTCATTGACTTTCACCACCGCTATGGCAACATATAATTATCGGATAATACTCAGCGAGGACTCTCTCATGCTCGATACCCGTGAAATCCACTCCTTAACCGATTTCCTGCGCAACCATAAAAAGCATGTTGCGCGGCTCAAGAAGACGCAAGCTCCGGAAGTGCTGACGGTGAACGGCAAGGCCGCGGTGGTTGTGCAGGACGCGGCCAGCTACCAGCAGATGCAAGAGCGCTTGCACCGCATGGAAACCCTCGCCGCAATTCAGGAGGGAATGGCGAGCGCGGAACGCGGCGAACTCAAGCCCGCCGCTCAGGTGCTGGACGAGATGCGGATCAAGTATGGCCTATCGCGTTAGTCTCGCCGCATCCCGCGATGCCATCACCGCGGATGACGTCGAGGAGTAGCTGCGGGGTGGCGGTTTGCCATCTAAAATAAGTATGGGCCCTGAAAGGAGCAAATCATGAATCGAGTTCTCATCACAGTCTTTGCACTTGCGTTGCTGTGCGCAAGCCTAATGGCGCAAGCGCCGCAACCGAACAGCGGGAGCATGCCGCAAGCGCAGTCCATCGGGCGACCAGCGGCTCCTACGGCTTCGACCCCGCCCAGGCTCGCGCCCGGCAGCATTCTTCCCGTACAGCTCACCAAGAGCATTGATGCGAAAAAAGCAAAAACCGGTGATGAAGTCGTGGCTAAGGTTACGCAAGACCTCCGAACCAATGCGGGCGCGATCATCGTGCCCAAAGATACGAAGATCATCGGACACATAACCGAGGCCCAGGCGCGCAGCAAGGAGCAGAAAGAATCGCAGCTCGCAATCGTGTTCGACCATGCCGTTCTGAAGAGCGGCGAAGACATGCAAATGCCTATGACGATCCAAGCCATCATCGCGCCGCGCAATTCCGGTGGCTCCGCGTCCGGCAATCCTGGCATGGAACCCGGCGGGTCGTCGCCATCGCTCGGTGGACGCCCGGGACCGATGGGCGGGGGAACTCCGACCGCGAGCGTTCCAAAAGCTCCGGCCGACGCATCGCCGAATGCCTCTGGCCCAACGCAGGGGCAACCGCCGATCACGGGAAACACGCAGGGTGTTGTGGGGATTGAGCACCTGAAGCTTGCAGCCGCCGCGGATGCGAAGCAAGGATCGGTGGTGAGTTCAGAAAAGAACAACGTTAAGCTCGACGATGGCACGCTGTTGTTGCTGCGCGTCAACTAGTAAAGCGGGATCGAGCAGTTGGATCGCGACCAGGGCGCGACAGCGACAGCGGAGAAGCGTAAGGTAGCGCCGGCATCTTGCCGGCTGTCCCGAGAGCCTGCCCTGAGCTTGCCGAAGGGGCGTCTCGCCCCCGGCGCAGCGGGCGAGGACGCCCGCCAGACAGCCGCCGGGACGGCGGCGCTACGACTGATTTCAACCATGCCTCAGCAGCAGATCTCCCGCGATAAAGAAAAAGAACACCACGGAAATGACTCCGTTCATGGTGAAGAATGCGGCGTTCAGCTTGCTCAGGTCGTCGTGGCGAACCAGCGTGTGCTCGTAGGCCAGGAGCGCCGCGACCACAACTACTCCCGCAATCGCCAGTTTCCCCAAGCCGAAAGTAACGATGAGCGCGATTAGCAGGCCGAGCATCAGGATATGAAATACGCGGGCAATGACGAGCGCGCTCCCGATTCCGAAATAACGCGGCACCGAGTGCAAGCCGTGGCTGCGGTCATGGTCGTGATCCTGACAGGCGTAAATCACATCGAACCCGCCGACCCAGAACGTAACTGCGGCGGTGAGCAAAAGTATCCGCGGATCGAGCGAACCGCGAATGGCAATCCAGGCCGCGGCCGGGGCGATGCCGAGGGCAAATCCGAGAATCAGGTGCGACCAGCGCGTGAAGCGCTTGGCGTAGGAATAGAGAAGGATCACGGCCAGCGCTACCGGCGAAAGCATCAGCGTCAAGCGGTTCAATTGGGAAGCGGCGAGAACAAAAACCCCGCACGCGACCAGCACGAACACACTCACAAACGACGACGTCAACTGGCCAACCGGCAGCGCGCGCGTGGCGGTGCGGGGATTGGCAGCGTCAATCGAGGCATCGGCCAGGCGATTGAAGGCCATGGCGGCCGACCGCGCCGAGACCATGGCGACAACGATCCAAGCCAGTTGCCCCCATGCGGGCATGCCGGCGGCGGCCAGCATGGCTCCGCAGAGCGCGAACGGGAGCGCGAAGATGGAGTGCTCCCACTTGATCATCTCCAGCGTGATCTTCAGATTTCGGAGGAGTGCCACGGCACAATTGTAAAGCAGCGGATGGTGGTGGAGCGCCCGGCGTCCTCGCCCTACCCCCTGACAT
>JBAWFQ010000012.1:0-22847 GCA_049592035.1 Terriglobales bacterium
CGCGCATCTCGTTGAGTTTGGAGAGCGCTTCTTCCACTCGCGCCATCACCGCAGCATCCAACTCGTCTGCCGATTTCTCGGCGCCGGAATCCAAGGCGCCCGGCATTCTCAGCACGACGTTCAAGTCGGGCTCGCCCTCGATCTCAAATTCGTCGGCTGCCGTGCGGAACGCCTCTACGTAGCCGGCAATCAGTTGCCGGTTCAGCGCGACGCCGTTGGTGCCGGAGCGATCCAGGTTCAGGATCACCTCGACGTGGCCGCGTGCCATTTTCTCTTTCAAAATCCGGCGCAACTTCATTTCGAGTGCGTCGGTGTCGGATGGGAGCCGGAAGTGAAGATCGAGGAAACGATGATTGACTGATTTCAGTGACAGTGAAAAGGCGAGCTGAGCATTGACTTGCCCTTTAACCTGCGCGAATCCCGTCATCGAGCGAAGTGTCATAAGTCCATCTCAAATCACGTAGGGACAGCTGCCCTCGACTGTCCGACGCGCGGAGCGCGGCAACAATTCTGACTGCTCACAACTTTGGCGGAGCTTCGCTCCGCTGGACAGCTGACCACCCCAGCCCGCGAAAAGCTGCGTTCTGGGGACCCGGCGAGGGCGGCTGTCCCTACGTGGGCATTTCCGCAAACTGCAATTCGTAAAGGCGCCGGTACGTGCCCAACTTTTGCATCAGCTCTTCATGCGCGCCAATGTCGCTGATAGTGCCGTTCTCAAGCACCACGATGCGGTCCGCGCGGCGCACGGTCGAGAGCCGGTGCGCGATTACAAACACAGTACGCCCGGTCATCAGATTTTGCAGTGCCGATTGCACCAGCGACTCGGATTCGCTGTCGAGCGCCGACGTCGCTTCATCCAGAATCAGAATGGGCGCGTTTTTCAGGATGGCGCGGGCGATTGCGATGCGCTGCCGCTCTCCGCCGGAAAGCCGCAGTCCGCGCTCTCCGATCATGGTGTTGTAGCCTTCCGGAAGCCCGCGAATGAACTCATGTGCCCGCGCCGCCCGCGCCGCTTCTTCCACCTTCTTGTGCGATACATGGGGCTGGCCGTAGGCGATATTGTTGCGCACCGTATCGTTAAACAACAGTGTGTCCTGGGTGACGATTCCGATCTGCGAACGCAGCGACTCCAGCGTCATCTCGCGCACATCGTTGTCGTCGATCAGAATTCGCCCGCCGCTGACGTCAAAGAAACGCGGGATGAGGTGTACCAGTGTGCTCTTGCCGGCGCCGCTCGATCCCACCACCGCCAGAACTTCTCCGGCCTTCACTTCCAGATTGATATCGTGCAGAACGACTGGCGAATCTTCGGCGGTCGCATAGGAGAAAGACACGTCCGCAAAGCGGATGGCCCGCGCAAATTTCCCCATGCGCTTGGCTCCCGGTTTTTCGCGGACCTCGTCTTCCATATCCATGAATCGGAAAATTTCGGAGGACGCTCCCACGGCCTGCTGGAAATTGTTATTGAACTGCGCGAACTTGCGCACCGGGTCATACAACTTGAAAACCGCCACGATGAACGCCAGAAATGTTCCCGCCGTAAACACGTGGTGATTGATCTGGTTTCGGCCCATCAACAGCAGCAGGGCGATGGCGATCGAGCCTAGAATATCCATCAACGGAGAACTGATCGCGAATGCCGCCACCAGCCGGAGGTTGGCGCGGAACAGCCGTCGCGCGGCGGCGCGAAAGCGCGCCACTTCCCAGTTCTCCATGCCGAAGGCTTTGACGATGCGGTTGCCGGTAATCGTCTCGTGCAGAATGTTCTGAATCTCAGCCAGTTTATCTTGCCCGCCACGAGTCGTGGTACGTACCTGGCGGCCGATTTTTCTGGACGAATACAAAATCACGGGAACGAAGAGCAGCAGCACCCAGGCCAGCTTTCCTCCCAGCAAAACCACCACGGCCGCAGTAAACACGAAGGTGAAAAACTGCTGCAGAAATTCCGCCAACACAGAAGACATGGCGAATTGCACTTTTTCGATGTCGTTGACGATGGTCGAAAGCAGAGTGCCCGTCGTGTGTCTGGTGAAAAACGCCGCCGAACTCCGCAGGATGTCGTTATACAGATCGTCGCGCAGGTCGGTGATCATCCCAAAACCAGCGTAGTTGACGAGGTAGGTTCCGATGTAGTCGAAGATTCCCTTCAACACCGTGGCGGTTACTAGCGCAAAGGCCACCACGGTCCAGGGATTTTGAAAATGCGACGGAACCAACTGTTGGAGGTTAAGAAAACGCTCAGTGCCCGGGAACCGGAACAGCTGAATGGTTTTGCCCTGGGAACTGGGATTCAATACACGGTCAAAGATCGGGCCGATGAGAAGAACCCGTCCGGCATCCAGCAGTCCCACCATCGCCATCAGCGCCACAGAAGCGAGGAATTGCCACCAGTAAGGGACAACGTAGCGCAACAGGCGGGCGATGGGACGAGGTGGGCGGGGCTTTGCCGGTATTCCTGCACTCTTTGCCTTTGCGCCCGCCACTGTAGAGGTTGCCATGCGTGTAAGGCTCAATTCTACATGCGATTTCCGGTAGAGACGCATCTTGCCGCGTCTCTACGGGCAGGACAATGTCCAGCCCAGCATTACCTCGGACTGTCCCGATGCACGACTTTCACTTTGTAGCCCGCTTTCCGCAATCGCTTGCTGACATCCTCGGCAATCATTACTGAGCGGTGCTGTCCACCGGTGCATCCGAAGCTGATCGTCAGGTAACTCTTGCCCTCCCGAATGTAGTGCGGCAGCAGGTAGACCAGCAGTTCCGAGATGCGGTTGATGAATTCCTGCGTCTGAGGAAACGACCGGATGTATTTGGCAACCTGCGGATGGCGTCCGGTGAGCGCGCGAAACTCGGGCACGAAATGAGGATTGGGCAGAAAGCGCACATCGAAGACCAGGTCGGCGTCGTCAGGCAAACCGTGTTTGTATCCGAAGCTTACGCATGAGACCAGAATTGTCTGCGCGCTCCCAGACTGTTGCTTGAAGCGGTCGGTCAGGTGCGCCCGCAGTTCATGGACATTAAATTTGGAAGTATCGATGACCAGGTCGGCAATCTTGCGAATCGCCCGCAGATGACGGCGTTCGGCTCCGAGCGATGCCCGCACCGTCGTGCCCGTTCCCAAAGGATGCGGCCGGCGCGTCTCGCTGAAGCGGCGCAGCAAGGCGGCGTCGGTCGCCTCCAGATAAATGACGCGCGTGGGGATTATCCGCTTCACGGACTTCAGAATCGACGGCAGCTTCTCGAGTTGCAGACCCTCGCGCACATCCACCACGAGCGCGGTGCGAGGAATTTCGCCCGACTGCAACGCCAGTTCGGCAAAGCGTGGAATCAGCTCCACCGGCAGATTGTCCACACAGTAGTAGCCAAGGTCTTCAAAGGCCTTCAGCGCGGAGGCCTTCCCCGACCCGCTCATGCCGGTAATGATGACCAGTTCGGCCGCGGCGTGCGGCTCGCCTTTGTGTGTGCGCGCTTTTCCTGTCGCGGGCTTTCCCGGCGCGTGCATCACTTTCTGGACTTTGCTGCGCGAAGGCATGCCCGGAATCTTAGCATTTCAGAGGGCGCAGAAACGTGATGCGAGAGGAACCGCCTGGGTACTTGCGTGATGCGCGACGCCAAATTTCCAATGCCGATGGGCGATTGGTGGGCGCTGTAGGATTTGAACCTACGACTTCCACCGTGTGAGGATGGCACTCTACCGCTGAGTTAAGCGCCCTACCGTTTACGTTCAACAGTTTGCGGTACGCCATTCTAGCATCGCGTGGGCCTTTGCTTCCAGCTGTGCCGCAAGTTGGTGGTGTCCTAAATTCAGCTTCGACCACGGAGTCACGGAGACACGGAGGAGGACAATTGCTTAGCAAAACCATTCCGTTCCGATTTTTAGAGTTTCGAGGTTTTTTCGATGACTCTGTGACTCCGTGGTGAAAAAGACAAAGTAGGATACTACCCGCAAGTTCAAACGGAAGTAACGATCTGACGTACCACTTTTAAAGTGAAGGATTCATCGCGCGCAGTTGGCCTCTTGGCAGGTCTGTGAGTGTACTTCTGGAATCTTACGGAGGGCCGTATTTTTCGACACACTAATTAGACAGTTCTCATTTCTATGAATCATATAAGAAACCGTTGGAATGCGATGCTTGTCATGGTGAGTCTGGCCGGCCTTCTAGGCTGCCAGGGACTCGCCCCGAAGCCGCAGACTCAAGGGGCAGGCCAGCTTACTCCCTCGCCGGCCAGCATCAGCTTCGGGAACGTGCAGGTTGGAACCAATCAGTCCCAAGCTGGCTTAGTTACGAATACGGGTGGATCAAGCGTCACGATCACTCAGGTGACGCCCAGCGGGAGCGGCTTCAGCATCAGCGGTATCACTGTGCCCTTGACATTGGCGGCTGGGCAGGGCGCTAACTTTAGCGTCGTCTTTGCTCCCGCGAGTCCGGGCAGCGCCAGTGGCAATATAACTTTTAGCAGTAGCGTCGGTGCTTTGAATGTCGCGCTCTCGGGCACGGGAGTTGCGGCGGGGGCTCTGACCACTAATCCGACGAGCTTCAGTTTCGGCAATGTGACGCTGGGCTACAGCTCATCTCAAACCGAGACGTTGAAAAACACCGGCGGCGAATCTCTGACGATCACGGTGGCGGCAATCTCGGGTGCAGGCTTCAGCTATTCCGGATTGAGCTTGCCGCTGACCCTGGCGCCGAATCAAGCCTCGACCTTCGGCGTCAGCTTCGCGCCAACGGTGGCTGGCACCAGCAGCGGCAACCTGTCGCTGACCGTCAGCGGGTCGTCGACGTCGGTTGACATTGCATTATCTGGAGATGGGGTAACTCCTGCAACCCTGACACCCAGCCCCGCCAGTCTCACGTTCACAAACATTCAGGTGGGCCAGAGTTCGACGCAAACGGAAACCGTGACCAATACGGGCGGCTCGAATGCGCAGATTACTCAGGTGACCCCAAGCGGGACCGGATTCAGCGTTTCGGGAATCACGCTGCCGGTGACCCTGATACCGGGGCAGGGCGCGTCGTTCAGTGTCACGTTCGCGCCGCAATCGGCGGGGAGTTTCACGGGCAATGTGTCCGTCGTATCGAATGCTTCGAACTCAAATTTGAGTGTGCCGCTGACTGGATCGGCGGTGAGCGGGACGCAGACTACGTTGAGTGTGACCACTCCGATTAATGTTGGTAACGTGGTGGTTGGGACGAGTGGCACTCAAACCGGGACCTTGACGGCCACGGGTGGAACGGTGATAGTTTCTTCGGTAAATCTGGGTGGCGCAAACCCGGCGGAGTTTTCGATCAGCGGTCTCTCGTTTCCTGTGACCGTTACCACGAGCCAACCCGTGAATTTCATGGTGACATTCACGCCAACTGCGACGGGCGCGGCCTCGGCAACAGCTTCGTTTGCCAGCAATGCTTCCAACTCACCGACGGTGGCCACTCTGACCGGCACGGGCACTGCGGCGCCGGTGCATACCGTGTCCTTGTCGTGGAATGCCAGCGCTACCGAGGGCATTACCAGCTACAACGTTTATCGTGCGGTCTTCGTGTCGAATTCCTGCGGTAGCTATTCTGACATCGGTTCCACGTCGAGTTCGGTGACTACCTATACCGACAACAACGTGACCGATGGTACGACCTACTGCTATGCCACCACGGCGGTCGATGCGAATGGCGAGAGCGCGTACTCCAATATTGCCGAAGCCAAAATCCCCGCTCCATAGGGGCTTTGAGAGTTAGCATTGTGCTCAATCGATGCGGCTCCCGACCCACCTGAAGTCTGCCCGCTCCGTAAGCCGCGACCTCGACACTATCAGGGGCGAACCATCAGAATCGCCGCTCCGCTCTGTCGAGCCGACGATTAGGTCCCCGCAGCATATTCGGGTGAGCGCGACCATGCAGGTGCAAGATTCCCGGTTACGCCGTCCCGTTTGAGTCGTTTTCCTCAGGTCGCATTTGACAATGGGTGTAAAATCGCGCGGTGTGTCGGAGGTGTGGGAAATGAACTATCTTCTTCGCCAGCTCTGGTGGCAGGACGATGAGGGCCAAGACATCGCGGAATATGCGGTAATGCTGGCCGTTATCCTGGTGATAGTGATTGGTACGATTCAACTGGTCGGCAGCAATGCGAACAACGTATTTTCGCAAGTAGCCAGTTCCATTCAATGACCCTGCCCGAACGAGCAAGAGACCAACCACTGTCGTTCGGTGTCATATTGCACAGGGTGAATAGACCGCAGGCCGATGATCGGGACAAGGGTGAGGAGTGTTTCGGCGTCCGTCGCGATCGTACCCGCACAGCACGGTCGAGTGTACCTACAACATTATATCTGCTGCCATAGGTGCCTGATACAGTGATCGATGGGGGAGGAGCCCGCGCCCGATGATTTTTATGATCTCGTTTGGATCCGTGCTGTGCGCCACAACCGCACTGTGCTTTATGGAACTGCGCCGCATCCGCAAGAAGTTGGAAACCAAGTCGGAATCCAAGTAGGTGTTCGCAGCGCCGCGTGATTGCTGAATCCATATCGGTATTCGCCCAACACAATTACCGGAACGGCGACCTCCGCTGCTTTGCTAAGGATCGGCTCCAGTGCCGCACAACCAGTGCCGCATCACCATTGACAAGATCAGCCCGTATGGTCTAAAAGTGTTTCGAGTTCATCTTCCTGTATTCTGTCCCGGCGTTTGAGGGGCAGGCGGCGGAGCTGGACTTCACAGCAGACGGCGGATCACGGTTTTGCGTGATGAGCTCATGGGGGTGTGCACCGTGGGCAGTCCCCGCAGATCGTCGATAGCGTTTCCTGCCCCCGAGGACCTGACGGGCAGATGTGTGGGCCGGTTTGCGATCCGCTCCAAGCTGGGCGCCGGGGGGATGGGCGAGGTTTACTACGCCGAAGATACCCAACTCAAGCGCCCCGTAGCACTCAAGCGCGTCCCCAATAATCTGGGCAGTGATCCTAAGGCCCGGCTACACGTCCTGCGTGAAGCTCAGCGGGCCTGCGCTCTCCAATCAGAACACATCGCTAGTGTGTACGACGTAGTCGAAGATCGCGGTGAGGTCTTCCTGGTCATGGAATACGTCGAGGGCGAGACCTTGCGACAGCGACTCTGGCAGCCCATGACTTTGGAGCAGTTCTTCGAGATCGCCACGCAATGTGCAGAAGCACTCGTGGCGGCACACGAACGCGGCATCGTACATTGCGACATCAAGCCCGAAAACATCATGCTTACGCCCGCCGGCCAGGTGAAGCTTCTGGATTTTGGCGTAGCCAAGCATCTGCCGCGCACCGACCAGAGTTCCACGTTTGATTCGAGCCTGGTGGGGGGGACGCCGGCCTACATGGCACCGGAAGTCCTGCTGGAAAACTTGCCCGATCCGCGTACCGACATCTTCTCGCTGGGCATTGTCTTATACGAAATGCTGACTCTGAAAAACCCTTTCTTGGCGAGCAGCTTCGTGGCCACCAGTGAACGCATCCTGCACCAAACCCCAACGGCGATTCGTGTCTTAAATCCGCTCGTGCCTGCGGGTTTGGACGCGGTCGTCACGAAGGCAATGGCGAAGTCGTCCACACAACGCCACGCCAACGCCCGCGAACTGCTGGAGGACCTCCGCGCGGCGCAAGCGGGGTTGATGCCCAAGAATTTCACGCCCATGCTCCAGCTTCAGGAAGAGCGGAAAAAGAAGCGCTGGCTGGTTGCTGCCCTCTTGGTGATGGTCGTGGTAGCTACCGCCTTCGCCATTTACCGGTGGAACCATAGGGAGCCGATTTTTGCCGAGCGTGGTTGGGTACTAATTTCGGATTTCGAGACCTCGGGAGACGAGAGTATTCCAGACGAGAGTGTGCGCGAAGGGTTGACCATCGCATTACAGCAGTCCAGTTACATCAATGTTTTTCCAAGGAGCCGAGCCCACGATGTCCTGCAGCGCATGAAAAAGGAGCGCATGGCTCGGCTGGACGAGTCTCTCGGGCGCGAAATCTGTCAGCGAGAGAACCTGCAAATATTGCTCACCGGAAGCATCGAGCGCATGGGGCAAATGTTCCAGATCACGGTGCGAGCCCTGGACCCGGTGCGAGGCAACCTGCTGTTCGCAGAGAGAGAGAGGTTCGAGCGCAAGGACCAGTTCTTCGACAAAGTGGACGCACTGGCGAACAAGGTGCGGAGGGATCTAGGTGAATCTTTGGGTGGCATCGAGAAAAGCAGCCGCCCGCTCGCCCAAGTGACCACAACTTCGCTCGAAGCGCTGCAACTTTATTCTCAGGCCAAGGACGCCAGTGATCAAGGGAAGGACGAGCAGGTCCCAAGCCTGTTGAAGGGTGCTCTGCAATTGGATCCGGAATTCGCGATGGCTCATCTGCGGCTGGGCCAGTATTACTTGGCAGTGGTCGGCAAGAACGAGAAAGCCTTAGCAGAAGTGGAACGCGCCTACCAATTGCGGCAAGGCGTCACGGACCGCGAACAGCGCAGGATCGAAGCCGAGTACTACAACCTCCAGGAGCGTTACGAGGACGAAGCGCAATCACTGAGCATCCTTGTCAGCCTCTACCCCGATGATGAGGAAGCGCACCAGGAACTGGCGGGCGCCTATTACGATCTAAATCAGCTCGACAAGGCAGTTCTCGAACTGCATGAAGTCATCAGGCTCAACTCCTCCTCTGCGCCTGCCTACCGGAGTCTGGTGCTTTACTTGGCACGTAGCAACCATGCCGAGGCCGCAATCGCTGCCTTCCGGGAGGCTCAGCAACGCGGCGTTGACTCACCGCAAATGCACTGGGGGCTCGGTCTGGCGTACCTCGGTCAGGGTAACGCGTCTGTGGCCCGGCAAGAGTTCCACCGAATCGGTCAGGGGACCGAGACAGACCGAGAACTGCAGGAACTGTGTTTGGCTGTCGCGGATCTTTACGAAGGGAAACTGGATGCGGCCAAAGCCGAACTCGCCGAACAAATCCAGTCGGTCCCCCCCCAAAGCGGCGGATTGCAAACGTTTCGGCGCTATCTGCTGGGTCGTGTTCATCTCAGTCAGGGTAATTTGCGACAGGCAAGACTGCAGGCGGACCTCATTCTACGAGTGCCAAGTGCAGGTTTGCAGATCAGCGATCTGCTGAACGCTGGGATCCTCTATGTGCGTGCAGGCAGGATCGACAACGCGCGACTGGTTTTGCACCGGATCGATGACTCTCGGAAGGCCTTCGCGAGTTCCTCGAACCAGAGCAGCTTTCACAACCTGGAAGGGGAGATCTGGCTGGCTGATGCGACACCAGCAGAGGCGGAAAACTCCTTCATGAGTGCGGCTCAAGAATACCCGGAGTTTTTCCCTCACGCCGGTCTTGCCCGCGCCTATCAGGCGGAGAAACGCTGGGACCTTGCCGCTCAAGAGTGGGAGCAGGTTCTCCGTCGCGAGGGGGAGCTCCTTCAAAACGACTTTCCGCCAGACTTGGTTTACGCACACCTTCAACTGGCACGTGCCTATCGCCAGATGAACAATCGTGACCTCGCCCGCACCCATTACGAAGAAGTACTCCAAATGTGGCAGCACGCCGACGAGCTTCCCTTACTCAGTGATGCCCGACGCGAATTGCAGGCTTTGACGTTGGAGATCCATCCCACGAAAGACGCACTCGACATTGGTACGACCGGCCCTATTGCAAACCCTACATTTAAATAGGAGGCTGTTATGAACTTACTTATCACCATTATTGGAAACGCGGCTGTGCACCCCGAATTTCGCAAGGAGTTACTGAACGATCCTCTCGCGACTATCGACGAGTGGGGCTTCCACTTAACCAAGGGAGAGGTCGAACTGCTGGAAAAAATGTTCACCAAAGACTTGAGTGAGCTCCTCAATAAGAGCTTCGAGGCACTGGAAGACCTGCTGTACAAGAACTTGCCGTGCCCGAAACCCTGCAGTATGTCTCTTTACCCGCCGCCTGGGAAAGCCCGCGAGGACTTGAAAAAGGCTGCTGCGCAGGCGGGCCGACGGAAATAGCAACGGCCATCCGCCGAGGACTTGCTAGTTCTTCTTCGACTTCCCCTTCGCGTCGTCGTTGCCCGGCGCACCGTGCAAAAACCGGCCGTGGTGAGGATAAGGACGACAAGGGCAGCCGTGAATCGCCTAGCGAGATTGTAGGGTCGAAGGAATGCGCCTGTTTAATCCTTACACCGCCTGAAAGTGATTGCTTTTCTTCCTTACGCAGCCGGTCCCTCTTTCAGTTCCGCAGCTTCGACTGGCTGCGCAGCGAGGCAAACAAGCATCTTGGAGAGAAACACAACCCCGGCCGCATTCGAGCTTGACCTATTCATTCAGAGGACAAGCTCGGCATCTTTCGGAGCGGAGTATCTGCTCTTCGGACAGGTCAATCTGACGTAGCACGAATGCGCCCGACTCCAGCATGTCTCCCCGTCCGGCGTCGGCCAAGTAATCTCCCGCCAGTTCCAGGGCGCGATATTTTGTGGACGCCAACAGGTAGATGCTGTCTGTGCCGTGCAAGGTGACTTCATAGATGTTCATAACCTGCCTCCACTCTGGTGCGACGCTTCCCCTGGCGCCACGTGCTGTCGGAAGCGCAGTCCACAAGCCTCAATACGCACTGGCCGATTTTCTCCAGTCCTGCTTGAGCTGCTCCATAATGTCATCCGCCAATATGGTTCTCTCAAAGGCCCCGGATTTTGTGGTCCTCCAAATGAGCTTCTGAGAGCGGCGGTCTACAAGGGTCACTTCTGCAATCGTCCGCCGTACAACCACCTTGGCGGGCACGATTGTGCTCTCCGTTTGACAAGTGAGAATCGCGTCAGCTTCTTCCGGCTTTGTGACGATCCCGACTGCCGTCCATTTTTCGAGACGAGCCTTAACCAGGAACACAAAATCATCGGAGGAGGGAGCCACATAGATTGTCCTCACCTGATGCAGCAGAAGGGGGCCGGCAGAAACACTGGACTGTGCGGCCAAGAGTCCCGTGGAGAGTAACAGCCAAGCGAGAATTGGCAGGACTTTCCAGTTGACTCGCAGAGGTGCGTGGTTGGATAGTCGGGAGTTCATAATGCTCCACCTTCCTTTCTCGTCCACTGCTTCTTGCGCGTGTGCGGATCTTCCCGAACTCGTAGGTTCCCAGGCCGCGCTGGGACTCCATTTTCAAATAGGGCAGCGAGGAAACTTCCAAATTCCAGTAGGCCTTCGCCACATAAGCGTCGAGCGCCACCGGATCGGTTCCGGCCACGAGCGTCTTTTTGATCAGGAGATCGTCAAGATTGCCGCCAGTGGGCCGTTCCGGATGAGCACGCGAGAGCGATCGACGACTGAGCTTCAAATTGATGGCCAGCTCGGGCTCGGGGTGCTGGCTGTGTTCGCTCAGCCAGAATCCGACGTCTGCGGTTCCGGCTGCGACTCCTTTCAGGCGGAGCAGTTTGATGGACGCTTCACGACGGTTGAGTGTGGCACTGTCGGTCGACGGCATATTGTTTGCCCTCTTTGCTTTTACCCGACAACTGAATTCTAATCGCGTTCTGGTGGCAGCAGCTATGCAGTCCGTCACAACGCCGTGTGCGAAACAATCCGCGCTTGCCGCAAGGGCAACTCTGACGCTGATCGGATCCAGCGCGGTCATCGGCCAGATAGCAGCTTGGGGCCGTGACGGTGAGCGAGCTTGGTTCTTCGCAGCGGCTACATCCCTACCAAAGACTTCTGGCGACTGGGTGCCACCATGGGAGCGCCCGAGTCACGCGCTAGTCTTACCTAATCTTGTAAAGCAAGGCTAGCCGTCGATCAACCAAGAACCGTCGCATCTGCTCCAACGTTGTGGTGCGGGTTATAATTGCGCACCCATGGCCCTTGCCTCTGGCTCGAAACTTGGTCCTTATGAAATCCAGTCTCCGCTGGGTGCAGGCGGCATGGGAGAAGTTTATCGCGCGAAAGATGCACGCCTCGGGCGCGATGTCGCTCTGAAGATTCTTCCTGAATCCTTGGCACGCGAAATCGACCGCCTGCGTCGCTTTGAGCAGGAGGCGCGAGCGGTGGCTGCGCTCAACCACCCCAACATTCTTGCCATTCACGACATCGGCCAGCACGAGGGACTGCCGTTCCTGGTATCCGAACTCCTGGATGGCGAAAGTCTGCGCGCAACGCTGGACCGCGGAGCACTGCTGCAGCGCAAGGCGATCGAGTATGGAGTACAAATTACGCACGGGCTGGCGGCGGCGCACGAGAAGGGAATCATCCACCGCGACCTGAAACCGGGAAATATTTTCGTCACCAAAGATGGTCGCATCAAGATCCTGGATTTTGGTTTGGCAAAGCTGGCGCAGAAGGCGGGCGCTGAGCCGGAAGAAATGACTCTCACCAGCGCGCACACAGCGGCGGGTGTGGTCATGGGCACGGCCAGCTATATGGCTCCGGAGCAGGTGCGCGGCGAGGCCGTCGATGCTCGCACCGACATCTTCGCGTTCGGCGCAGTGCTTTACGAGATGCTGTCGGGCCAGCGCGCTTTCCGACGGGACACTGCAGCCGAAACCATGACTGCAGTTTTGAAGGATGATCCGCCCGATTTATCCACCCAGCAGTCCGACTCCACACGTCCCGTTTCTCCTGCGCTCGAACGCATCGTGCGCAGGTGCCTGGAAAAAAACCCGGAACAGCGCTTCCAGTCGGCGCGCGACCTGTCTTTTGCGTTGAGTGCGCTTTCTGGAACTGAGGCCAGCACGGCTGTTCGCGCTGCGACGGCCGCAACTCGCCGAATTTCCTTGCTTCCCTGGCTCGCCGCTGCGCTGGCTCTGGTCGCAGTCGCGGCGGCGACGTGGTTCGTGGCGCGGCGTCCGCAGCCGACCACGCGCATGCAGTTTGCGCTGGCGGTTCCCGATGAAATGAGCATCAGCCACATGGCTGTGTCGCGCGATGGCTCCATGCTGGTGTTTGTTTCGCCGGAGGAAAGCTCCGCCTTACCCATGCTTTACGTGCAGCGCATCGGTACCTCCGCGGTTACGCTTCTGCCCGGCACGCAGGGCGCAAGTTATCCCTTCTGGTCGTTCGATGGCGCCTACGTCGGTTTTTTCGCCGGTGGCAAGCTGCAGAAGATCGCAGTTTCGGGCGGTACGCCCCAGCCTTTGGCTAACGTTCTGGCGGCCCGCGGCGGAACTTGGGGAAAGCAGAATGTCATCCTCTACTCGCCCGACCCCGCCAGCCCCCTCTGGCGAATCAACGCCGATGGCAGCGGCGCGGCCCCGGTTACGCAGGAACTCATGTCCGCTAATCCCCTGCAACAGACGCACCGTTGGCCGCTTTTTCTTCCCGACGGCAAACACTACGTCTACTGGGCGGGCAATTTCTCCAACGCGACAGATGACAAAACCAGCGGCATCTATCTGGGTTCTCTCGACGACAAGCAGCAGAAGCTTGTCCTGCTTTGTCATTCCAGTTTCGGCTACGATTCCGGGCATCTTTATTACGCGGGCGATCAGAAGCAGTTGTACGCCGTGAATTTCGATGCCGCGAGCGGACAGATATCGGGCAACAGCACGCCCATTGCCGGCGCCGTCGGCTTTCAGCCCTCTACTTACTGGGCCGCTCTCACAGTCTCTGGCAACGGCACGGTGATCTACAACACGGGCGTGGGCGCGGCCTTATCCGTACTCACGTGGATGGACCGGGCAGGCAAGGAACTGGGCCGGATCGGCGAACCGGCCATTATTGCGAACCCAACTCTATCGCCCGATGCCAGCAAGGTGGCCGCGGACATCGCCGACTTGAAAGCAAGCAACGTCGATATCTGGCTGGAGAATACCAACGGCTCCGACAATACGCGCTTTACCTTCGAGCCAACCGAAGAAACCGATGCCATTTGGTCGCGTGACGGAAGCATGGTCGCGTATCGTTCCGTTCTCGCGGACTCGTCCGAGATACTCCTCAAACGGGCTACCGGACTGGAAAAAGAAAAAATGCTGCTGCGTAACCCAGCCACGACCGATGATATCCTGCCCAACTCATGGTCGGCGGACGGCCAACAGCTTCTTTTCACCGACCAGAGCTCATCACGCACTTACCTGGCGACCGTGCCCACTACTGGCGGGCCGAAAGTCGTTTTGCTGAATAGCAAGGCCAACGAAACCAACGGGCAAATTTCTCTAGATGGAAAGTGGGTAGCCTATGCCTCCGATGAATCGGGCGCATGGGAGATTTATGTCAGTTCGTTCCCCGGCGCAGTGGGAAAATGGCAGGTCTCGCGCGGCGGCGGTACCGAACCCCGCTGGCGAGGAGACGGCAAAGAGATTTTCTATCTCTCTCCTAGCGGCATGTTGATGGCGGTACCAGTCAACGGCGCGACGACTTTCGCTACCGGGCAGCCCGCGCCTCTGTTCCAGATTCACGGCCGCGCTCCGATCTCATCGACCGATATTTTCACCTATGACGTGACCAAAGACGGCAAACGCTTCCTGGTGAACCGCTACGTCAAGCCCGAGCGTGTTCCGCCATTGACCATCCTGCTAAACGCCCCGAACAGCGACTAATCCCTTCTTAGTGAAGAGTGGATGTGATCTGGCCCCCTGGCCCTCCAGAAACCCGAGTGACGGGCAACCCTGAAGTAATCCCAAGGTAAGGTTTGCCGACCAACCGGGAGTCATCTCGTCGCCTCGACGGTTGCCCCTTCACGAGACTAAGCATTCAGGGTTCGAGATGCTCCTGCCACAGTCACCATTCGTTGACTGACCGCTGTCCCGCCCTTAAGATGAAACGACCGGAAAGCCGGGAACCTTATAGTGATCGGGCAGACCATCTCGCACTACCGCATCATCGAGAAACTCGGCGGCGGCGGCATGGGCGTGGTTTACAAAGCCGAAGACACTCGCCTTGACCGCTTCGTCGCCCTGAAGTTCCTGCCTGAAAATGTATCCCAGGACAGGCAATCCCTGGAGAGGTTCCGCCGCGAGGCGAAGGCCGCTTCGGCGCTCAACCATCCGAATATCTGCACCATTTACGACATCGGCGAGCAGGACGGCAAGGCGTTCATCGTGATGGAGTACCTCGACGGCGCGACGCTGAAGCACATCATTGGCAACCGTCCGATGGAACTGGACACACTGCTCTCGCTGGGCATCGAAATTGCCGATGCGTTGGATGCCGCCCACGCGCAGGGCATTGTCCATCGCGACATCAAGCCCGCGAACATTTTTGTGACCAGGCGAGGCCACGCGAAGATACTGGATTTCGGCCTAGCCAAGGTCACGGCGCCCGCCACGCGGCCGTCGGAGCCGTCTGGGGTGACAGTCGAGGCCACGATCGCCGAGGAGCACCTCACCAGCCCCGGCTCGGCCATTGGAACGGTCGCCTACATGTCTCCCGAGCAGGCGAAGGGAAAGGAACTGGACGCACGAACCGACCTATTTTCGTTTGGCGCTGTGCTCTATGAAATGATCACCGGCATGGTGCCCTTTCGCGGAGATACGTCGGCACTGATTTTTCAGGCGATACTTGATCGTGCCCCGACTCCGCCGATCCGGCTGAACCCCGACCTCCCCCCGAAGCTTGAAGACATCATCAACAAAGCGCTGGAGAAAGACCGCGAGCTGCGCTACCAGCACGCCGCGGACATGCGCGCCGACCTCAAGCGGCTGAAGCGGGAAGCGGAATCGAGGCCTTCTGAAGCAGTCGGTTCGGGGGCAGTGGCGGCCGCGCAGGAAAGCGGCGCTCAGGTTACAGCTCGACAACTGTTATCAGCATCTGGCGCCTCCCCTGCGCTTGCTCCATCTACATCGTCGAGCGCAGTGGGAGTAGCCCAAGCTCCGGCGGCTGAGCGGGGAAAGCTCTGGAGCATTGTGCTTCCCATCGTGCTGGTGGTTTTGCTCATCGGCCTGGCGGCTGGGATATGGTACTGGCGCTTGAAGGCAAGCGCCGCGCAGATTGAATCCGTTGCTGTGATTCCATTCGCCAACGTGGGCGGCAACGGGGACACCGATTTCCTTGTCGATGGCCTCACCGAATCGTTAATCGCCAGCCTTGCCCACGTACCCGGCTTGAAAGTGAAATCGCGCAACTCCGTCTTCCGCTACAAGGGCAAAGAGGTTGACGTCCAGAAAGTTGGGAAGGAGTTAACCGTCGATGCCTTGCTGACCGGCAGAGTGGTGCAGCACGGGGACACTATCCAGGTGAGTGCCGACCTCACCAACGTGCAGGACAATACGGAAATCTGGGGTGAGCAATATGAGAGCAAAGCCTCGGACATTATTTCCTTGCAGCAGCAAATCGCCGGCGATATCGCGGGCAGGCTGCGCTCGAAATTGAGCGGGCCGGAAAGGCAGCAGGTTGCCAAGCAGGGCACACAGAACGCTGACGCCTATCAGCTCTACGTAAAAGGCCGCTACTACTGGAACAAGCGTACCAATGCCGACATCAAGACGGCGATCTCCTACTTCAATCAGGCGATCGATAAAGATCCCAGTTATGCACTGGCATACTCTGGACTGGCGGATGCTTACAACGTGCTCGGCAGTTATGGCGAGGACCCCAACGACGTCACGCCCAAGGCGAGTGAGGCAGCCGCAAAGGCTCTGGAACTCGATCCCACACTCGCCCACCCGCATGCGGTTCTGGGGGGCATCAAGATGGAATACAGTTGGGATTTTGCCGGCGGTGAGGCCGAATTCAAGAAAGCCCTAGAACTCGATCCCAGCGATGCCACCGCCCGTCAGTGGCTTTCCGAGGGTCTTTGCGAGATTGGTGGCCGGGCGCAAGAGGCGATTGATGAAGGCAACCGCGCCCATCAGCTTGATCCCCTCTCACCGATCATAAGCGCGCAGCAAGCTCAAGCTTATACCTATAACCGTCAATTTGATAAGGCGATAGAGATATTCAAGAAAGTTATCGCTGACAATCCAACCTTCGGCAGAGCGCACGGTGAGCTAGCCTATGCGTATTGGGGTGCGCATAAATATCCAGAAGCAATTCAGGAATGGGAGACCGGCTCTCAATTAGAGGGCGACAAGAATTACGCTGAGTACGCTGCCGCTTCGGAGGCGGGTTTCCGCGCCGGCGGCTGGCCGGGCGCTCTGCGCAAGAGCATCGAGGTTTCACTCGCGCAACGCAAAGCCAAGACCGGTTACGTTTCCCCATACGCAATCGCACAGCTATATGCCGATTTGGGCGACAAGGACCACGCTTTCGAATGGCTCAACACCGCATTTCAAGAACGCGATATCAACATAATTTCTCTTCGGACCGATTTCTTGTTGGATCCTCTGCGCTCCGATCCGCGTTACACCGAATTGGTGCGCAAAGTTGGCTTACCGCAATAGGGACAGTGGTACTTTTTCCCATAACTCCGCCAGTACACTCGTGATTCCAGAAATCGGCGCATGAGCAGAAACAAGCAATTTCCATTAACCTTCGTAGGGAATTCTGGGCGGATGACGGGCAACCCTTACATAATCGGGTAACGGGAAGGGTTGCCGACGATCGTGCGCCACGAGCGCGAAAGGCCGGAAGGCTGAGTAGTGCGTACCTGCTAACTGATGAGGGTAGGCCCCTCGGAACCGGTCTGCAGGGACAGGTTCCAAACCGACTTGGGAAAGGCCATCTTCGTTGACATGTGAGCAACATGAAAGTATGCTTGTAGCATGTCTAAGATGATTCAGCTTCGTAATGTACCCGATGCCCTGCACCGCCACCTGAAAGCGCGCGCTGCCATGGCAGGTATGTCGCTTTCGGACTATCTGTTAGCGGAGATCAAGGAAATCGCGGAGAGGCCAACGCTCGCAGAATTGCGGGAGCGCCTGCACAAGCGTAAGCCGGTGTCGGCGCAGATCGATACCGCCCACTTGGTACGAGAAGAGCGCGAGGCGCGATGATCGTCCTCGACGCGTCGGCCGCAGTTGACTGGCTTCTTCAGACATCTGCGGGGCAGAGCATTGAGAAGCGAATTTATTCGCGTAACGAAACCCTACACGCGCCCCATCTCCTAGATCTTGAGGTCACGCAGGTGCTGCGGCGTCTAGCACTGCAAGGAGTGGTCTCTGTACATCGCGCTGACCAGGCGGTCCGCGACCTGCTGGATCTCCGCATCACTCGGTATGCTCATTTCGTGCTCCTGCCCCGGATTTGGCAACTGCGTCACAATTTTTCTGCCTATGATGCTGCGTACATCGTGCTTGCCGAGAAACTCGGAGCTGCGTTAGTTACAAGGGATGCTCGACTCGCATCTGCTTCTGGCCATGCGGCACCCATCGAGATCTTTTAATTCGATAGACCGCTGTACGGCTGTACGCACTCACACGTTGCTCCTGCATCGTTTCCGCGAGGCACTGCGGGTGCCTCGGCGCTGAGGTTCTAGCCGGTGCCCCCGTTAAGGATGAAGGCGCTGTCAACGTTTGAGCGAGGGAATTCTAAGGGTGTGCCGAAGGTGCACTCAGGGCAGCGAAGGGCTGCGCGTGGCGTCTTGGAATTGCAGAACTGTGCCCGGCCGTGCACAACGCGGCGGAGGAACTTGGTGATCTGTTGCGCGGTTCGACCTCAGCGGCAGCGCCGCTTATTGCGATAGGCCGCTGGCGACACTCGAGAACACATTGTTCGCGTTACTGCCAATCAGTCGGATGGTACCGATGACGATCACTAGAATAACGGCGAGCATCACAGCGTATTCTGCGATGTCTTGCCCTTCCTCATTGCGCCACAATTTTCTCGCCAAATCCGTTGCTTGCATACAACCCTCTCCCAAATGTCCAGACTATTCTGAAATTAGACAGGATTCTCCGAAACCTCGGAACGTAACCAACGTAATCTGCCGCGCTCGGGCAGGCGCATCGCCGCTGCAATAAAAACGGCCCCGGACGTGCGACGGGACCGCTTCCCTAGCGACCGCTAATATGTGCACCTCATAAGGAGGGTCTTACGTCTTCGTTCTTACACCTGTTGCTCGCAAAAGTCCAGGATCCCGCTAGGCGCTCGATAGTGGGCTACTTTGAATTTTTGACTTCAATGGGGCATGGCCGTCGCACCAGGCTTCTCTGGTCTCTTTCCCGGAGCCATGTCAATCATCTTCTTCGTCAAGAGGGTCTCGAACAGTTAAATTTTTTCCACCACGAGTGAAATGACAGTCGTCCTGGCTAGCGGGGCCTTTCCTGATGCAAGCTCAACTGGACGCTGACCGTGCTCAAACTTCCGAAAACGAAATCGTTCTACTACTGGGCGTTTCAAGACGGATTCTCAGTAAAGAAAAACGCATGCTCCTACCCCGTTGTCAAGATGATTTCAGCTGAGCGAGTTGGTTTTTGGCGTCCGTCGCCTCGCTCGAATTGGGGTTGATCTTCAGTACCCGCTCGAACTGCTGCCGGGCAAGCGCCGGTTGGCCGCTTTTCGCATACGCCATTCCCAGGTGATAGTGAACCTCAGGATTGTCGGGCATCTTATTCTTTTCCTGCAACTTAAGCGCTTCCTGGAGAAGGCCGATTGCCGACTGGTACGCACCTTTCTGGCAATAGATCCAGGCTAGAGTGTCGGCAACGGCAGGAGAATTGGGCAGCCCTGTCCGCGCCGTCTGCGCCAGCGATAACGCGACGTCCAAATTCCCGCCCGTTTGCAGCAAAACCTTGGCAAGGTTGTTGGAGGCCAGGGCATCGTGGGAATTGAGGGTCAACGCGTTCTGATAGGCGTCTTCTGCTTTCTTCCAGTCCGGCTTCGCTTCATACAACTTTCCCATCAAGACGAAGAGGTTCGGCTCGCGCGGGTTGTCCTGGAGCGCCTGCTGGGCGGTGGCGATAGCCTCATCGATCTCTCCCTTCGCGGCACGCACTTGGCAGAGATTGAGCAAGGCGTCGGTATTGTGCTTGTCGAGCGCAGAGGATTTCTCCAGCGCAGCCTCGGCTCCGCTGAGGTCTTTTTTGCTGTGGAACAACGCGGTCCCGAGCAGATCATAAAAACTGCTGTTGTTTGGCGACTTGGCAATTTGTGCATTGGCGGCGGCGATGGCCTTGTCGAGTTGTTTCTGCGCGACGTATGCGTTCATCAGCCCCCGGAGCGCATCGGTCGAACTGGCATTCCGGTCCAGCGCTGCCTGGTAAGCCTTGGTAGCGTCGCTGTACTGGCCTTGAGTAAGTTTCAGATTTCCCATCTGAACATAGCCAAACGCACTCTGGGGGGCGATGTCGATCGCCTTGCGAATGTCGTTCTCAGCTTCGGCATAGTGCTTACGATTGATATTGGAAAGTGCGCGCAGCGAATAGCCATCGGGGGACGCCGGTTGCAGCCTGATCATTTGGGTCGCGGCCTCCTCCAGCATAGCCATGTCGCCCTGCCGCATCGCGGCGCCGGCCAGGGCGCGCTCCGCATCGAGGAAATCGGGACGCAGACGCAGTGCCTCCCGCCATTCGCTCTCGGCGCTCTGTAGATTGCCCAACTTCTCGAAGGCGACACCCAAGGCGTAATGGGCCTCGCTGTTCTTTGGAGCATTCTTGATGACGGTTTGCAACTTCACGGCGGCGCCGTTCACGTCCCCATCGCTGATTTGCATTTGGCTTTGGTAAACCAGAGCGTCATCGTCATTCGGGCTGGTCTTCAGGATTTCATCGTCGAGTCTGCGCGCCTCGGCGAAATTTTTTGTCTGAATGAGAAGTTGAATGTAATTTTTCTTTACTTGCAGATCTTGGGGATGCTCTTGGTACAGGGTACTGTATTCGGCCGTGGCTTTATTCACGTCGCCGGTCGTGAAATAGAAATCGCCCAGCAGGCGGTAGCCAGTCGAGTTGTCGGGAAAGTCGTGCTTCGCCTGTTTCAGAATTTCCTCCGCGTCGCTTCCCTTGCCCTCGGCCAGGTACAAACGGGCCAGCGCAGCACGGGGGTCGGGGCTCTTCGGATCCATGTCCATGGCATGATGAAATTGCTGCTCCGCCTCGGTAAAGCGGCTCTGCGATTGGTAAAAAGTGCCCAGCAACAAGTGTGCCTTCATTTCCTTCGGATTTAGTTCGATGACCTTCTTAATGTTGGTCTCGGCCGCGTCAAGTTGATTGTTTCTCATCTGCAACATGGCCAACTGAAGGTGTAAGTCCCAGGCGCTGGGATCGAGTGCAACCGCTTTCTGCATTTCCTCGATCGCGCGGGAGAGATTCCCTTGCGCAAGGAGGAGACCGGAAACGGTGGAATGGACCTCTGGATCGTTCGGACGCTTTTGCAGCAGGAGATCGGTTTGTTCCTGTGCATGCTGAAAATCGTGGCTCAGGATCAGTAGATTCGCCAGTTCGATACGGGCCTGGTAATTCTCCGGCTGTAACTCGACGGTGGTGCTGAGTTCCTGATAGGCGCCTTGCTCTTGCTGCAATTTGAGATAAGTCTCAGCCAATCGATGATGGGCGTCGGCATAGCGGGGATCGATCTTGATCGCATTGACGAACTCGATCGCAGCCTCACGATACTTCCCCTGTTCGAAGTACTGTTGCCCGCTGTCGAAATGTTTCTGCTTGCTTACGTTGGGATCGCCTGAACAAGCCGAAAACGTCGCGATAAGAGTCAGAGCGACCACCAGCCGGAGAAGAAGGCTCATGATGAAATCTTCCAATGTGGGCACATACTATTGCACTATACAGGCCATCGCCGCGGCGGAGGAAAGCTAGTTGCGTCACGCCTACCTTTTTCTCAACCGTTAGGCGAACAGGACGCCTGCAAGAGTCCGGCTGAGCCTCGGGAGTCTCACTTGTTGAGTAGTTGTTCCTAGAGCGTCTTCGACCCAGAAGATGAGCGGCTCGGCTAAACACATGGTCAGGGCGATTTTGCCAAGTTTGATTCTTCCACGATTATTTTTTGGGGAGGACTGAAGGTGGTTCCATCCAAGTGATTGATACAGAGAGGCTTCGGCGATGGTTGCAAGCGCTTGCAACGGGTTGCAAAAATTATCAGGCTTGACAGAATTGGCCTCGACGCTAAAGTAGAGCAGTGCTTCTAGCACCATGGGTCGTGGTGCAAAGTGTGTACATTAGGCGTGGCATTCTCCCCCGATCTCAGAGAGAGTGGCGAGGCCGGTATTATGAAGATCATGACGAACGGAAAGTGGTTGATTGTGGTAGCCGTTGCGCTGCTGTGCTTTGCTCCATCGGCGCTAGCCCAAACACAACTGGAGTTGACAGGTGTTAACGGCAACAACTATGACGGCATCTACATTGGACCGTATGATATTCAGGTCGGTGGCTCAAGTGGGCAGACCTATGGAATGATCTGCGATGACTTTAATGACGACATTCACGTTGGCAGTACTTGGAACGCCAATCCCGTTTCGGTTAACGCTTCCACGCTAAGCCAGACCTTGTTCGGGTCTCAACAGGGGGCCTTGCAGGGGTATGAGGAAGTCGCTGCGCTATCTTACGCGATACTGTTTGGTAACCAAGGCGCCACAAACAACGCTTTAATGCAATACGCCATTTGGGCCATCTTCAGCCCCACACAAGTACAGAATTATCTCAACTCCACCGGCTACGGCAGCGAGTGGGCGACTATCCAGAGTTTCATCACTTGGGCTAGCAAAAACGCCTCCCAAAGCCTGTTGTCGGAGTTCATTGTATGGACACCGACAAACTGCCAGTCGGGAGGGTGCGGTGGGCAGGAGTTCCTTCAGTATGTGCCGGAAGGCGGCGCCGCTTGGATGTATCTGCTGCTAGGCGGAATAACTTGTTTCGGCGCCATGTTCTACTCTAGACGCCAGCAGGCAAAACGCTCCATCGCTTGAATCTTCTTCCAGGTGTTCCGGACTTGGCAGACAGTGCCAAGTCCGAACCGTCAGTTGAATGTTCCCGTAATCCTATCGCTTGCATTATCAGCGAATGAGCCCTATCGGGCGGCAAAGCTCTTCCGCCGTTCGGCAGTCTGCACCTCACTGCCGCCAGCGAAACCGG
>JBAWFQ010000013.1:0-13198 GCA_049592035.1 Terriglobales bacterium
AGCGTGTCCGGACTCACTCCCAGATACTGCGAAGCTTGGCGAATGTTCATCACTTCTCGCGAGTCGGCCATTCCGTTTCCCTGCGCGTTCGAGTGTATTTTCGTGTGCTGAGCATATCTCAACCGGAAGAGCGGGGCTCTCCACCGGAATCTCCCGGTTTTGCTGGGTTTTATGGGGTTTTTCTGGATTTCACAAAATTTGGACTTGTATTGAATGTCTATATCATGTACTCAACGTTTCGTTGAACACTACATATAGTATAGAAGGGCCCGAGCAAGCTCCGGTCACCCGAGTTGGAGTAACTAAGGTACTAGAGACGGTACGGAAGTACTTGAACGGGCGCGCAAGCGGCTGAAAACGCAATCACTCATTGCCCTGGCCGCGACGGAAAATCGCGCCCGCTTTTTACTTTGATTCGGGCGCAAAAATCCTTCTGATTGCAGGCACGGGGAGACTGGATTTTTCGACCAGCGTCATCAGCTCAATGCTAAGCTGGCGCATCTCATCCGGCGCCTGGAAACAGTGCCAGCCCGCGCCGACTTCTGCGAACTTAGTGGAAAGCAGGCGGCGCAGAGCGGCAACCAAAACGAATCGCGGGATGAGCCTGACGATATTGGTGCTCGACGGGACTATTTTGAACCCAGTTTCGCGAAGTACATCGAGTGTCTCGCGCAGGGCATCGACAAGCAGCCGGAGATCGGACGTCGATCGGGCCAGGGCATAGGTATCGCAGCCATGCTGAATTAGAAGATGCGCAAAGGGAGCGACGAGCGCCGCATGGGTTGCAAGCTCGTCCGAAATATTGGTTGCTGTTCTGGATTTCAAACCTGCCTGGCACAATATGCCGACCAGCCGCGTCAACCGCGGCGTTATGCCGCCGTCGATCTCCCCAAAGGGCGTGGCCATCCAGCCGAGCCCGCTCATTGCCCGGATCACGCTTCCATCGCGCTTTCCCGCACCAAACACAAAGCCCAGCATGACCCGTCCCTTACCGAGTGCCTGGGTGAATTCATCGGGGCCGGACGGATTGTTGACCATGAATACGACATTGGGAGACCGGTTGCGGGCCAAGACTGGCAAAAGGTCTGGTACCTGATTTTTTCGGATGACAACCAGAATGTAATCGTAGGAATCATCCGCATCGAGGCGGTTGATGACCGGAACCTTCGTTTGGCTGCGTGTATTTTTGAAGGGATCCTCGATGACGATCCCTCCCTCTCGCACCTCTTCATAACGTTTGCCGCGGGCGAGGATCGTTACATCGAAGCCTGCCTTGTGGAGGCCTACGGCACAGATCGATCCGTTCACGCCGGCCCCTATCACAAGTATTCGTGCGTTATCGGTAACCATCGTGATCTCTTTGGAATTTGGAATAATGATGCGCCGTCTACCGAGCTCTCGCCGTGTTTGGGATCACACCGAACAACGTGAGCCTCGTCACTTCTCGTTTCGTCAACTTCCTGTAGCCTGATTTGTCTTCAGATCGCAAGGTTCAGATCGCTAGGTCAAGGTAAAGGAGCACTTATGAAACTTCTCGTCATCGGTTCCGGCATGATGGGTTCCGCGGCAGCCTACGACATGGCCCGCCAGGATCAGGTCGACTCCGTCACTCTCGCCGACAACGATCGTCAGCGCGTAAAAGATGTTGCAGCTCGCGTCAACCGTATCGCCGGCAACAAGAAAGTCCGAGCCGTGGCGCTCGACGCGGCAAAAGAAAAGGAAGCGGCGCGCCTCATGAAAAGTCACGATGGCGTGCTCTCCGCCGTTCCCTACCGCCTGAACCTCGGCTTGGCAAAAGCCGCCATCAGCGCCGGATGCCACTTCGCCGATCTCGGCGGCAACAACACCGTCGTCCGCCAGGAACTCGCGCTCGCCAAACAAGCGGAGAAGAAAAGCGTCGGCTTAGCGCCCGATTGCGGCCTCTCTCCCGGCATGGCATCGATCCTCGGCGGAGAATTGGTTCGCCGTCTCGACGGACGCGCCGACGCCCTCAAACTTTACGTCGGAGGCCTGCCCGAAAAACCCATGCCTCCCTTTCACTACCAGCTCGTATTTTCCGTCGAAGGACTCATCAACGAATACGTCGAGCCCGCGCGCATCTTGCGCAAAGGCAAGCTGATTACGATCGATCCGCTCACCGAGCCTGAAGAATTTCACATGGACGGCTTCGCTCCGCTAGTCGCCTTTCAAACTTCTGGCGGAACTTCCACCTTGCCCGAAACCTTCGAGGGAAGAGTGGGTGAGTGCTTCGAGAAAACTCTGCGCTATCCCGGCCATTACGATCTGCTTTGCGAACTGAAAGCGCTGGGCCTTTTTTCGAATGAGAAAATGCGAGTCGACGACGTGGAAGTCGCTCCGCGCGCGCTCATGTCCAAAGTGTTCGAAGGAAAATTTGCCGGCAAGGGCCCGGATGTCTGCATCATGCGGCTCGAAGCCCACGAGTCCATCAAAGCTCCGGGGATCCGCGGGCTGCTCGGCGGAAAGCTGAAGGGACGAGTAGCCACTTTCACCATGGTCGACCACTACGATCCCAAGAGCGACATGAGTGCCATGATGCGCACCACCGCCTTCCCCGCATCCATCGTCCTGCAAATGATGTGTACGGGCGCGATCAGCAAGCGCGGCGCAGTCCTGCAGGAACGAGACGTCCCCGCCGACGCTTTCCTCGAAGAAGTAGCGCGTCGCGGCATCAAGATCGAATATCGGATGGAATGACGAGCATGGGAAAGATGAAGTAGCGAAGGCCCAGAACGCCGCGAGCGGCGGCCTGTCACCCCATCCCTTTTCGTTGAGGTCCTCTGCAATAGGGGTTGAAAAATCAGGGGAAGGCTGCCATCATCCATCCACGGGGTGCGTATGAGTATTCGGTCTTCCCGCTGGGGAATCTTAACCATGTTGTGTTTGCTGCTTGCCGCCAGCGCCTGGCCGCAGAAGTCCTCACCCTCAGGCGGAGTCCTGCAACGCGGAGCCGCGATACCCACCATAACCAAAGAGCCCACTCCAGGCGGCCTGCTGGTTGCGGTCTTCGGCGAAAACAAGTCCGCTCTTGATCGTCAGGCTGTAGTGAAAGCCGTCAACAAGGAATCGCAGAAGGTGGCTTGGGAGACGACCACTGGCAAGTCCCAGGCCTCTTTCGAGAATTTGAGTGTGGGTCTGTACGATGTCGAGGTCAGTGCCGTTGGATATCTGACCGCCAAGCTCGGGGTACAGATTCAGGACGCCAATAACCTTTACAAAATAGACATCGAACTGAAGAAGGACCCTGCCGCCATCGACCTGAACGTGCCCAGTGAGCAGCAGTTGCCCGCCAAGGCGCGCAAGGAAATAAGTCAGGGCGTCGCCGACCTCAATTCGGGCAAATTGAAAGACGCTTTGAAGCGTCTCCGCGCGGCGAACAATGTGGTTCCCAACAACCCGGAGGTTAAGTTCCTGTTGGGCTACGCATTCTTTCAGGCGAAGGATTTCCAGCAGTCGGAAACTTTCCTCCTCGCCGCTACCACGCTAGACTCTCGCAATGTCCAGGCGTTCACTCTTTTGGGGAGATTGCAGATGCAGCGGCAGGATTACGCCGCAGCCCGAAAAACCCTGGAACAAGCAACCACCGCTGACCCTGAAAACTGGACGGCCCATAGCCTCTTGGCCGAGACCTACCTGAAGCAGCACGAAAATGAAAAGGCGCGCGAGCAAGCTCAACTCGCCATTAATATCGACAAGGGTAAGGGTGCGGCCGACTCCGCGGAGATCGTTCTCGGACAAGCTCTCGAGAACCTGGGACGGAACCAGGAAGCGCTGCAGGCTTACAGAAATTTCGTGGTCGGGTCGCCCTCCAGCCCGTTGGCGGCGCAAGCGCACACCATGTTTGACGATCTGCAACGGCGCGTTGCCAGTGCATCCGGAAACTCTGCCGCCGTCCCGAAGGCAGCGTCCTCCGCGCCCGCCGCCGTTGCGCTGCTCACGCCCAGCGAACCGGCGCTCTCCGTGAAGGCTTGGGGACCGCCTGGAGTTGACGAGGTTCGACCACAGGTCGCGACCGGGGTCGCTTGCCCCTTGGACCAAGTGCTCGACGGAGTGGGCGAACGCGTGAAACAACTCCTGGACGATATTGGGCAGTTCAGCGCGATCGAGGACCTGCTGCACGAAGACCTCGACTCCTTGGGCCATCCCATGACCCGAACCACACTCAAATTTAATTACCTGGCATCCATTTCGGAGAAGAAGCCGGGCGTGTTCAGTGTCGACGAGTTCCGCAATCCGAACGTGGATGAGTTCCCGGGCCAGATCGCTACCCGCGGATTGCCCTCCCTGGCGCTGATCTTTCATCCCGACGAACGCGACGATTTCAACATGACCTGCGAGGGCCTGGGCGAGTGGCACGGCGAGGCAACCTGGCTGATTCGCTTTCAGCAGCGCGACGATCGCCCCCACCGCGTGCAGGAATACCGAATCAACGGCCATTCCTATTCCATTAGCCTGAAAGGCCGCGCCTGGATCTCCGCCAATACGTTTCACCTCGTGCATCTGGAATCGGATTTGATCAGCCCGATGCCGGAGATCAAACTGCTCAGCGAGCATCTCGCCATCGACTACAATCCGCAGCTGTTCCACAAGAAAAGCGTGGAACTTTGGCTGCCTAAGAACGCGGAAATCTACTTCGACTTCCGCGGGCATCGCTACCTGCGTCGCCATAGTTTCGACCACTTCATGATGTTCTCGGTGGATTCGGAGGACAAACCCAAAGTGCCCTCCGGCGACGAACCAATCGGCCAGTCGATGTAATCAGCGAATTCACCCACCCGCCTGACGGAAGACCGCGCACTTTTCCTTTGGCGGGAACGTGCCGCCCTCTCTTACCCAGACGGGCAGCCTGTTCCAAACCCTATCTTTGTGCAGAAGATGCAACAACGACAGCGACTTTCGATGTTTCAACGACCATCTTCTCCCGTCAAAAACATCGGCCTGGGCCGCGCACACTTTGGCAACTCGCTTGCTTATTGAGTGAATAGGTGGTTGGAACATCTCAGCATTAGAAGGAGAAGCCATGTGGATGCGATCATGCGCGGTATGTAAGGCACTCATGACCAAGCTCCGTTTGCGCGATACCGTCTGCTGCCGCTGTGGGTGGAAGTGGGAGTGGTAGACCCTCGCAATTGAAACCCGATCACAACCAACAATCCAGATAATTTCACAAGAGGAAAGGGGAACTGCTATGGCCCAGGTCATTGATTTTTACATCCCGACGAATTTCCAAAGAAAAGTGACGGCAGTTCCGCAGTCGCGGGCCGGGAAGGTGATCCGGTTTTGCCAATCGGCAAAGAAATCAGCGTAAGCCCCTGGTTCGAGGTTGCGTGCCTTCGCCCGTTGAGATTGCGACCCTTCTCCCGTCGTTACGGTCGATTCTCTTCTCCCACGACGGTAATTTTCGTATCGGTTCGAAATTTCCTGTAATCGCGATAAGTCTGTTCGACGTCCTCGTCATAGCTCTTGAACAGCGCCACGCGTGCATCGAAATGCAGTTGCACGCGTTTTGGTAACCACACTTCATCGTTCACTCTGGTTAACTCGATGACAAAGTGCGTTCCCTTGTGGATCCTGGCCAGCACGAAGCCAATCGACAGCGTGTCGATGGCCGTGATGTCGAGCTTCACCCATTGTGAATCGGCTTTATCGATCCAGATGCGCCCCTTGAATTTACTCAGCATCCTGGCGTTGCGCTGCTTGGGCTCGTAGCCGGGACGCGGTTCACCTTCAAACACCCAGGCATCGCGCCCGTCGATCGCTTCCGAACCGATCAAACGGAAGTTGAATGCGTCGGCGACCTCGAGCACAAACTTGCGATCCTCTTCGCGGTCTTTCTCTTCGCGCTCCAGACGCTTGCGACGCTCCTCTTCGGATTCGTTCTTGCGTTTGTCGATGATCTTCTGAATCTTGTCGTCTTCCTTCTTCGCCTCGCTGGCCGAAAGTGGTTGGTCGTCTTTTGCGGTCAAGCGCTCGACCGGCTCGCCATAAATCTCCAGCACCTCTGAAGTTCGCGACTCGATCTTCTTCACCGCGCCATGCCCATCGAGGTGATGCTGCTCCTCGTGCTCCATGTAGGTGTAATCGCGCTGCCGTTTATCGTTTTCCAAGTCCTTTTCTTCGGCGCGGCGGAGAAGTTCTCGAATCTGCTCGGCTGGCACGGTTCCCGTGGCATCGGGCTTCAGATCGAGGGGCGCGGGAGGATTCTGCTGCGCAAGTCCGCAGGCAGCAAGAAGCAAGGCCACCACAATTCGGCGAAGACGCATACTCATGCTGGACATACGAAACGAAAAGAAATTCGGTTCCGCAACCTCACAAAAGTTGGATGCTATGGCTCTACTCGGGTAGCGCCGCCGTCCCGGCGGCTGTCCGGCGCTACTCGTTTTCCGGTAGTTAGAGCTTTTTCTCCGCCCGTTCCAAACATTCAGCCCGGAACAGCCGCCCATCCACCCGATGCAGCCGCTTCGCCTGCGCGCCCGTGATCAGCTTGTAATGTGAAATCGTCAGCAGATATTCGGCCACGAACCATACCGGCTTCTCCGAACTCATCCAGTGCAAGGGATCGAAGCGCTTCATCTGGATAGGCCGCGAGAAAGTGCGCAACGTCCGCTCGCCGCGGAGGTTGAAATAAATGTTGAAGTAACTCAACGCCAGCTCGCGCAGCGAGCGGTACACCGGCTCGCGAAAGCGGCATCCAGTGAAATTCGACTTGGCCACTACTCCCCAATGCCCATCGACCTTATATATGGCAAGGACGTGGTCGGTATCGTGCTCGGCCTCGAGATCGAGAAGCAGCGGAGGATACCCAATGGCCCGCAGCGCGGCCGCGGCAAAGAGGGCGCCCTCGTAGCAATGCGCCGTGTTCTCGCGCAGTACGACGCGCGGCGACCATGCTGTATCCTCCAGGTGATACGGCATGGCGTCCAGAAAGCGCTGGATGCCGTACGGAGTCTTCAGGCTGCGCAGCTTGCGGAGCTCAGCGGGGGTCAGTCCCCAGGAGTCTATGTTATTGACCATGCGGCCTTTATCTGAAAGTGTTTCACGTGGAACATTTTGTAGTAGCATAACTGTACGTATAGTACTATACATATAGTCATGGCTATGAAGAAACGAAAGCAAGTTACCAAGGGGCGAAAAATTGCCCGGCTCCAGGCTGCGGCCGGCCGAGCCACTCTTCCGCTTGAACTCACCGAGAAATGGTCAGGATACTACAGGCCCATCAAGAAGCCGATTACGCTGCGCCTGGATGCCGACGTTCTGGCCTGGTTCCAAAAGCTGGGGCGGGGCTACCAGACGCGGATTAATCAAGCGCTGCGGAAGGTGATGACCGCGGAGAGAAAAAAATCGGGAGAATGAGCTCGCAGTGCCCGCGCTGACATCGCAAAAAACCACGACGACAGGATACACGTGCTGGACGACTCGGACGGCACAAATCCGGAGCGCGGACTCCCCAGCCGCGCTCCGGCACCATCAGCCCACGAGACCAGGCCGCGGTGAAGTTGTTTCCTTCGCGTGGAGCCCGCAAGAGAGTCTCCTGACTCTTCAAGCTCCCGAAAAGCTCAAGAAGGGCGAGTCCGTGCAATGCCTCGCTCGCCCTTCCGAGTCCCATGCTAATTACGGCGTCAGTTTGATCACTGCCCCATTGGGGGTAGCGCCGCCAGCCGCAGTCGTGGTGTAGAGGTTTCCCGACTTGTCGAACACCACGCTTCCCAGCGGCTGCTGGCCGTCGGGTGTGCAGTTAAATCTGTGGAGAATCGTCTCGTTGCCTTCCGGAGCTAGCTCGTAGATAGTGCCGCCGCTGCCGCAATCGCCGTTGCCGCCGCCTGCAGTTGTGCCATAGAGATTGCCCTCTTTGTCGAAAACCAGCGCGCCTGCCCAGGGTGAAGCACCGTCCGCGCCACTAGTGAAGGTGTGAACGATGGTCATTTGGCTGGTCTTCGGGTCGAACTTATACACCGTGCCGTAGAAGCCGAAACCATCCTCCGAGGTGCCCCAGAGATTTCCTTTCTTATCGAGCACAGGAGGACTATAGGGTTGGTATCCGTCGTCTCCACCAGTGAAGTTGTAGAGAACCTCGTACTCTCCGGCGGCGGTAATTTCGTACAGAACGCCGTAGCTATATTCGCCGCCCGAAGCCGTGGTGCCGTAGAGGTTGCCCTTCTTGTCCAAGGTCACGCCGCTCTCTGGGTTAAAAGCGCCGCCGTTATTGAGGTTAAAGCTGTAGAGCACGGTTTCCGTGCCGTCCGGAGCCAGCTTGAACACAATGCCGCTGCCTCCTTGTTGGCCGCCCTGGGAAGTCGTGCCGTACATATTGCCCTGCTTGTCGAAAACGGGAGTGACATAATTGGGATACGCGCCGTCCGGGTCGTTGGTAAACACGTGGAGAATAGTCTCGACGTATTTCTTACCACTCTTGCTGATCTTGAAAACTGTTCCGGGCCCGCCTCCGGGTCCGCTCGGGCCGTAGGTGGTAGTGCCGTAGAAGCTGCCCTTGTAATAAGCCAGTCCCCCCAACGGACGCCACGCGTCATTCGGTTCGCCTTGAAAGCTGTACAGAATCTTCTCTTTGCCTGTCGTCGTGCTCACTGACCACACGGTACCGTTGCCAGTCGAGCCGCCCTGCGAGGCTGTGCCGTAGAGCGTGGTGCCCTTCAGAAGCGGGCCTGCCATGGGATAGGCTCCGTCCGGGCCGCCGCTCGGAGTGCCCTGGAATGAGTAGAGTACAGTTTCGGTTTGTGCCTGCGCCGGAATCGCAATCCCGGCCAATAGAACCGCAGCGGCGAGCATGGTGAGCGCGATTGCGGCCACGCCCGCATACTTCACTTGCCGATAGATTGAGTTCATATTAAGTCTCCTGAGTCTGGAAGACTGGTTCTGTCGTGCGCGTTCAGAGGGGGAACGGCGAGCTCCGGTGAAGAGCTCGACCGCGTTCGCAAATTACGAGCCGAATTAGGGCGTCACTTTAATCACCGTGCCCGCGCCGTATTCGCCAGAGTTGTTACCGCCAAAGGCAGCGGTGGTGTAAAGGTTGCCCTTGGTATCGAACACCACGCCACCCATGGGCGCGTATCCGTCCGGTTGTTGGTCGAAGTTGTAGAGGGTAGTGAGGGTGCCGTCCTTAGCCAGTTCGTACACATTGCCCAGATTCGTAGGGCCGCCGCTCTCGGTTGTGCCGTAGATGCTGCCGAGCTTGTCGAAGACCAACGCCCCGTACATGGGGTGATACCCGTCTGTGCCATTGAAGGAGTGAAGGACGGTTTCTTCGCCGGCCTTCTTGCCCTTCGCCAGCGTGTACTCGTAGATCACGCCGCAGCCCTCAGTGCAGCCAGACGAGCCTCCCGCCATTGTGGTGCCATAGAGCTTGCCGCTCTTGAACACGGGAGGATTGTAGGGACGGCTTCCGTCGGCCCCGCCGGTAAAGTTGTAGAGCACGCTGTACGCACCCGCCGCAGTAATTTCGAACAGGACGCCGTATCCGTAAGCGCCGCCCGCCGCGGCTACGCCATAGATGTTGCCCTTCGTGTCCAAGGTCACCCCGCAGACAGGAGTCCCCCCGTCGCCAAGGCCGGTGAAGTTATAGAGCGTGGTCAAACCGCCGCTCCCAAACTTAAACACATTGCCGTTGCCATATTTGCCGCCCAATGTTGTGCCGTAGAGGTTGCCCAGCTTGTCGAAGACCGGAGTGACCCACTCTGGGTTCGCCCCGTCCGTCCCTCCTTGGAAGGCGTAGAGAACAGTCTCCGTGCCGTTCTTGGCTATCTCGTAAATCGTTCCGTAGCCTTCGCCATCGTATTCACCGCCGGAGGGGGTCGTGCCGTAGAGATTGCCCTCCTTATCAAAAGCCAGTCCCCCCAGTGGTTCTAACCCGTCATATGGTGGTTGGGTGTTGGCGGTGAATGTGTGCAGAATCGTCTCTTTGCCTGTCGTCGTGCTTACCTTGTACACGGTGCCATAGCCGGTATTGCCGTCGCCGGGAGCGCCGCCGCCCTCCCAGGTTGTGCCATAGAGGGTGCTACCCTTCAAAACCACTCCGGACTTAGGTTGAGCTCCGTCGGGGCTGCCGGTGAATTGGTAGAGCAGAGTTTCGGTTTGCGCCTGTGCGGGAATCGCGATTCCGGCCAAAATTACAGCGGCGAGCATGGTGAGCGCGATTGCGGCCATACCCGCATGCTTCATTTGCCGATAGATTAAGTTCATATATTAGGTCTCCTGGGAATCAGACCGCTTCTGTCGTTTTGGGGGAGATGCGGTCGTAGCTATCCGCGTGCACTCTGACGCTGAGGCGGGCGTGCGGTCAATGCTCTGGAGGCAACGCGTAGGCGACGCGTAGGCAACGCGCCAGCCTACTTATTTGCATTAAGTTAGAGAGAGTTATTGTCTGGCAGCGGGGAGGTTCAGAGTACGCCGAAAATGCCCGTTCGAAGAGATTCGTCCTAGTGTAAAATAATGATTCTCCCCCGCAAGCGCGTCGTGCCATGGGCCTTGCGCAAGCGTCTCCGACGATGGTTCGCTTCGGTGTGTTTGAGGCGGATTTCCGTGCGGCCGAACTCCGCAGGAATGGAGTCAAAATCCGCGTCCAGGACTTGCCGTTTCGCGCGCTCGGCCTGCTGCTAAGTCATCCCAACCAAGTCGTCACCCGCGAAGAAATGCGTCAGGCGCTTTGGCCGGACGGCGTGTTTGTGGATTTCGACCGGGGCATCAGCAGCGCCATCAAGCGTCTGCGCGACACGTTGGGCGACTCTGCCGACAATCCACTTTTTATTGAGACCGTTGAACGCCATGGCTACCGCTGGATCGGTCCTATCATCGGCCCTATCATCGGTCCTATCAAAGAACCGGAGCCGGAGCCGGAACCTTCGGCGGAAGCGGAGGTGCGGTCCGACGGAGTCCCGGGCCGCGACCCGGCCGCGCCGCCTCGGTTGCATGCCTCTTCGCGCTGGAAATTTATCTCTATCTACGCGCTTCCGGTTTTGGCTCTGCTGTTTGCGCTGTGGATTTCCCGGCCCAGCGATCGCTCGGCGAAAGCGGGAGGGAAAACACAACCAATCTCTACTGCGTCCAGTGCGAACTTGCCGCTGCACGCCGCCAACCGCGAGGCCGAGGAGTTTTACCTTAAAGGCCGTTACTATTGGGAAAAGCGCACTCCCGAGAGCCTGAACAAGGCGGTCGACTCATTCACGCAGGCTCTCATCCACGATCCCGGCTACGCGCCCGCCTATGTCGGACTCGCCGACTGCTACAACCTGTTGCGCGAATACACGGTGATGCCGGCCTCGGAAGCTTACCCGCGAGCCTTCGCTGCCGCGAAGAAAGCTGTCGAACTGGATCCTCAGTCTTCCGAGGCGCGCGCTTCTCTTGCCTTCGTCTCCTTCTTCGGTATGTGGGACAGCGGCACCGCCGATCGGGAATTCCGGCGCGCGCTGGAACTGAATCCCTCGAACGCCATCGCGCATCACTGGTACGCGACTTACCTGCAGTGTCTGCGCCGCTACCCCGAGTCGTTGGCAGAAATCGAGCGCGCCCAGACGCTCGAACCCGCCTCCAAGTCCATCCTGGCCGATAGAGGTGCAATTCTTTTCGACGCCGGACGGCAGCGGGACGCCGTCGCCCTGCTGCAGCAGATGGAGGGAAACGAACCCGATTTTGTTTCTCCCCACCGCTATCTGAAGGACATTTACCTGCTGACGGCGGATTATTCTCATTATCTTGTGGAAGTCAGAACCGAAGCCGTTCTCATGCACGACAGCTCAGGTCTCGCCGTGGTAGAAGCAGCCGAAAAAGGCTTCGCCACTGGAGGCGGTGTAGGCTTGCTCAAAACCCTCCGCCAGCAGCAAACCAAGCTCTATGAGCACGGCCGGTTGTCGCCGTACTTCCTGGCGGTAACGTGCTCGCTGCAGGGGGACAAGCAAGAAGCTCTGCGTTACCTGAAGACCGCATACGATCAGCACGCCGATGGCATGTACCAGATCGAAACCAATCAAGGGTTCGACAACCTGCACGACGAGCCTGCCTTCCAGCAGTTGGTCGCCTTAGTTGGGCTGCCGCCGCTTTCGTAAAGCAGGTTTCGTTAAACTGGCGCCGACGTAAGCCCTGTAATTCTAGAGTCTGCACACCAGGTCCCTGTCTTCAATTTGCCCGATTACGAAAATTACAAAATCCAGTTTACTTGGCCGGCTCTTTGGCAGCCTCTTCTTGCGGCTCTTCCGCTTTTTGCCAGCCGGAACCGGGGTCGTAATCTTTCATCGCTTTCGCGGCCACCTCGGTCTTCTTGCCGAGATCCTTCTCGTGCACCACGCCGTCCTCGCCAACAGTGAAAGTCATCACCCCTGACGACCGATATTCTGCCGGATAAGCGACGAAGGCAAACCCTGCCGTCATCTTGCCGTTTACCAGGTAACTCTTCGCGCCGCCTGGCGCGCCTTTTCCCTGACGATCGAGGATGTGGAAATAGTAGCCGCGATACGGAGTCGGAGCTCCGTTCTGGCTCTTGGCGTAACCCTCGGCTACAGCTTTCGCTACCAGCGGGCCGATCGGACTCTGAGGTTCGCCGTTCTCAGCTTTCCAGTAGAGTCCGTTTTTCTGGCCTTCATCGCTGAAAATTTTCTGCGCATACTCGCCGCCGTGCTGCGCGGCGTATTCTTTTTGCGCCGTCACCAGTTCCTGGCAGATGCGAACGGCGGAGGCTTCATTGCGTCCAATCCGCCGGTAGAGAATTTCTTTTTCTCCCGCTTCGGTGTCGAAATACCAGGAATTGCCTTTGTTCATCAGCGGAATCGGCGCGGGCCAATTGTGCGCGCCGATGTATAAGATTGTGGTCCCATCCGGTTCTTTCACCAGACGGTGCATTTCCCGATATCTCATGACGAACGTCGCTCGGCTCTCGGTGTCTTCGGCCTCGTCTCCGGAGGAAACGATGCGCTTCCCTTTGGGTCCGAGGATTTCGAGCAACTTTTTTTCGTCATTGCTCTCCGCGGCCGTGACCAGCGCATTGGCCGCTTCCTGAGCTGATGAAAATGTTTTCTGGCCCGCCGGCTGCGCCATCAAACCTGTAGAAAAACACATCGCCAGGACGATCGCGACCACGGCTAATTTAGGAAGATTGGCCCCATGAAATTTATCGAAGTTCAGCTTGGTTCGCTGCATATGGCTTCTCTCCATTTCCAAATTTTTCACACTTCCAGGA
>JBAWFQ010000014.1:0-8665 GCA_049592035.1 Terriglobales bacterium
CAACGCGATAAATTCTTGTCGGCTCAATCTCGATCTGCTCGAACCCGGCGGCCGCGAGCTTGCCGCGATATTCGGTTTCCTCCAGAGCACCGGCGATGCAGCCCACCCACGCCAGCACGCTCGCGCGGACCTGGGGCGCAATTTCGCCGCGCGTGACCACGTCGGAGACGGCGAAGCGTCCTCCTGGTTTGAGTACACGGAATGCCTCCCGTAGCACACGGTCCTTATCGGCGGAAAGATTGATCACGCAGTTGGAAATGACGACATCGACGGTGTCGTCGGGTAGGGGAATGTTTTCAATCTCGCCCTTCAGGAACTCGACGTTCTCGGCTCCAGCTTTGTGCTTGTTCTCGTTCGCCAGGGCTAGCATCTCGTCGGTCATGTCGAGGCCGTAGGCTTTGCCTGTCGGACCGACGCGCCGGGCGGACAGCAATACATCAATGCCGCCGCCCGAACCCAGATCCAGAACGGTTTCACCGGGGTTCAGTTGCGCCAACGCCGTGGGATTGCCGCAGCCGAGAGAAGCCAGCATCGCGTCCTCGGGAATCTGATCGGCCTGCGACGCGTCATAGAGGTTCGAGGTGATGGGATCGCAAGAACTCCCGCAGGCCGAGGCTGGCGCGGCTCCGCAGCAACTGCTGGCGCCGCTTTTGTTGGTGACGCGCAGGGCTGCTTGTCCGTATTTCTCTTTTACGACTTCCTTGATGTCAATATCGACCGGGGCATCGGGCATGACGTGTTCTCCTATTTACAAAGTTGAATGAGGTCTTTCGGTTTCAGCGCCTGGTTGCGGGTGCAACACTCGGCATAGAGAAATTGCAGAATTTCGCGCAGTGCTTCGGTGTTGGCGGTGTAGCGCAGAAACGTTCCCTTGCGCTCGACCTTCACCAGGTCTTCATTCTTGAGCTTGTCGAGATGGTGAGAAAGGGTGGACCCGGGGATCTCCAGCTCGTCCTGAATCTCGCCCACGACTAGCCCTTCCGGATGCGCCGAAAGCAGCAATTGCATGATGCGCAATCGCGGCTCGGTGCCCATGGCGGAAAACATGTCGGCGTAGCGGGCTACGCGTTCGCTCTCAGTTCGAAGTTTGCTGGCCGCGACGATCATACTTCGATAATACTAGAAATACCGAGTGTGTCAAGAGGGACGCCCCATCTGCTCCGCTCGGTGCCAACTTTCGCGCCCGCCTCTATACTGGATTGCGTTTTCGCCGTCGCGGTTCGCAGAGTAGCCCGGAGCACGCCATGTCCACGCCCACCATCGTCGAAGTTGAGGGCCGAAAGCTCAAGCTCACGAATCTGGACAAAGTCCTCTATCCCGCCGCTGGTTTTACCAAAGGGCAGGTGGTGGATTTCTTCGTCCGCATTGCTCCCGTACTGGTGCCGCATCTCGCGGGACGGGCGCTTACTATGAAGCGCTATCCCGAGGGCGTCGATCACGAATACTTCTTCGAGAAAAACGCCCCCATGCATCGGCCGGACTGGGTGAAGACCGCGCCCATCTGGAGCGAGAGCAACCACCGCACCATCCACTTCATTCTTGCGAACGACCTGCCGACGCTGGTGTGGATTGCGAACCTGGCATCGCTCGAACTGCACCCGTCACTCTCGTTGGCCGCCGACATTCGCACGCCGACCATGATTGTTTTTGATCTCGATCCCGGGCCTCCGGCAAACATTGTGCAGTGCGCGCAGGTCGGCCTCTGGGTGCGTGAAATTTTCGATCACTTCGGACTGCAGAGTTTTCCCAAAACCTCGGGCTCGAAAGGGATGCAGATCTATGTTCCGCTGAATTCGAAAACCAGTTACGAGCAGACGAAATCTCTGGCCCACGCCGTGGCGCGGTTGCTCGAGCACGACCATCCCGAACTCGTGGTCTCGGATATGAAGAAGGCTGTACGCACGAATAAAGTGTTCGTCGATTGGAGCCAGAACGACGAGCACAAGACGACGATTTCGGTGTATTCCTTGCGCGCGCGCGAGCGTCCGACGGTGTCGACGCCGGTTACCTGGGATGAAGTCGAGCAGGCGCTGAAGAAAAAAGATGCAGCCCGGTTGGTGTTTGAAGCGCCCCAGGTGCTGACTCGCGTGGAGAAGATGGGCGACCTGTTCGAGCCGGTGCTGAGGTTGAAGCAGAAATTGCCGCAACTCGGAGGGTTGGCGGAGGTAGAAGAGGCAGCGCCCGCGAGAGAAAAGGGAACCAGCTCCGCAGCCAAGCCGGAACCACGCGCGAAGGCGAAGAAAGCAACCAGAGCCGCCAATCCAAAGCGGCGAAAAGTATAATCGCTTTTCGCGGCCCGATGGTGGGGCGGCGCCTGCGCGGACAAGAGTGTCCGCGTCACACGAACTATGGCTCAACTTTATATGGGCACTTCCGGATGGGCGTATCCAACCTGGAAGCCCGCTTTCTATCCCGAGAAGCTGTCTCAGAAAAAATTCCTGAACTTCTACGCCTCGAAGCTGAACGCCGTGGAAGTCAACTACACTTTCCGCCAACTCGTCAAAGAGACGACCGTACAGAACTGGATCGCGGAAACGCCCCCGCATTTTCGCTTTACGATCAAGGCGCACCAGGTGCTTACGCACATCAAGCGCCTGAAGAACGCGGAAGAATTCCTGCAACGCTTTCTCAACACGCTGGAGGCTTTGGAGCGCGCCGGACGCCTCGGGCCGTTACTTTTCCAGCTCCCACCGAATTTCAAAGCCGATCAAGCCGTGCTGGCCGAATTTTTAAAAATCTTGCCGCGAACCGTGCGCGCGGCGTTTGAGTTTCGCCACGAATCATGGTTGACCGACGCCACCTGGGAAACGCTCGGCGAGCGCAACATCGCGCTCTGTGTGGCGGAGTCGGAAGAGCGCGACACTCCCGACGTAGTTACCGCCGACTACGCGTACTACCGCTACCGCAAGCCGACCTACACTGCCGATGAACGCCAAAAGATGGTCGCCCGCATCCGTGAGCACCTCGCAGCCGGCCGCGACGTGTTCGCCTACTTCAAGCACGAAGAGACGCCGGAAGGCGTGCTGTACGCCGTAGAGGTGCTGGCGGCGGGTTCGTCCACCAGTTCGTCGACCGCATAAAAACTGTATGCCGGCAACTCTACCGGGTGTACAATGCAACCAATCCCGGTAGCTTGCTGAGGTGGGTTTTCGGGCTCGCAAGCGGCTGTCCCACTCCGTGTAAAGGGGGACACACAGATGCTCCGCAAAAAGATCGCTAAAACGATCTCGGTTAGACCTGTGCTGTCTACCGTCGTTCTTGCCTCTGCTGCACTGCTCGGTGCAACGGCTTCTAGTCAAACCATGCTTGGTCAAACGGCGCCGGGCCAAGCGAAGACCATCGTGCCCAGGGCCGTGGCCCTTCTCGATCTTCCCATTGTGATGCAGCAAAAGGTGGCAGCCGGCAAAACCCTCGTCGGAACCAAGGTCCAGGCCAAACTCGCGGTGGCCACGTTGCTCAATGGCGTCGTGCTTCCCGAGGACGCCATTTTGACCGGAGAAGTGATCGAGTCGGTAGCAAAGTCTGCCACCAATCCATCCATCCTGGGTATTCGCATGGACTCCGCGCAGTGGGCCAACGGAGTAGCGCACATCAGAGCTTACTTGACCGCGTGGTATTACCCGCTGGTAACGACGCCGGATGAGGACCCCACGCCGGATTCACCTTACGCCGCCACCAACCTGAAGCATTGGAATGGGCCCGCCTATATCCCCGACTCGAGCATACGGCTGCCGCAGCCGGTTCCAAACCGTAACTCGGAAGAGGACAAAGGTCCGACCGCGCCGCCGACCGCCGCGCCCGTGTCCAGTATTTCGAAGCGCCGCACCTTGATGAAAGATATACAGACCACCAGCCACAGCGATGGAGCCCTCGCTCTGACTTCCAAGCAGTCCACTATCAAGCTCGATAAGACGACCATCTATATGCTGGTCGCGGGCGTGGCGCAATCTGCGAAATAAAGCTATGCCAGCTGTTGTCTGGCGGCTGACTGCGGCATGGAAAAGCTGAGAGCTGTCCCTTCCTTTTCAATAACTTACCTCCAAACAATCCTCCATTTCGCCGCTTAACCCCGTTTTTCTTCCCTTCATTGCCTTCTTCGTGCCTAAACGTCACGGATTCAATAGCATCAGCATGACCCATTCCACGCATCGAACCGTCTGCTTTACGGTGGTAGGTTTCTTCGTGGACACGTTTTTTCGCAGGCTCCGTTCGCGGATCTGCGGGGACAGTTCTAACTCCCAAGTGGAGGAAAGCGAGAGCAGAATGCACAAGCCGATCAAATATGTTGAGAAAGCCGTGACCGTGGCCGCCACGGGCGCGTGGGCAGTCTTTGCACGCCTCAACCGCATTGCTCCGAATGACGCGCCGATTCCGAAGTGGTCGGAGAAGCCGCTGCTCAAGTCCTGGGAAAAGTCGAAGCCGCCGCTAGGCTGGCCGCGCTCGACCGATTCGCTTTGTCCCAAGTGCGTGCCTGAAATTCGCCAGCAGATTCTCGATGGCCATCTGCCGGTCGACGTGTTGATGAATGAAAAGGTCGGCGAGATCAAGGCCCAGATCGTTGAACGCGACGGCAAGATCTGGATGGTGAAAGACTGCCCCAAGCACGGTCACTTCGAAGACCTGATGTCGATTGACACGGAGTTTACGAAGCATCTGGAGGAGGTTTTCCCCGGCCGCGATATTCGCGCCCACAAGGACGAGCACCTGCATCACCACGGGTCGTCGACCGTGAAGTACGGGCGCGGCGCCGTGCTGACCGTCGATCTTACCAATCGCTGCAACATGATGTGCGATCCCTGTTTCATGGATGCGAACCAGGTTGGGTTCGTGCATGAGCTTACCTGGGAAGAAATCAAGACGGTGCTCGACAACGCCATCACCGTGAAGCCGAAGCGGCAGATGTCAGTGCAGTTCTCGGGCGGCGAGCCAACGCTGTCGCCGTACTTCCTGGACGCGGTTCGTTATGCCCGCAAGGTTGGATACAACAGCGTGCAGGCGGCAACCAATGGCATTGAATTCGCCAAGAGTCTCGAATTCTGCGAACAAGCAGTCGAAGCGGGCATGCGGTATGCCTACCTCCAGTTCGACGGCATTGGCAACGCCGCGAATGATCACCGCGCTGTCGGCAATCTGTTCGACGTTAAGCTGAAGGCGATCGACAACCTGCACAAAGCAGGCTGCGAGATTGTGCCGGTGATCACCATCATCAACGGCATCAACAATGAGCAGGTCGGACGCATCATTCAGTTCGCGCTCGATAATCCAAAGAAGATCGGCTTCCTCAGCTTCCAGCCGGTTTCGTTTACTGGACGCGACGAAGCTATCACCGACGAACGCCGCCAGGCGCAGCGCTACACGCTGGCGCACCTGGCGCACGACGTCAAAAATCAAACCGGCTTCGGCGAGCCCACTCGCGACTGGTTCCCCATCAGCTTCATGAGCACGTTCAGCGACTGGGCCGACGTTCTGCACGCAAATGATTCGAACAACGACTGGGGCCAACTCTCCTGCGGATGCCATCCGAATTGCGGCACTGGCATGGCGATGATGATCGATAAGGAAACGAAAGAAGCAGTGCCGGTTACGGCGTTCCTTAAGGGCGATCAACTGGCGAAGGATATTGCCAAGGTCAATGACGCGGCTCGCTCGAAATTCTGGACGGCGTTTGGAATGGCGCTGTGCTTGATGAAGAACTACGATCCGTTCCAATCGCCGACTCATTTCAAGCTCATGGATCTGCTGAAGAAGTTCGACAAGAACTTCAATGCGACAGGCAGGAATTACGGCAAGGTCGGTCCGGACCGCACGATTGACGACGTGATGAAGCGTCGACAGGACCGGTGGAATTTCCTGTTCATCGCCGGGATGTGGTTCCAGGATCTGTTCAACTACGATTTCCGGCGCACCGAGCAGTGCATCATTCCTTATGCCACGCAGGAGGGCGAGATCAGCTTCTGCGCGTACAACACGGGCGTGGGCTGGCGCAACATCATCGAGAAGATGCACATGACTTCGACACTTACCAAGTGGTACGAAGAGCATGGGCGTCACGAAATCTTTGCGGGCGGCAAGAAAGTCAAGATGCAAGACGAAACGCATGCGCTCTACCTGCGCGACGAAATCGTGACCAACGAAGTGCAGCACGATCTGGACAAGCTGGGCATTGCGAAAACGGCGCGCGAGGAAAAAGCACGGGCGCGCGACAAGAAGGCCGAGAGTAATCGAGTGAAGAACGACGCGGCCTACGATGCTCGCATGGCGCAGCTTTATCGGGAAGTGGTGCTGAAAGAGAAGCCAGCGACCTCGAATGAAGCGGGATTCATTCCGCTCGGCTCGATTGCTTCGGCGATCGCACCGGCGAATGGAAACGGCTCCACGAACGCTAAGAAGATTGAGGAAGTGGGCGAGCCGGTGGCGGGAGACTAGAGCGCGGCCGGATTCCACGACGATGGGTGAGGCGGGATCCCGCCGATGGGTGCCCCATCCTAGCGCGTTCTTTGCGCTAGGGTGGGATTCCACGGAAGCCTGCATCTAGGCTTTTGCATTTGTTTTTGCCTTTTGGGTGGCGCAGCGGTTCACCGCTGCGGTAAATGTCTTATTTCACTGGCGGCTTTTAGCCGCTGAGGGAAACGACAATCGTCAAACTGCACTACCACAATAACCCCTCTCCACGGTGAGAGGGAATGAAGTCCAATGGCAGCTTCCAGCTGGCTGCAAAGTAATCACCTGTTTTCTAATGGGAGAGAGGAAAGGCAATGAATACGAAGGCGATAGTTGCGACTGAATCGCAACTTGGAAGGTTGCAGGACGGCACTGCGATCACCCGTCCCTCCCTGATGAAAGAACTGGCGGCTCGGGGAGTACGGATCACTGCGCAACGGCGCCTGCTGGTGGGCATTATTCAAGACTCGCCTCGCCATCTGGATGCAGCCCGGCTCCTGAAAATGGCCAGGAGGCGGGATGGGGCTCTCGACCGCGCTACTGTCTATCGAACGATTGCGTTGCTTAAAGACTACGGGTTGATCGATGAGCTGGATCTCATGCATATCGAGGGCGAGAAACATTTTTACGAAGCCAAGACGAATCGCGATCATTGCCACATGGCGTGCTTCCGCTGCGGTGCCATCATGGAATACGCCAGCTCGTCTTTCGAGAAATTGAAGAAAGAGATGGCTGCGCAGAGCGGCTTTCAGATCCGGGTGGTGCGGCTGGAAGTGGGCGGAGTGTGCAGCCAATGCCGGAAGCCCGCGAACTAGTGTTTTTCTTTACAGAGTGTCTTGCGACTCAGTCGCAACTGAGTTCACCGCGCGAAAATCGAGCGAGGCTAGGTTTCTTGGAACAACATGGAACGGTTTGCGCAAATGCTATTGCGAATTCCGAAGGATGCCGCTCAGTGAGTAAGGCGCGCATCTCTGGAATATTTCTGTGTTCCGCAATTTGCATGTTCGTTTCCATCAATGTGTGGGCAGGAGCCGGCGGAAGCGTCTCCGGCACGGTAAAAGATGCGAGCGGGGCGGTTATTGCCGATGCCACGGTGAACGCAACCAACGTCGAGACCGGCGTCCATGACCGGGTCGCGACGAACGGCCGCGGTTTCTATTCCTTTCCGGGGCTCCCCGTGGGGCGCTACAACATCGCCATCAAAAAGACGGGCTTCAAGGTTTACCAGCGGACAGAAATTCTCATCAATACCAACAGCGCGTTGACGGTCGATGTGGTTCTCGATGTGGGCGAGACCTTCGATGCGGTGACAGTGATTGACACTGCGGTGCATGTCGAAACTTCCGATACCCAGATGGGAGACGTGATCGGCGCCGGAAAGATGGCGGCCGTGCCTTTGAACGGACGCAGTTACACGGATCTTCTGGCGCTGCAGCCGGGAGTGGTTCCGGCGACTTCCCTGACTTCGAACACGCAACAGGACGTGGGGGTGAGCGCACTTTCGCCCTCGGGCAGCCTGAATCCGGGGACGATTTCGATCAACGGTCAGCGCGAATTCGCGAATGCTTTCACGGTAAACGGAAGCGACGCGGAGGAGGACGTGAACTCGGGAACGGCGATAATTCCGAATCTGGATTCCATTGCCGAGTTTCGCATTCTCACCAGCAGCTTTGACGCGGAATACGGAGGCCACAGCGGAGGTCAGATTAATGTAGTTACGAAATCGGGCACGAATGCGTTTCACGGCGACGGGTTCGAGTTCCTCCGCAATACGAACCTCGACGCCCGCAATTATTTTTCTCCGACGCGCGGGACGTATGATCAAAACCAGTTTGGCGGAACCTTCGGCGGCCCGATTCGCAGAAACAAAACGTTTTTCTTTGCCGATTATCAAGGGACGCGCCTCACCGAGGGAGTGGACACGGGGCAGATTCCAGTTCCAACGTTGGCCGAGCGCGACGGCACTTTTCCGAATGGAGTAATTATCCCGCAGAGTCAATGGTCGGCCCCGGCGAAAAATCTGTTGCAATATATTCCCTTGCCCAATCAGCCGAACGGCACCTTCTCGACTTCCGCTTATGACGAAACCTTGCGCGACGATAAGGGAGCCTACCGGCTGGACCACAACAGTCATTGGGGTACACTCTCGGCTTACTACTTTCTCGACGACTACACGCTCAATAATCCCTATCCGGTGGCGCAGAGTGGAGCGTCGGTCCCAGGC
>JBAWFQ010000015.1:0-11344 GCA_049592035.1 Terriglobales bacterium
CGGCACTCCGCGGGTTTTCCGCAAGGGCGCCGCGATTCTCTCGATCCACACCCAGGCGCCGATTGTTCCGGTTGCGATCGAGGGCTTCTACGAAGCTTGGCCACGCCACAAAAAATTCCCAAAGTTCACCGATCTGCAAATCGTAATCGGCAAGCCGATTCAACCTCCGCTGCTGGACGAGGCGAGCGAGGCCGCGTACGAGCGGTTAACGACAGAGTTGAAATCCAGAGTGGTGGCAATGTGGCAGGAGTTGCGCGGAAAAGACTTGCGGCAAATCGATTCGGGCAGGCCGGAATCCGATTCCAAGTCTGGTTCTGAGAGTTCAGTGGCGGCTGCAAACCGATAGTTAGAGGTAGTTAGAGGGGCTTGCGACTTTACAGATTGCTGAAAAACTGGTGGGCGCTGCGCAATTGTCCCTCAGAGGCTAAAGCCGACAATGAAAATAAGGCGTTTATCGCAGCGGTAAACCGCTGCGCCACCCAAAACCAAGAACGAAATCGAGTTTTTCAGCAGTCTGTTTAGGCGCCGGCTCCCTTTGCTTGCTCGCCCATGGCTTTTGCGAAGGCGTCCACCACGCCGCTGTGAAACTTCTTACCCGCTTCCGCCAGAATCCGCTGTTCGGCCTGGTAAGGCGACATCGTCTTGCCCTCAGCGCCGCTCATCAATTTCTGATAAGCATCGGCCACGGCCAGAATGTGCGCCTCGATCGGCACGTTGACCGAACGCGCTCCCTGCTCGTGCACAATCTGTTGCGCGACGATAATCGGAATCACCTTGCGCAGCGTGTTTCCGGTGGCTTGAGTGCGGGCATCGGCCGGGCGCGGCTTGCGGAAACTGGCTACCACATCGTCGCGGCTCATGTCGGCGGCCTTGTACAAAATGTCATTGCTGACGCCGATTTTGCTTAAATCCCGCAGCAATACCGCCGAACGCAGCAACTCGACGCGATCCGATCCGAGGCCCATCGCCTCGGCAATTTTGGCGGACGCCTGCGCCACGCGCTGGCTTTCAGCGCTGCTGAGTTTCTCGGTGGCTATGAAGTGCTGCAGAACCAGCAGCAGCCCGCCGAAACTCTCCCGGATATCGGCCGTCATCGCTTCCTTGCGCTCGTAGAGCGTTCCCATCACGTACCCGGCGACCGCTAAAATTCCGGCCCAGACGGCGAAGTTGAACAACCGCTCCTGAGGCAACGCCAGTACCCGGTGGGTGGGCATCAGGTTGTTGAGGAAGTCGAGCAAAACGACGAGAAATATGCAGGCAAAAGCGGTGAGAGTCGAATGCCGGCGTCCGAAGTAATAGGCCGAATACAAAGTTGGCAAAAAGTAAAAACACAGCGCCATGGGCAGCGACTGCGCGAAGAACTGCACCATCGCCGCGATCAGGAAAAGCGAGAGTAGCAGAACACTTTCCTTCGCGATTTTATTCATCTTCGTCGTCCGGAATCCTTCCTCTGCGGGTCGGCCAGGAAAAGCGCGGTTTATGAACGTCCTCGGCCCGGAGAACTCCCTGCTGCCATGTTCGAGCAAGCGCACGCAGGTGCAAAGTTACCGGGGTAATAGATTATTCGACGATGGGCCCACGCCACACGTTCGTAACTTGGACCAATTCGGCAGCCCATCGACAATGACGACAGACGCCGCGAACTCTTTCTCTTGCAAACGCCAGAGAACGGTGCAGGAAGGCGAGCTTCTCACATTCAGGTATAACCCATGACGACAAACAAGATTGAAAAGGCAGGTATTAGTTTTGGCATCAAACGGCAGAGCGGGCCGATCGTCATCGAGGTTCGCCCGCACCATGACACCATTTCCGCGCTCCGTGGCGTTCAGCTTGGCTTCGAGCTGTTGAACGGAATAAACATCGAGCACGCCCGAAAAATTCTGGACGTGTTGAACGAAAACGTCATCGGCGTGGTGGTGACTCCGCTGGAAGCAAAGACGGAAGCAGCTTCGGGTTGATGAGCAGGCACCAGTGGTGCCGCCCTTCGGCAGCGTGCAGAACCCGGTTCCGATGATGGAGCATGAACACGAATCCGCCGGCAACGCATTGCGTGCCATGCGTAAGGCCAGCGGTGGTTACGCCCCTCCAGCCGCTGCGTGCATCAGCTAGGCCGAGTTCGTTGTGAACGCTGGAAAGAGCCTTCCGGACGGGGCATTCGAGGACCCCACAAACGCTACGCAGCCCACCCTCGCTAAACTCCGTTAAATATGGTGCCCGGAGACGGAATCGAACCGTCACGTTCCTTTCGGAACTCGGGATTTTAAGTCCCGTGCGTCTGCCAGTTTCGCCATCCGGGCAGTAGTTTGTAATGTATGCATCTTACAGCAGTTACTCCGGCGTTCGACCGCGACTTGATGCCGGCCAGCAGCTATCCGCCGGCTCAAGTGGAGCGGGGAAAACAGCCTTTCTATTCCATGGGGCCAGACCTTGGCCCCACTTCCGTGGGGGTTTCAAAAAGCCGCCGCTAGGATAGATTTGGTGGCAAATAAGTGCAAAACATTTCCTGTTGTATAGATGTGGAAACCATTGCCAGAGAGTTGTAATATAAAGAAAACCTCATATAAAGCAAAGCTTGCGCTTGCACTTCCCCGGCGTTCATTCGGCTTGATAACTGCTGCTTCCCTAAACAAGGTCTAGTGTCTTATTTCCTAGTTGGAGTACTCATGATATCCGTCTATTCTCCTCCGTCGAGAAGGTTGGGAAGGATCTCCCTTTCCCGCTACAGTCTTCTCTTGATCGCCCTCTTTTGTATGGCGTTGGTTTCTGTGTGCTCCGGACAGGTCGCGATTACAACCAGCCGCTCGGACAACGCGCGGTCGGGCGCCAATACCGGCGAAACCATGCTCACGCCCGCGAACGTGAACAAGAACCAGTTCGGAGCCATTTTCAACTACCCGATTGACTATCAGGCGCTGGCGCAACCGCTGTACGTTCCCAATGTGAACATCAACGTCAACGGACAAGTGTCGACGCATAACGTCGTCTATGTTGCGACCATGGCCGATTCAGTCTACGCCTTCGATGCCGACACTGGCGTCGGATTGAATGGGAATCCGTATTTGTGGTGGGTGAATTTCACAGATCCTGCCAATGGAATTACCACCGCCAGCGGCCAATACTTGCCCTGTTCGGGCGGCAAGACCACCGGTTTCACGCAGGAAGGCATTGCGGGCACCCCGGTCATCGATACCACAACGGGCACGTTGTACGTCATTGCCAAGACCATGCAAAACGTCAACGGCACGGTGACGGTTTACCACTATCTGCACGCGCTCGACATCACGAGCGGGGCGGAAAAGTACGGTGGCCCGGTTCAGATTATTGCCCAGAGCGTTTACAACGGGAACCCCATCAACTTCTGGAGCCTGCACGAGTTGAATCGGCCGGGACTGCTGCTTCTTAACGGCGTGGTCTACGCCGGTTTTGGCTCGAACGGATGCAATGACAGCGATTACGGCTGGCTGCTTGCTTATGACGAAACCACTCTGCAGCAGGTGGGTTCGTTCAACACTTCGGCGGATAAGGGCCTGGCTTCGATCTGGCAAACGGGTAATGGAATCGCTGCGGATGAAGCTGGCAACATCTTCGCCGTGACTGCGGAAAGCACCGACTACGACGTGCCCCAAGGAGGGGTGAGCTACTGCAACAGCGTGCTGGAGTTTACCAACAACCCCAGCCTGCAAAATTCTTTGTCACTGAGCGATTACTTCACTCCCGATGACGTTGCCTACCTGAACTCTCACGATCTGGATTTAAGCGCCGGTGGGCCGGTGGTGCTACCCGATCAGACCGGTCCAACGACCCACCTTGTGGTTGCGGGAGGCAAGACGGGCACCCTCTTTGTGCTCAATCGCGACGACTTGGGGCAATACAACAGCAATGACGGGCAGTTGTCGGCGCCGCCAGGGGGAACCGGGGGACAGGAGATTGATAATGAGGTCGGCCACCTGTTCGACTCCCCGGCCTATTGGAATGGCATGCTCTATTACGCCGCCGATGACGACCAAATTAAGGCTTTTGAGCTGACCGGTACCTATCCGCCGCTTTCTACGGCGCCCGTCATGTCCACGCCGCGCTCCTACGTTGGCAGTCACTCCCCCTCGATTTCGGCGAATGGGAATACCGACGGCATTCTTTGGGTGATAAGCGGCGGTAATCTGTATGCATTCAATGCCAGCAACCTGTCACAGGAGTTGTACGTCTCCACGCAAGACCCGACCCGCGACAAGTTGCCACCGGTCGCCCACTTCGCCACCCAGATCGTCGCCAATGGTAAGGTCTTCGTTGCCACCCAAACCACCCTTTCGGTCTATGGGCTCTTGCAGAGTCTGACGTCGGTCGGCGGCGCGAATCAGACTGCTCCCATACTTACGACCCTCCCCGCACCCATTCAGGTGCAAGTCGTTGACCCCTACACCGGGGTTGGAATTCCAAATGTGAGCGTGAGCTTCAGCGACGGCGGCAAGGGAGGCATGTTTAATCCGCCCAGCCCCATCGTCTCCGACTCTAACGGAAACGTGTCGACCAGCTACACTTTTTCTAAAATCGCAGGCGCTTACACGCTCACGGCGAGTTCCGCGGCGGCCGCGAGTTTGCCCATCGCAGAAACGGCGACCCCGGGGCCGGCGACAAAAATGGTCATTCATGGCGGCAACAAGCAGTCGGGACAGGCGGGATCCATCCTTCCTACCCAGCTGAGTGTCGCGATCTTGGACGCCTACAAAAACAACGTGCCCGGCATTACGGTAACTTACTTGGATAAGAGCGGCGAAGGTACCCTCAATCCTAGCGTTACGGTGACCAACAGCTCCGGATTCGCGCCGGTAAGTTACCAACTTCCGAACGCGGACGGAACTTATAAAATCTCAACCACTGCGTCCGAATCCCAATGCCCCACGTGCAAGGCACAAACGTTCACGGAAACCGCCACCGGCGATGCTCCCGGAAACCTGGGGGTGGTTTCGGGAAACAACCAGTCGGCGCCGGTAAATACAGCGTTGCCGCAGCCACTGGTGGTGCAAGTTAACGATCAAGATGGGAATCCGATCGCAGGAGTCTCGGTCACATTCTCGGCGCCGTCGGGCACTTTAAGCAGCGCCTCAGTGAACACCAACGCGAGCGGACAAGCCTCGGTCAACTACATAACGGGGGGTTCAGCTGGCACGGTTACCATTAACGCTGCCGTAAACGCTATCAATACACAATTCACGGTGTATGTAACCGACTGACGACCGGTGACTATCGCGGATGGCTGGCGCAAGCAACGGAACTGGGGCGGGAGCTTGGGGCATCCCCAACCTGAGCAGCGGATGGACTACTGTATCGTCACCGTGGGCTCTCCGGAATAACGGCTATGCGCGGCGCGCTTAAGGCGCAGACGTCTCAGTGAATGTAGTACTGGTAGCGCTGAGATTGGAGCACGTGATCGTAACCACCTTTGGCTTGGTGGGAAGCTGGTACTGAAACGTCGCCGTTCCGGTGGCGTCGGTCGTCTGGGTTGCACCACCGATAAACACTCCCTTGGCTTTCCCGTCATTGCAGGTAACGCTGAGACCCGAGACCGGCGCTTGCGTGTAGGCATCGCTGGCCAGCACAGAAAGGGCGATGGGCAAGACTTCTCCGGGGGGCCCGGTCTGGTTATTGCCGCCCGCCGAGGAAAGATTGGGAAGCAGACCATACACGGTTAACGCGGTTTTGCCGCCGACGTACACCTTGCCGTTCGAGATAGTCGGAGTCGCAAAGCGAATCAGCTCACCGAGCGTGTCCCGCGAGTGTAGCGCTTGCCTGCTGTTGTAGAGCTCACTGGCGAGGTTGGTCGGGTCAAAGGCGTACAGGATATGGGCGCTGTGCTCCAGCGCCCACAGAATTCCATTGCTGGTTCCATTCGCGGTGATCGAAGTGGAAGCGGCACCTTCGCCGCCAAACATCACGGTCGTTTGTGTAAGCGGCGTCGTCATCAGGGTTCCGTTGACCAAAAGGAACTGCTTGATGTAGTCGCGGTCGCCAGCCACGTACACACTCCCATTCCAGTACGAGGGATCGCCGGTGAGTTCGAAAGGGAAGCCTGTAATTTCCTCGATCACGTTGTCGTAGGTCTGGTTGTATCCCCCGAGACTGTCACGATTGATCTGATAAAGCGTCCCCGCTTTTCCTCCCGCCACCAATTCATGGGGGTACATACCGGGCTGGTCGGGCAAAATCAACGCCCCTGAGGAACCCAGGTCCAAATCGTTGTCCTGCAAATAATCTTGGTTGTACGGGGTGAAATAATCGGTAGAATAATCCAGAATGCCCAACGCGTTCCCGTTCCAACCCAATTTCAGAACGCTGTCTCCGAAATCGTTTTCCCCACTGGGACCGTCGTAGGTTCCGTTGGCGGTGACGACATAGATGCTGCCAAATTCGTCCACCGATGGTCCGGCCCCGCCTTGCCAGATCGACGACTTTTTCCCGTTCGGAGCGGTCTCAAAAACCGCTTGCTGCTGCAGGGTTTGCGAGTTATAGACGAAGAGCCAGCCGTTATAGTCGTAAACATCGCAGCCATTTCCGCCAAATCCAATGTAGATCGACCCGTTATTGTCCAGAAGCAGCGCCGGACGCTGCAACTGGAGAAGCACATTGAAAGTGTCCGATCCGTAGCTGCCGGCAATCGTCACCGGCCCGCCCAGATTGTCGGCGCCTGTCTGGATGTCGAGAGCGTGCAGGTTGAACGCGCGAACGTCTCCGGTTAGCGTCTTGGCCACGACATAGACCGTCGTTTTGCCAGCATCAATCACTGGCGTACTGGTGATGCCAATTTCCGTGAAGCCCGTCCCCTTGCAGCCGAAGTCGCCAATCGGATCGGGAGTGCCTCCATCGTCCAGACTCACCGACCAGATCGGAGCTTGGTTGCTGTCCGCATCAAAGGCATAGACGGTGTTGTTCTGGGTCGCAACGAAAACCACGTTGTGCACGAGTCCATCACCCATCAGAACGTTGCTGGCATAGAGCGGCTGCCCGACTACGATTCCGTCGACCTTCTGCGTGAAGAGCTTTCCGAACTGGTTGATGTTCACATTCGCGGGCGTGAGCAGGGTCTCATTGAGATTCTGACCCGTGCGCGCAATGTCGTTATGCTGGGTCAAGACATCGTTCTGAGCCCATGCGAGGGAAAGACCCAGGCAAACGACGGAGAAAATGGCAAGCGCAGTCCAAACCCGCTTCAGACAGGCGATTTGGCCTACAACCCGAAAGGGAAACACAGGAGCAATCTCTGCTTCTGAGTGCGCTGTGGAAACAACTGGGCGTCCCATGGCTACCTACCTCTCAATTTAGGGATCGTTCAGGGAAGAGCGATGCCGCGCAATTATCGCCAACCAGCAACAAAAAATGCAATGGCACTAACGGGCAGTATGCAACTGATTGCATACAGCGCTTTTTCACTGCCGCGTGGTGAGAACTCCGAGGGCCTCGTAATCTCGCGTATCCGACTGCGCCTGCGTGGTTAATTCGTAACCGAGATATCGCATCACCGGTCCCCAGGCGGCTTCAATTTTTTCCACCATCGGGACGGGTAGCTCCGATCGCCAACCGCCCGAACCCGCCGCCCGGACAAATGAAAGATCTTTTCGCGACCCTTTCATCAGTTCACATTGGTCCGTCTGCGTTTGTTCCAGTTTTCGCATCTGGCCGGCCGAGCTTCGTTCAACGGCCTGGGCAATCTGCTCGGCGCTGGCGGTCTTGCCCAGAAAAGCGACAATCTTTACTAGCTCGCGAGGTGTGTCGGCCACCATGTCTTCATAGCGCAACAGCAGCAACCGCGATGGATCGTGCCGGGTCGCCAGCCAGGTAATGACGTTTTGCCCCCACGATCCATGGGGGCAGGTCTTGCCGGCGAGAAAGCGCGCAACGAAAGTTTCGATGGGCGAATCGTCGGCAATTTTCTTGAGCTTGCGATGATAGTGGTACTGCGACAGGACCACGTCACGCGGGTCGCGGACAATGTAGATCACTCGCGGAAATCGCGGGTCGAAGCAATCGTGGCTCTTGATGATGCGCGGCCGGGGCATCTGGTCAAAATCCTTTTTGCTCGTGCCCGTGGGATCGGGAATCAAACGGTGGATGTTCGCGAACGTGGCCGGCGTGTCCGGGAACATGAGATTGCCGAGAAGAAATCGCGTCCAGGTATTGCCGGATTTCGGAAAAGAAACCAGAAAAACGTCGTCCGGAAGAATCAGCAGGCTGCGCCCCGGCCGGTGCAGCCCCAGCGCACGTTTTACTCCGGATTTGATGTGTCGCAACATTTCAATTCCGCCTTTGTTCCCTTCGGGAACGAGCTTCGCACGAAAATTTCTTAGGCCGACGCTCCATAACGAATGCGATTCCAAACCGAGATGAGTTTTGACGTAGCTCCGGGCGCGACGCTCAGGCCGAAAAGAGTCAAGCTCAAGCTCGATTTGCGAAAATAGCCGTTGGCTTCGGAGATCAATTTTCGGGCTTCGTCAAACTGACGTTGTTCCAGTTTGCTTTTGCCCTCTTCCAGCAAATATCGGGCTCGGATTTCCGCCGCGCGTTTCTCCACCAATTTGCGATCGGCATCTTCGAGCGGAAGGGTCTCCTTGTACTTCTCCAGAATTGTGCTATACCCTTCGGCCATCTTCGCCCGCGACTGGCTGAGCGAACCCGGGCGTCCGACGGGCATGCGCGCCTGCAGCTTCCGCGAGTACGCGATTTTGGCGCCGTGGAAGGCGGTGCGCACCCACATATCGTAATCGTCGCAGCGGGCAAGCTTTTCGTCGAACATGCCGGCTTTCACAATGGCCTGCTTGCGCGCCACCACGGTCGAAATCGGAATCTGGCAGCGTTCCACCAGCAAAGAGCCAAACGTCGCCTCTCCGCTGGAGGGACAGCGATCCATGAATTCGCGCTCCTCACCCGGGAGTCCCACCCAGCCGTTGGAATACGTTAGGCCGAGCGACGGGTCGGCGGCGAACAACTGCATCTGCGACGCCAGGTGGTCCGGCATCCAGGTATCGTCACTGTCGAGGAAGGCGACAAATTCGCCGCGAGCATGACGGATGGCGTTGTTCCGGGCTCCGGCGGCGCGCTTGTTTTCCTGCTTCAGGTAGACGATGCGGTCGAGGTATCGCGAGAGGTATGGCGCAAGCACTTTCTCTAATTCCGGCGTGTCTGGCGAACCGTCGTTCACCACAACGACCTCAAAATCCTTGTAGGTCTGCGCAAACACCGAATCGAGGCACGCCGCTATCAGTCCCGCCGTTTTGTAACTCGGAATAATGACGCTGACCTTCGGCGCGTGGGTCCTGACCTGTAGGGCTGGGCTGGATTCGGCTGTCTGCATGCTTTCCCTATCACTAGAGCGCGCTTCAAAAATGGCTTTCGCGGATCCGGCTGTCGCTCCCTCAGCGGCTAAAGCCGCGTCCATGGCGGCTTCAGACGGCACGGCTAAAGCCGTGCCCTACCCAAAAACTATTTTTGAAACACGCTCTACGAACTCTTTCCGTAAGGAGCGTTGTCACTTACAACGCACTTGCTTACGAGCTGTGAAACACTTCTTCTTTTTCCCCGGCAAGAATGTTGTTGACCGCTTCCACTCCCATCATCACGGAGTGGTCCATGTTTCCGATTTCGTACCGCCAGGCGCCAAACCGTCCGCGGGAGTAAATTCCCTTCTCCAGCAGCGCCGGTTGCAGCACGTCCAGCGCCCGGTCTCGGCCGAGCGTCGGGATGGGATAGGAATAACCCACGATGCGATGATAGCGCGAGACCACCCGAGTCCGGTCCGCCTCCTCCAACATTTTGGCCTTGATTAGACCCGTGGTGACCTGATCCAGCACTTTTTCCGGGTCCGGCGTTTCGCCTACGCGAAACGATATTTCGCACATCAGAGAGCTGTAATGTTCGGTGTCGCCGTTGGGGACGTTATTCGGTGAGTAGTGCGAAAAATAGGTTGCCCGATAGCACGGCATGGCGGAATCGGTGAAATAGATCCAGCAGCGTCCCGTCTCGATTTTCTTTTTCAGGCCCAGGCCGACGACCAGCAAGTTATTGTGTTCCAGACCCGTCGCGGCATCCAGCAGTTTGCCATCCGCCGGCTTCATCATCTTCACAAACAGATCGAGAGGCGCGGTCGAAAGCAGCACATCATAGGTGTCGCCAGTACCGTCAGCAAAAGAGACTCGGCGGCGGACGGGATCAACCTCGGTTAGCTTTTTCCCGGTCTGCACTCTTGCAGTGAAGAACCGCGCAATCCGGCGGTAGATTTCGCCGGTTCCGCCGTGCAGCGGGAACTTGAATTTGCTGTTCGGACCCCAGGCCACATCGTCGCGCTCGTACAGCACATTTTCGAGCAATCGCTTGAAATCCACCACCGCGACGCGGTCGGCAATCCAGTGTTTGGACATCTGTTCGAGCGGCGTAGTCCAAACCTTGGAGTTGTAGGGGAACATAAAAGCATCGGCGATGCCCTCGCCAAACGTAGCCAGAATCCAGTCGCGGAAGTTACCCGCTTCGCGCCCGCCTCCGTTGGCAGCGGCTTTGGCCGCGCCTAACAGGCAACTGACCTGAATCTCTTTCGGCAGGTACCGCAGATTGCTTTGGAAGGGATAAGGAACCCACGAGTCGTCGCCCTGCACGATCCAGCTCTCGCGAATCCGCTCGTGAACTTCCTTGCCCAGGACCTTGTCAATCAGATCGTCGAAATACTTGTAATGCGAGAAGATTACGTGACCACCTTCATCCCAGACAAAGCCGTGCTGATCGACGTGCGAAGTGGCGTGGCCGCCGACGTCATCGGATTTCTCGTAGAGCACCCAATTGTCATAGCCCAGTTCGTGCAAACGGTAGGCCGCACCGAGTCCGGTCGGTCCTGCTCCGATGATGACAATCTTCTTGCTCATATTGCTCATGGACGATTGATTGGGGGGATGAAAAACTCTCTGCTCCGGAGGTCTGGCCGACTGAAGGGTGAGCGGTTAACCTTAGCTTCGTGCCCGCTTTCACCTCGAAACTGCAATCAGCAACCTTCCGAACAATTGTGGGACGAACACCGCATTGTACCATCCCAAATTTTGCGTCGCGGCGTTCCGCAAGTAACCCTTTATCGAAGTCGGCAGCGGAAAATAATCGCGCGCTGGTTACGGCTTAGGTATGGATGTTCGGTGCAATTGGGCTGCCTTAAGTCTCTGAGCTATATTCTGTTTCTCACAGAAAATAAACCACTTGGCCGGAGGAATAGGCTCATCGGCAGTCACTATGCAATATTTTTCATCTCCGGGGAACTGAGTCGGCAACCCGCAGTAAGTTCAGCGCAACCGATTACGTAGGGACGGCCGCCCCCGGCCGT
>JBAWFQ010000016.1:0-15771 GCA_049592035.1 Terriglobales bacterium
GTCATGCAGCGCGTGCCTTGCGGCGTTCCGGTTACGACGTCGTGATTTATGACAATCTCTCGACCGGGTTCCGACGATTGGCGCAAGGGTTCGAACTGGTGGAGGGAGACATTGCCGACGAGGCTACGCTTCGTCCGGCGCTGGCGCGGGTCGATGCGGTAATGCATTTTGCCGCCCACGCTTTCGTAGGCGAGTCGGTGGAGAATCCGCGCAAGTATTTTCAGAATAATGTTGCGGCGGCGCTTAGCCTGCTGAACTCCGTGCTGGACGCCGGTATTCGCCGCTTCGTTTTCTCCTCGACGTGCGCCGTATACGGCATCCCCGGACAGATTCCGATCGCCGAGCAGGCGCCGCGCGAGCCAGTAAATCCCTACGGCGCGTCGAAGCTTTTTTTCGAAAACGCACTGGAAGGATACAGCCGCGCTTACGGCCTGCGCTCGGTGAGGTTGCGCTACTTCAATGCAGCGGGTGCCGATGAGAGCGGCGAAATTGGCGAACTCCATGAACCGGAAACTCACCTGATTCCACTGGCGCTGGCCGCCTCCACCGAAAGCGGACCGGAGTTGCAAATCTACGGCTTAGACTACCCGACTGCCGACGGAACATGTCTTCGCGACTACATTCATGTGAACGATCTTGCCGATGCGCACGTCCGGGCATTGCAGTACTTGGAGGGAGGCGGCGACTCGCTCGCCGTCAATCTGGGAACTGGCCGGGGACAATCTGTTCTGGAAGTTATCCAAGCGGCCGAAAGCGTCACTGGACGGGCGGTTCGACGAAAGGTGGGACCACGGCGGCCGGGCGATCCTCCGATTCTGGTGGCCGATCCGGCGAAAGCTCAAAAAGTGCTGGGATGGACCGCCCGACGCAGCTTCGCTGACATCGTTTCCACTGCGTGGGGTTGGATGCAAAAGACGAAGCAGCGGGATACCGAAGTAAGAAAAAGGGCGCGCCTCACAGCTGATTTCCCACCAATCCCTCAGAAACGACGCGCCTAGGAACTCCCCGCCTTGGCAGCCATGGAGATCTCCGGGCCATCGTTGTGTGTCGTATGCACGCTCGCAGACTCCTCACATTGGTCGTTTTCCTTAACGTTCCACGTGTCCGCAACCACGTACAACGGCCTTCCCTTCCCTTCCTCGTAGATCCTGCCCACATATTCGCCGAGGATGCCGACCGCAATCATGAGGGCCGCGTTGCTGAGGCACAATACAACCATCAGTGAGGTCCAGCCCTGAACCGTCTTGCCGGAGAAATGTTCGATCAAAGCACGCACTGCTTCTTCGATCGCGACCAGCGTCATGATTCCAGCTCCGAAGAAGCTGATCCTCAGGGGCAGGGCGGAGAACGAAACGGCAGCCGTCCAAGCCAGCCGAATCATTTTTCGCAGTGGATATTTCGTCGTTCCCGCCACTCGTGGCTGCCGCTCGTAAGGCACACATATCTGGGGATAACCCACCCAAGCCACCATACCCCGCAGAAAACGGTGGAGTTCTCGCATGGAGCGAAGGCTTTCGACGCACCGCCTCGACATCAAGCGAAATTCGCCAACATCTTGCGGCAGAGTTTTCAGGAAAAAGAGCCGCATCAGCCGATAAAAAAACCAAGCCGTGAATTTTTTGAAGACGCTGTCGCCAGAACGCGCCACTCGCTGTCCACAAACAACGTCGTAGCCATTGCGATACTGCGCCACCATGTGATGGATCACCTCAAGCGGATCCTGCAAATCCGCGTCGAGCAGAACAATTGCGTCGCCGGCAGCATGGTCAATTCCGGCTGTGGCTGCATATTGATGTCCGAAATTTCGGGACAAGCTCAACACCTTTATGCGTTGATCCGCCTTGCACCAGTCCGCCAGGAGTTCAAGGGTCCGATCCGAGCTTCCGTCGTTTACTAGAATCGCTTCACAAGGATAAGGGGAGTTATCTATAAACTTAGTGATCTCGGCACACAATAGCGGTGTACTCTCTTCTTCGTTGTAACAGGGGATCACAATCGATAGCAGGTTCGGATTCGACCGCGGTTTGAGAGTGCTATGTGCCATGTCTTCCGGGCAGTCTTTGGACGATCTTGGGAACGATGGGCTACCCTTCAGTTATCCCACAGGTGAGCGAAGAAGGCAGGGTTACGAAAGTCACCTGGCGGCTTGCACCGCCCCGGCGCGGTGCGCCGCCGGGACGGGCGTACTCAGGAACTCGCGGTACCAGGCAAGGGTGCGATCAAGGCCGGATTCGAGCGTGAACTGCGGGCGCCAGTTGAGCTGCGTGCGGGCACGTTCGGAGCTGAGGAACTGATGCCGGATTTCGTTGCTTGCTTGGTTGAGCACTTCGGGACGCAAAGTAGATTGCATCTTGCGGAGAATCAGGTCGACCATCTCGAGAACGCTGACCTGAATTTCGTACGAGAAATTGAAAGCCTGGCCGCGGAGAGCAGCGTTGGAGATGAGGCGCTCGGCCAGCAGCATGTAAGCAGCAGCGGCATCTTCGATATAGATATAATCGCGGACGAAGTTGCCATCCGAGCGTATGATCGGCCGCTCGCCGCGAAGTACGGAGCGAATCGTGCCCGGAACCACGCGATTCCAATTGAGATCGCCGCCACCGAAAAAGTTTCCGCAACGCGTGATGGCAGCCGGCAGGTTGTAGCTGGCAGCATAGGTCTGCGCGACCATGTCGCCGCAGGACTTGCTGACATCGTAAGGGTGACGGCCTAGCAGGGGCATCGCCTCGGTGTAAGGGAGATGCTCCTGATCACCGTAGGCTTTGTCGGAGGACGCAACTACGATAGACGCAACCTTGGGAGAACGGCGGCAAGCCTCCAAAAGATTCCAAGTGCCCTCGACATTGGTGGAGAAAGTCGAAGCTGGGTCGCGATTGGCGATGCCAACGATAGCCTGGGCTGCTACATGGAAGACAACTTCGACTTCGTACTCGCCGAGCACACGCTCAAGCAGGGCGCGGTCGGTGATATCGCCGCGCACGGTGTTGACTTGCTCAATGCGACGGTTGTGCACAGGTTCGCTTTGTGGAACCCAATCGCGTACCAGGCAAACGACATTCGAGCCGGCTTCAAGAAGTTGCGAGACGAGCCATGATCCGAGCAGCCCGGTAGCACCAGTTACGAAGACAGACCGATCTCGCCAGAAGGAATTCGTTCTGGCTACACGTTCCACGGGATCTGCTTGCCCGGCCAAAGTTCATTCAGTGTACCGGTATTGGCGGTACTTTTCTATGACACAGAACTCGTCATGTGATAGGCCATGGGTTTTTGACGGTCTGTGGTTGCTGATTCCTTATTCTCGGACGTGCGGCGGCTGGAATTGTTTAAGGAAACGGAATCGGCGCCGTGGCTTGGTTTGAAGGACCACTCTCCCTGCCGCTTCCCGCAACTGCCTTCACGACGTAGAAGTAGGTCCTTCGGGGTTCGACGGCGGTGTCGACACACTGGGTGCCGGGCAGCAACTTCGTGTTGATCTTGCTGGTGTTGTCGTAGTGGTTCGACTTCAGGCTCCGATACACGTTGTAGCCCTGGATGGCGTCTTGCTTTGAACTAGACCTGGGCGGGCTTGCCTTCCAGGAAAGTGTGACGGAGTGCGCCTTTGGGTTGACTTGTGATGGTGCGCGGCCAGCAGCGGAGGAAATCGGCGAAGGCCATGCGCATGGCGGCACTTCTTGCGTAGGTGGCGCCGTCGCAGCTACTCCCTTGGTCGGGGCATGCGGGAGCTGTTCGCTGACTTGCGCGATCCCGCTGGTCGCGAGGGAGAGGACCACCGCGAGCAATGTCGCCAAGATCTTGATTCCGTTTAAGAAGCGTCTCATGGATAATTCTCCGGCCGTGGGTACGGCCGACGATCGCCACGAGGACCGGAGCCAAGCCATGGCCTGATGGCTTTTCCATGACCGCCCGGAGTCACAGTATAGCTCCATCCAGCCCGACAATCGTATATACTTCCTGCACGACGAGGTACCCCCGGGGGCCTGCGCTCGGCTGTATTCGATGGGCTTTTTCGTTTCGTCGATCTCGGGGGCGGGTTCCCATGCGCCACATGGATGATTCCAGATCACGGCCGGACGAGAAATCTGTACCTAAAAAGCCGGCGTCTCCCGGCGTCAGGACGCCGTTTGCCGGTGAGAGTTCCTCCAGCAATGTGCCTATTCCTTCTCAGGACGGACCCACACTCGCCGATCCCTTCCCGAAGACGAACGATCCTGGAGCCACGCTAGTAGACGCCGACGCTACGATTGCCCCGGGAACTTCGTTTCGCCGGACTCCGACGCCGTCACCCAACATTTCTCCTTCGTATGCCAGCGCAGCCGTATTACAGATTGGCGACGTATTGGGTGGGCGTTATGAAATTCTCCAACTGCTCGGCGAGGGCGGTATGGGCGCAGTGTACAAGGCCGCTGACCGCGAACTGAATCGGTTTGTCGCGCTAAAAGTCATCCGGCCCGAGCTGGGTTCGAACCCTGCGATCCTGGCCCGTTTTAAGCAAGAGTTGCTGCTCGCTCACCAAGTCACACACCGCAACGTGATCCGCATTTACGACCTCGGTGAAGCCGCGGGTCTGAAGTTCATCACGATGGAGTACATCGAGGGTAAGGATCTACGAACCCTCATCCGCGAAAAGAAGAAATTTACTCCAGAGGAAGCGGTGGAGGTCATTCAGCAGGTATGCCAGGCTCTGGATGCGGCGCACAGCGTCGGGGTGATTCACCGAGACCTCAAGCCGCAAAACATCATGCAGGACGGCTCGGGCCGAATCTTGGTGATGGATTTCGGCTTGGCCCGCACGCTCGAAGGCGACGGAATGACCCAAACGGGTGCGCTCGTCGGCACCATGGAGTACATGTCGCCAGAGCAGGCACTGGGCAAAGACCTGGATCAACGTTCGGACCTTTTCGCTCTCGGTCTGATCTTGTTCGAATTGCTGACGGGCAAAGCGCCCTTCAAAGCCGAGAGCGCCCTAGCCAGCCTCATCAAACGGACTCAGGAGCGTGCGGTTCCAGTATCCGATATTGACGCTCAGATCCCCGGGGCGCTGAGCGGGATCGTGAGCAAGTGCCTGGAACGCGATCTGGACCAGAGATACCAGAGTGCCTCGGCCATTCTTTCGGACCTGAACACGTGGAAAGACAAGAGAGCCGCCGGCACAGTCAATTTCGAGGCAAACGTCAAACCATGGGGACAAACTCTTCCTTGGCCACTGATTACTGGGATTGTGACCGCCCTGGCTCTGGCGATCTGTGGGTACATGCTTCGCGATCGGCTTTTCAAGCCATCGTCCAGTTCACGTTCTGCTCCTGCGGGGCCCGCCATGTCACTGGCGATTTTGCCCTTTCGCAATGCATCCGGCGATCCAAACCTTGATTGGATTGGCCCCAGCCTCGCCGACATGCTAAGCACCGACGTTGGCCAGTCTGCACGATTGCGAACAGTTAGCCAAAGCAATCTGCACCAGATATTCAGTGACCTGCGCATTTCCTCCGCGACCGTGCTCGACCCGGCGACGATCCGCCGCGTGGCTGATTTCAGCAATGCCGGTCATGTGGTTTGGGGGCAGTACGCCAAGTTCGGCGACGAGATTCGCATTGATGCCACAATTCAAGACATCAAGAACGACCGCGCGATTCCGCTGAAAATCGATGTGCCCAGCGAAAAGGAGATTCCCGGCGCGATCGATCGCCTAGCGGAATCCATCCGCCAGAAACTTGCGCTTCCAGAGGATGTACTTAAGGAACTGAAGGCCAGTTCTTTTCAGCCCAGTTCAAAGTCCATTGCCGCGTTGCGCGACTACGACCAGGGCATTGGGTTGCAACGAGAAGGCAAAAACCTAGAGGCGCAAAAGCAATTCGAGGCGGCGACCAAGGAAGACCCCACCTTTGCGCTCGCGTTTTCCAGGCTGGCACAGGCCTACAGGAGTTTGGGCTATGACAACGAAGCGGAACAGTCTGCGAAGAAAGCCGTCGACCTGAGCCAGAACGTGCCTGAAGCAGAGAAGTACTTGATTTCTGCCATCGAGTTGCAAGTGGTCAATAACTATCCCGAAGCCATAAAGGCTTATGAGAATCTAGCTAAGGTTTCTCCCGATAACTCTGACGTGCAATCGGCGCTAGCTAGCCTGTACTGGGATTCGGGTGATCTCGTGAAAGCCCGCGACGATTACCAGAAAATCCTGTCCTCCAACCCCAAGGACGTGGCCGCAACTCTGGACCTCGGCGCTATCGAAATCAAGAGCGGCGATTCCCAAGGCAGTCTTGATCCGCTGAACCGTGCCTATAGTCTGGCTGTGCAAATGGACAACCAGGAACAAAAGGCCACCAGTCTGCACCTGATGGCACAAGCTTACAGGAACTTGAGCAAGCCTCAGGAGGTTCTACGCAACGAACAGGAGGCGATTACAATCTGGCGTCAGCTCGGTCACAAGCGTGGTCTGGCCCTCAGCCTGAACACGATGGCCAGGGCCCAGGCTTCGCTCGGCAATAACAAAGATGCTCTGTCCAACTTCCAGGAGGCGCTGCAGATTCGGCGTGAAATCGGCGACAAGCGCGGCCTAGGTGACACACTGATCGATATGGGCAATTTCTCCGACGATCGCGGTGACCACGATCAGGCGCTCAAGATGTACAAGGAAGCCTTGGAGTTGGAGCGCGACATCGGCAACGAAAGTTTGCAGGCTACCTGTCTGAACAACATTGGAGCTGTGTACTCCGAAAAAAGTCAATACGATGACGCTCTCACCTACTTCCAGCAGGTTCTGCAGCTGCGCGAAAAATCGAAAGTGCCAGAGGGGGTCGTCGAGGCAGTTCAGAACCTGGGTCAAGTCCTGTCGAGTATGGGACAGTACGATCAGGCCATTTCCCACTACATGCGGGCGCTGGAATTGCGGCGCAGCATGAACGACCCACAGGGTACGGCTCTGGTGTCCTACGCTTTGGGTGGTTTGTTTGATTATCAGGGACGGTTCGGCGCGGCAGTCAACTCCAAGGGGGAAGCTCTCAAGGCCCTGCGTGATCTTAAGGATAAGAGCTTTTGGATGCCTGAAATTCTCGGGAGCTACGGAGAATCGCTCATCCTCGCCGGGCGCGGAGACGAAGCCAAGGGCTCTTTGGACGAAGCACTCAGCCTAGCCCGCGAACAGAAGAACGACGGATTGATTGCGCAGACGTTAGCATTCCAAGGTGACGCATTCTTCTATCAGGGAGATTTCAAGGCGGCTCATTCCCTTTATGAGCAGTCGTTGCAGGCTGCTGAACGCAGCAAGGATGCGCAAAAGATTTTGCTCGCCAAAATAGGCTTGGCCGAAGTCGAAGTCCGCGAAAAGCGTGGGCGCCAAGCCATTCCAGACCTCCGCAAGCTGATTCAGCAGGCGGATGATTTGACCCTGAAATACTCTTCGGTGGAGTGCTCGATTTTCATGGCGGAAGCGATGATGCAAAGCCACGACTACACCCACGCCCGCCAGGAGCTGCAGCGCGCTTTGCTGCTTGCAGACAAATTTGGACAGCAGCCGCTGAGCGCACACGCGCACTACCTGTTAGCCACGATCACACGAGATTCCGGCAACAATACAGAAGCCCAGGATAATTACCGCTCGGTTATCCGCACGCTGGATGCGATGAGAAAAGATGCCGGGGCGGAGAAGTTACTGCAGCGCTCCGACCTGAAACTCATGTATGAAGATTCCACCCACTGGTCTCAAGCCGGGAAAAGCTAAGAGCGAGATATAAGGTAGATGCTGGAGGGACGCCCGTTCGGCTCGGAGGGAAGCCCAGTTCTCAGCCAACAAACTTGGGCCATGCAGGACGCCGGGCTTTCCGGCTTTCCACAAAAAAGAGTGCCGGAATTCACCGGCACTGGACTCTCTCAGTTGCCTTTGATCCTATCTTAGCGTTCTAGCGCGTTCTCAAGAGAAAGCTTCCTTGCCGGCCAACCCTCCCGAAAGAGCTCCTGATGGCTGTGCTGTACCAGGAGCTCGTGGCCACCTCTGTGAGAACTCGGCACAGTCTCCCTACGCCTCCGTTCCCATCAGAATTATGTGGTGCCCGACAGCGAGATCTGCTGCGGACTGTTCTGTGCATTGTCCGTAATTTTCAGGGTGCCGGTAAAAGTCCCATTTGCGGTTGGAGCAAACGTGACAGTGATCCCGCAGGTGCCATTGGGCTGGACGGTTTCGCCAGAGCAAATGGCACTTGCCGAGAACGGGGCGCTGACGCCGCTGATCGCCGGATTCGAGAAAATGAGCGGTGTGGTGCCCGTGTTCTTCACCGTGATCGTCACGGTGCTGGTATTGTTCTTTGTTGTTGTTGGGAAGGTGAGCTTGCCTTGGCTTAAGCCGGTCGCGCTAAAGCTTGCGACCGGATTGATCACATAGGTTGTCAGTTGCACGTCTATCGCGCTCCCTCCTTGGGGAGTAATGGCGAGATAGGCTGTCGCGATGAAGGGGCTTTCGGAGGTGGCTGCGGGCGCAGGAACCTGCCAGGCGTCGATTAAAATGGGACAGCTCGCCCCCGGAGCCAGTGTGCCCCCCTTAGGCCCCCACCCACTACAAAAGAACCCGAGGTCGCCAAAGTAATTGCTGTTGGTACCGCCGATCGTTATGCTCGAAATTTTGATCGACGAAGACCCCGGGTTCGTCACCGTGACCTCGCAGTAGTTGTCGGCGGGTGAACAGGGTCCACTTTGCCCCGGATACAATGGTGTCGTAGTTGTGCCGAAAGTCAGGCTCATTGGCGTGACCGTCAGGACCGCGTTCACCACCTGGCTCACCGAACCGTTGCTTGTGCCGTGGGTGGCGTCGCCATTGTAGTTTGCCGTAACCGTGTCGGTACCCCCTGGGAGGCTGGAGGTGGTGCACGTCGCTTTGCCAGCCGACACCGCGGTCGTGCCGCATCCCGTATTCGAACTCCACCCCACTGTCCCGGTCGGAGTTCCCACTCCCGGTGCTACCACCGCTACGGTCGCGGTGAAGGTAACGGATTGGCCGGCAACCGAAGGATTCGTGCTGGAGCTCACTTTGGTGGTTGTGCTCGCGAGACTGACCACTTGCCCGCCGCTCACCGAACCGTTGCTTGTGCTGGTGTAGGCGTCGCCCGCATAGGTCGCTGTAACCGTGTCGGTACCCACTGCGAGACTGGAGGTGGTACACGTCAAACCAGCCGCGCATCCGGTATTCGAGCTCCACGTCACTGCCCCAGTCGGAGTTGCCTGTCCCGCTGTCACGTTCACGGTCGCAGTGAAGGTAACCGATTGGCCCGCAACCGACGGATTCAGACTGGAAACGACGGTCGTGGTCGTGCTAGCCAGGTTGACCACTTGGCCGCCGCCGCCTAGCGTCCCAATGCTTGGGGCGTTGTTGACGTCGCCCGAGTAGCTGGCTGTAACTGCGTCGGTGCCCACTGGGAGGCCGGAGGTGGAGCACTTCGCTACGCCTGCCGTCACTGTGGTCGTGCCGCACCCCGTACTCCACGTCACTGTCCCGGTCGGAGTCACTCCCGCCACTGAGGCGGTGAAGGTAACAGATTGGCCATAGAAGGAAGGGTTCGCGCTGGAGGTGACCGCAGTGCCCGAACTTCCTTGCACGTCGTAAGTCACCGTTGAAACAGCAGTGCTCATTGCGGAGTCCTGTGAGTCTACAGTGAGGGTATGCGGGCCTGTCTCACTCGTGTCGAGATTGATCACACCAGAGCATGAGTTGAGCGCGGGGGGATAGACAGCAATGCATGAACTGCTTGTCGGTGACCCTCCGCCTGCGGTCAAACCGGAGGTCGCGGTGCAGGTACTCACCGTCAAATATGGCCCGGCTGCAGGGTAACCGTTGGGGTCCAGGATGCTGTCGGGGTCGGTGCTCACAGCGGTGCAGGCGTAGTTCGCGTTAACCACTGAGCCCTGTTGATAGGTGGAACCATTCGTTCCTGATGTGACGGCAGCGGTCGGCATCTCACCCGGCGTGTCGTACACTGCCACCCAGCACGAAGTCAAAAGACCGCTGCCGCCCTTAACCGGAACGGAGCCAGTATCTCCTAAAACGAAGGAGGCGACCTGGTTGGTCTGGAACAGCGGTAGCGCGCCAGGGCCCGGCAGGTCGCAGGGGTTGTTCGGATCGGGGCCCGTCGTGCCCTGGAGAAAGCCAACGGCTGGGTAGCCCGTGGTTGACGTCGGATTTGCGAAGTTGCCGAAACTGGACGGCGAACTTACAGGTGAGCAGGTGGGAGCGATGAGAGGTGGGTTCTCCGTGCAAGTGAAATTAAAATAGGACGCTAGCGCCGCATAAAATTGATTTTGGGTCGTGTCGCACACCCCGCTCGGAGGGCATGTGACGGAGAACATCAGCGGCGCGTCGAAACCCGTACCGCCGGCGTTCTGATACACAAAGCACTGAGCTGTCTGTGGCGGGTTGGAATTCGGGTCAACGAAGGGTGAAGTGTTGGTGTTGGGGTTGAGTGCATCCACGATGACATTGCAGGCTGCTTGATTTTCTTCAGCATTCGTTCCTGAGCCAGCGATTATCGGTATGGGCGTGAGCACCATATTGTTGATGGTCAGACTGGATCCGGGATTTTCCCCCACAGTGTTATTAAAGCCGCCGCTTGTGCAGCCGCTGCCGTTGGAATTGCAGCCGCCGTTGTAACTGTAGGCGGCCGGAGTTGTTGGCGTAACCGACGAAGTCTGGGACTGGGCTAGCGGCGAGAATGTCCAGCTCAGGATGTCTTGGCTGTCGTACTCGGCGCCCGTTGCCGCCGTAAATCCTACCCAGGCAGTACTGTTGTTTATCAGACTCAGCAAGTTAACTAGGTTGACCGCGACGCCGGCGGGAAACAAGTCATTGCCATCCACGAGGACATCGAGGCACGGCCCGGGATTGCCACTCACGAAGCAATTCGATTCCGTCGGTGTAGATTGCAGCGCATATGAAATCGTCACCGTGTGGATGTTCCCGTCCGCCAGGGTGACCGGCAGATTGTAATTAAGCCCCCCCGGAAGAGTGCAGGTCGGGTCTACGCAGTTCGCATTAGTCCCATTGCTTTGAATCGAGACGCTGTTGTTGTTCTGGTCAACACCGGGGTTGAAGAAGGTGTTGAACTCTACGGCTAGACTGTTCGGGATGCCACCAGTAGGAGGCGCGCAACCACTGGAACTGTCACCGAATCCAATCCCGCAACCATAAGGACCCAGGGCAGTCAGCACCGAATTTTGAATCACGAACGCAATGCCGTCCGCATTGGGATAACCTTGCTGGGATGAGCCCGCCCCGCTCAGCTGAAACGTGAACGTGGTGGAGAATCCACCGGCAACCGGCTCCGAAGTGTTGTACCAGGCAGACCCCGCCTGATAGGTCGTGTAGGGGGTGAGCTGCAGTACGTTTAGTGGCGTCGCGGTACCCGTATCGGTCGAACCCGAGTAACCAGAGAAAGCGATCTCGAACTGAGTACTGCTGAGGCCGGTGCCGAGAACGGGGAAGGCAAGACCGTTGAAGAAGGTCGAGTTGACGAAGCCGGAAAGACTAATCGGCTCGCCGGCGGTGAAGGAGTTGGGTGCTATAAAGGTAACGATACCGCCGGCGCCGGACCACGACGTTATCGTCGCGGCGCTGCCAGTCGGGGCCGGGAAGGAGGCATTGCCGTTCAGCGTCAGGCAAGATTGGTTTGCTGTGAAATCCGGCGAATAGAGGGGAGACGTGGGACAGCTTTGCGCCCAAGAGGCGGCGCTCCCTGCAACGACCACCATGGCCGCGATCGCGGCGCGCATGATCAATCTCGTCATTCGGATCTTCATAACAATTCTCCCTCTCAAGTGCGTGCTGGTTTTACTAGTCGTGCCCTCGGTTTGAGCGTGGATGTCATCGCGTGAACCTAGGGCCGGACAAGGTCCACGGCACCGCCATTAGACACGTCCAAAGCGGACTCTTCGCGACATTGGACAGTCGTGGACATCTGGGATCAACTGAAATCAAAACTGGGATCGTTCTGCTTCGGCGCTCGGCATCCGCGCGGGGGAACAGGAATGCCAAAAATCCTGGAAAGGGGACCCACATTCCCCATCCTTCCAGTCCATCAAAAAACGCTCAAATCAAGCCGGAGCATCTTCCCAGAGAATGGCGGACCTGTCAACAGAATTAATCATCGCTTCCACAGACCGCCCGGAGGCTCTCTCAGGTCAATCTTGGCGAGAACTCTCACGGCGATCAGGTCTAGTTTTGCAGGTCCTTCCGCTGGGTTCGATTCCTCTCCTCTTGATCTTGGTTCAGGGCCGATACGGATTATGTCACCTTATAGACTTGCATTCTTTTTTGCGAAACGAAGCTAACAAGTGATTTGTTATCAATCTCTTTTTTGAGAGGGATTGCACAGATTTGTGGCTGGGTGCCCTGCTATTCAAGAAACCAATGCCGGCGATCGAAGACAAATCGAAGATGGAAAACGTTCGCGCCCACTTGGATATTAGGCGAATATAAGGCGAATCTCAATATCCTCTTCATGCGATCGGGAATGCTGTTTGCAGGGCCCTCAGGATGGCGGCGAGGTTGACGAAGGTGGAACGATCGGCGGCGCTGTGAGAGATCTGCACGAATTCTCCTGCCAACTTCGACCAGAGCTGGCGGGAGCAAAAAAACAGGACTGGCTTATTATTTCGCCCTTACGCGACTTGCCTGCCACTTTCTGTTGGCCGCGCAAACGGTCTATCGGCACATCTTACAAACCGTTGGTCGATTCGCAAAAGCTCCCTATGACAGGACTACAACTCAGGCGGCGATTTTTCCGTCACCCGGCAAGGACTCATCAACTGGCTCAGAATCGCGATACTCATTCGCCCGACGCCGTGCTTGCAGGCGCTCCAGTTGATCGATGCAGCGATGCAGTTCTCGATTTAGCATCGGATGATATCGGACTATCTTCCGAAAAGTTCCTTCCTCGGGTAGAAGGTGCTGCTCGAAACGAGCTATCGCCAATTGATGAGGCCTATCTAGATTTGCATCTATTGCGTCGAGGGTTTCGAATACGGCACTAATAAGAGTCGCAAGAAACTTCTCTCTCACTTCGCGGTCCCATTTGCTTGCGCTTGCTGCCAAATTAGCGGCCCTCGCATTGATAATCTTGAATAACCTCTGCAGAGCGTTCCACTTTTCATGATTGAATATGGAGTCATGAATCCTCACCATTAAGCCCCAAGAAATCGAAGCGTCGGTCCGAGGGATGTCTTCGGCGACAGCGAGAATCTGATATAACTCGACTCGTGAGGTTTCGGCTTTCAAAAATGGAGTCTCTATCTTCTTTTCTTCGATGGTGGGCACACAAAACTCTTTATTCATGGCAATCGTAGCGTCAGCTGCCTGGAAACGACAGAGACGACTGAGCTGGACGTAGTTCCAAGCAATTTCTTCTACCAAGATTTCCTCAGTCCGTCCTTGCGGCTTCCATTCCATGCACAGGTCACGCATAAGCTTCTTGATCTCCACTTCATCTTTAGGGTTGTAAAATGGCAAATTTCGCAGCGGTATTGCGCGAGCCAACAGACCGTGCTTGAGAGAATTTCTCCGCGAGTTGCTTTTTCCGCGCTCCGTCGTTGGCCCCTTAGAAAAACGCTTCCCGTTCTGGCGACTCGCTTCGCTTTTCCTCGCCGAAACCTGCTTAACGATGCCTGGTTCGACAGATTTTGGGTGTACGAGGAAGAGACCTGGTCCATTTCTGCGCGGCAACGCATCCGGGTTTTTCCTCTCTTCCGGGGATCCATTAGATTTATCTCTCCCCAGTTCAAGATCTGCCGCTTCGTCGATGGCGCGCTTTTCAGACTTGCCGGGTTTACAAGCTGGTAAGAACTCGGCCAGATCTATGCCTAACTCAATTTCCTCGACCTCGGAAGACGCGATCGGCTTTTTTGAACCGGGATCAATTCCCGTTAGTTTGGAACTCGCAATGGACTTACTGGTGGTGTCGTTTAGCATCGTGTTGCCCTCCTCGCTTGAGTAATGTAACTGCCATTCTTGTGATGCTAGGTCTCCTTTAAAAGTTTCTGCTAAATGGCCATCTGTAACTCGCCGCGACCACTTTAACTGACAGCTCTATTGCGATAAGTAGACAGGTTACAACGGTTCTAAACCCCAGCCAGTGGGCAAAATAATGAACGGCGACTCATAACATTCGCGTCGCATAGGACCATCCCGCTGGTCATAAAAATATTTTGTGTCGCTCCATTGGAGAACAGGCTTTTCCAGCGCGGCGGAAGCCAACCGATCGACCGGTTAGCGAAGGGCGTACCCCATTTCATTTGAGCCCAGTGTTTTGGTTGACAGGTGACTTTGCGTGACGCCGACACGGCGTGCGAAGTGGGGCCTGTTTCGCGCTGAAGTACCTGAGCTTCCTTATTCTTCTACCGATGGCACGGAGGTTTATTTGCGCTCTACTCTGCTCTATCTTTCGAGGTTCAGAGGATCAGATGGGACGGCGACGACTTCGTGGTGTGTATATTGCGCGTCATGCCAATAGACAAGGAGCGAGGTTATGAAAGCTCAGATGGTCAAGTGGGGCAATAGTCTGGCAGTGCGCATCCCGAAGCGGGGCTTCCTCGATAATCCTGTAGCGGAGCATTAGGCTCGCGCTCTGCACAGGAAGATCTTCGACACTTTCCATGCCAGTCCGTTCGCTCCACAGCTCGTGGAGAACAATCTTCGCGGCTTCATGCTTCGCTTTCGCATCGACGTCGTGAGCGTAAATCAACACATTCGTATCGACAAAAGTCCTATCGCTCATGCAATTCGTCCCGACCCGCTCGGATCATTCCGCCCATATGAAAACCTTTGTCGAGAAGCGCCCTAGCCTGCCGTTCGGCGCGGTCGTACTCCTCTTCGTCGCCGACGAGGAACTCGATCTCCTGGGCAAGGAGACCACTGATCGAAGTTTCACGTCGGGCAGCGAGAATCTTGGCCTTCTTGATCAACTGCCGACTCAGACTTATCGTGATGTTCTGCTTTTCTCCATTTCGTGAAGTCGGCATGGTTGCCTCCTCGCTACACGTAAAGTACGTGTAGCGCGTATTTAATGCGGAGTCAAGGGAGCTTCCCGTCTGGGCGCGACGTAGCCTTTGTTCCAAGAGTCATTCCAGCAAACAACGGGGTCCCGGCCCGCTTGGCTCTTCCGCCGGATTACACAATAGAAATGGCGCTCACAGAATTAGCTGGAACCGCGCTCGAGGCGAGCATTCCTGCAGTGTGGCATTTCGCCCATCTCTCCCTTCAGGTGGCGACCAGGGCTATGCCGACCCGGGTGGCGACGCGCCGCAACTTGTTGTCCAGAGTGGCCAGGGGGAGCCCTTCGCGCAAGGCGAGTTCGACGTAAGCGGCGTCATATTCGGTTAGGTCGTTTTGACGTGCAACGGAAAGGATTTGGTTGAAAACTGTGCCGGATTGGATTGGGTCAACCGAGATGCGAAGCCCCGCCATTCGCTGAAGCAACGCCGTAACTTGTGCCACCGTGATGCGCTTGCGTCGTTCTGCCACTAGCAACGCATTCGCAACCTCAAAAGGCCAAATGGCAGGGGTGAGCACCTCGGTTCCGGTCGAAAGGAGATCAAGAACACCTTCGGTGAAACCTGTACTCTCGTCCTCGAAGCACCAGGCCACGGCCACGGACGCATCCAGAACCATTCGCTTAATAATGGCGGCCTTCATTGATCAGCTCGCGGATAGTGATCTTTCCCAAAGTTGCGCTTTTTCGAAGCTCGCGAATCTCTCGGACAAGCTGGTCGGGCTCTTTTTTCTCACCAGCGTCGGCAGGAACC
>JBAWFQ010000017.1:0-25017 GCA_049592035.1 Terriglobales bacterium
GAACGCCGGCGCTATCTCGCCCCCTGGATCCATCAGTACAACTGGCACCGACCGCACACTGCTCTCAATCAGAAACCACCCATCACCCGTTCCGGACTCGATGTCAACAACCTCTTGACACACCACACCTAAAGGGGCATCTCAATCTGAAGAGCTTGCGGCATCGCTCCGATACCCTGATACGAAACTTGAGTTTTCAGCAATCTGTAAAGCCGTCGATGAATATAGGGCCGTGATCGCAGCAGTAAACCGCTGCGCCACCCAAAATCAAAATCAAATGCAAAATCGAATGCAAAATCCCTAGCTCGACGATACCGGGGAATCCCACCCTTGCGCAAAAAAAACGCGCAAGGATGGGGCACCCATCGACCAAAAAACAAAACCACAACCACAACCTAAGTTGTTCCGCGGCCTGTTAGACTTTGGAATCCAGGGAGCGTGTCATGATAGCTGCACTTCTGAACCTCGAACCGGAACCGGTGTGGAAACACTTTGACAGACTGGCGGCGATTCCTCGCGCCTCGACCAAGGAGGCCGCGGCACGCGACTATGTGCGCACGCTGGCCGCAAGGCTGGGTCTCGAAGCGGTGCAGGACGATGTGGGCAACCTTGTGGTCCGGAAACCGGCTCGGCCGGGACGCGAAGGAGCGCCGATGGCTCTGTTGCAGGGCCACTTGGATATGGTGTGTGAGAAGAACGAGGGAACGGTTCATAACTTCAATTCCGATCCTATCAAGGTGGTGCGCGACGGCGACTGGCTGAAGGCGGACGGTACGACTTTGGGTTCGGATAACGGCGTTGGCGTGGCTGCCGCACTGGCTGTGATGGAGAGCAAGGACATTGCGCATGGTCCACTGGAGTTCGTTTTCACGATTGACGAAGAGACCGGGCTCACGGGTGCCGCTGCGTTTCCGGGGGGATTGCTGAAATCGAAATATTTTCTCAACCTGGATAACGAAGAGAAGGGAACTCTCTGTATCGGTTGTTCTGGCGGTATCAAAACCACTGCTCGCCGAAAAATCCTGCTTCGTCCGGCAGGTACGGGATCGGCATGGCGCATCAAAGTATCTGGGCTGAAAGGCGGGCACTCTGGGGTTGATATTCATCAAGGGCGCGGCAATGCGCTGCGGATTATGGGAGGGGTTCTGCAGGTCTTGCTGGATCGCCTTTCGATCGAGATTGCCGAAATCAACGGAGGGAGCGCGCAGAATGCGATTCCGCGGGAAGCGGCGGCTGTGGTGCTCGTCGATCCATCGCGCGAGAAGGAATTGAAATCGCTTGTGGCCAGCGCTGAAGCTGGGTACCAGACTGACTTAGGAGGATTCGATTCCGGATTGCAGATCACGGTCGAGAAAGCCGAACGGCCGGGAAAAGTGATGGACGGCGCGGACGCGAAACAAACCGTCGCTTTGCTTGCGAGCTTGCATCACGGCGTTCTGGCGATGAGCCCGGATGTCGCCGGGTTGGTGCAGACTTCCACGAACCTGGCGACCGTGAGTACTAAGGGCGATGTGGTGGAGATTGTTACCAGTCAGCGGAGTGCGATCGAGCGCAGCATGCTGGCTGCGGCGCGCATGGTTGCTACGGTATGCGGGCTGGCGGGGTTTGAGGTGGAGCACAGCGGCAAATACCCGGGCTGGAAGCCGGAGCCGAACAGCGAGATCGTGAGCAAGCTTCAGGAAGTGCACAAGAAGCTTTTCGGTGAACCGGCAAAGCTGATCGCGATGCACGCGGGGTTAGAGTGCGGTGTGATTGGGGAGAAATATCCGGGCATGCAGATGGTGTCGTTTGGTCCGACCATCGAAAGTCCGCATAGTCCCAATGAGCGGGTAGAGATTTCTTCGGTGGAAAGCTTCTGGAAGTACCTTAAACTGGTGCTGGAGAATCTGTAGGGGATTGGTTCCGGGCGGAGTTGGCCGCGACGGATGTTGATGCTGATCTAATTCAAGCGGGGGAGAATTATCGGTTTTGGACACTGCCAAATCTAATGGGCGCAATGGCTCGACGCCTCAGCTGACAATCTTGCTGCCAACGCGGAACGAGAAAGACAATCTGGAACTGCTCTTTCCCCGCCTGGATTTTGTACTCGAGGAGATCGGAGTATCGTCGGAGACCATCGTGGTGGATGGCGATTCCACCGATGGCACCCTGGAAATGGCCAAGCGCCACTGCGCTTTGGCATTCCCGCAGCAGGGAGCGGGATATGGGCTTGCTTTAAAGCAGGGCTTCAAGGCTGCGTCCGGGGAGTATATCGTCACGCTCGATGCCGATCTTTCGCACGATCCCAAATTTATTCAGCGGCTCTGGGAAAACCGGGAGGGCGTCGACGTGGTGGTCGCGTCCCGTTATTGCGAAGGGGGAGCCGCCCAGGCCCCTTTTTTCCGGCGCTTTCTTAGCAATGTACTGAATTGGTTTTTTAGCGCTGGCTTCGGAGTTCCGGTCACGGATGTGTCCAGCGGGTTTCGACTTTATAAGGGTGACGTGGTGAAAGCGGTGGAGTTCGAAGGGAAAACTTATGACGCGCTGGAGGAAATCCTGATTCGAATTCACAACGAAGGGGGACGGATCATCGAGGTTCCGTTTACCTACGTTCCGCGGGTGCACGGAACTTCGAATGCGAGGATCTTTCGGATTGGAATCAGGCTGCTGGGTACGTTCTTTCGGCTGCGGCGGCTGCGGGCTTCGAATTAGACCGAGTGATTTGTTTAGCAACGTGGAATGAGCGGTTCTACCTCCTGGTTAATTGCGGTAGTGGGTCAGTTTGAAAGACACGTTTCCCCCAGCGGCTAAACAGATTGCTGAAAAACTCGGTCGCGCGCCTCAGTTTGCTCCCTCAGCGGCGCTAAAGCCGCAGTCAAAACAATGCAATTACCGCAGTGCTGAAGCGCTGCGCCACCCAAAAACAACCACAAAATAGAGTTTTTCCGCAGGCTGTGAAGCCGTGCGCTTTTAACGCAAATTCAAACTGACCCACTACGTTAATTGCGCCACTCTTGGGCATCGCGTAGCATCGACACAGTATGGCGACTACGGCGGCTACGGCGAGCCACCCCCCCAAGTTGGTGTTTGGGGAAATTTTCCGGCTCACCTATGACACGTTCTGTGCCAACAAGGTACGCGTCTCTCTCACTGCCTTGGGAATGGTGGTGGGTACGGCATCGCTGATTCTCGTGGTCACGATTGGAATGACCGGCAAGCAATATGTCTTGAACCTGATTCAATCGATCGGCGCTAACATGATCGATGCCGAGTACCAGGGCGGAGGCGACGGCACCACGCCCGATCGGCTGACGGTGGACGACATGTACGCCGTGCTGCAACGCGTATCCGGTGTGGTGACGGCTTCTCCCGTGGTGCCGCTCGATAATCGGATTGCGATCGGATATGGCAAGGAGCGCGATATTCGCGTACTTGGAGTTCTTCCCGAGTACCGGTTAGTGCGCAATCTGGTGATTGTCTCGGGAAGATTCTTTGACGCGGGAGACGAGCAGGCGCGCAACAAAGTCGGCGTGATGCAGGAGAAGCTTGCCCAGCAGCTCTATGGCTCGGTGGATAAGGCAGTCGGGAAAGTGGTTAAGCTCAGCGGCTTGCCTTTCACCATCATTGGGACATTTCGGGAGCGCGTGGATACCTTCGGACAATCGGAAGTCACCGATAGCTCTCTGGTGATTCCTTACAGCGTAAGCCGATATTTCACCAATACGCCCTACGTCCAGCAGATCTACTTTTCGGCGGCGGATCCTTCGATCGTGGTTCCAGTCACGGAACAAATTCGCGAAGTGATCAAGTCGCGGCACCGGGCAGAATCGAATTATGTGGTGCAGAATCTGACTGCGTTGCTCAGCGTGGCTGACCGCACGGCGAATGCTTTGACGCTCGTGTTGCTTCTGATTGCTACAGTGACCTTGCTGGTGGGCGGAATCGGCATTATGAACATCATGCTGACGTCGGTCACTTCGCGAACTCATGAGATTGGCATTCGCAAGGCGATTGGGGCCACCAATATGGAGATTCGGTTTCAGTTTCTCTCGGAGGCGGTGTTGATCTCTATGATCGGTGGGATCGGTGGGGTCATTATCGGATTGGCGCTGCCTTTTTCCGTGCGCTTTCTTACCGATTACCGCATTCCAATCTCGGGACTTTCGGCGATTGTGGCTATTTTCGTATCGGCGGCGGTGGGGATTCTTTTCGGCACCGTGCCCGCCGCGCGGGCGGCGAAGCTCGATCCGGTCGAGAGCTTGCGCTACGAGTGATGGAACGGGTTCCGTGCTCCGATCTCCGATCTGGCGTGCTTGGTAGTGGGTCAGTTTGAACGACGCGTTCCCCCAGCGGCTAAAGCCGCATTCAAAACAATGCACTTACCGCAGCGCTGAAGCGCTGCGCCACCCAAAAACAAGCGCAAGATCGACTTTTTCCGGAGCTGTGAAGCCGTGCCCTTTCAAAACAAATTCAAGCTGACCCACTACGGGCGTGCTTGGTCGTTTGGGCTTACCCGGAAAATCAATTAACATGAAATTACGGCGTGAAGTTGGCGACAGATTATTTCTCCGGGGGAGATGGTACGTCATGCGATCGATGAAATACGACGCGTCCGACATGGAGCTTGATTGCAACCGGACGGAAGGTCCCTGTCAGGCATGACGTCTTCCGGCGGTCTGCACTTCAAAACCTATCTCTTGATTTTCTTCATGGTGATCTTTGGTCCCTTGGGGAACGTGCTGCTGGGCAAAGGCATGAAGCACATCGGCGCGGTGAGCATCGGGACTCCCGCGGAGGCGCTGCACGTTCTTTCCCGTGTTCTTGCTTCGGGCACGATTTGGCTGGGGATTGGCTCGCTCATGATCTTTTTTGCGGCTAACATGCTGGTGCTCTCTTGGGCGGATTACAGCTATGTACAGCCGGCTTCGTCGGTGGCCTATGGCATGTCTGCCTTGATGGCTCACTTCCTGCTGCGCGAAGTGGTCACGCCGACGCGCTGGGTGGGCGTGATCATAATTTGCCTGGGCGTATTGGTAGTGGGATACACGCCTCCGCGGACCACGGAGCACAGCTGAATGCTAGTTTTTATCTTCTATTTTCTAGTGATCTGTGCGGGCACCGGGGGCGAATTATGCGTCTCGCGAGCCATGAAGGCGGTGGGCGAAGTGAAGGATTTTCGTCCGGCTGCGCTGGTGAGGGTGGTTGTACGCGCGTTGCGAGTTTCGTGGATGTGGATCGGCCTGGGCCTGATGGCGACTGCGTTCTTCTCGTTGCTCGCGGTGCTGTCGAGACAAAACGTCAGTGTGGTGGTTCCGGTTACAGCTTTGAGCTATGGTGCCGGCGCTTTGGGAGGCAAATTCTTTCTTGGCGAGCGAGTGACGCCTAGAAGATGGGCGGGCGTGCTTCTGGTTTGCCTCGGGGTCGCGCTGGTGATTGTGGGCCGGCGCTAATGTGGGTCGGGATTGTGCATCGGTGGGTTGTGCATCGTCAGGTTGTGCAACATTAGAAAGATAGTTAGGATTAAAGATTGCTTTTCCGCCTGAATAGCTTTGCGCCGTGCCCTGGTTCCGGGGAGTCAAAGTCTCCGCGAGCCCATTTTGCGGGAGAATCGCAAGCTCATTTCAAGAAAGCGACAGAGGTGCACGCGCGTGTGTGGAATCGTTGGATTCACCCACAAAAATTGGGTGCCTGATTCCGATCGCATTCGGAACGCCACGGCCACGCTGATTCATCGTGGACCGGACGAGCAAGGCGTGTTCGAGTCGAGCCTGTGCTCGATGGGCGCGACGCGGCTCAAGATTATCGACCTTGGCCACGGCGACCAGCCGATTCTGTCGGACGATGGCGACGTGGCTATCGTGTTCAATGGCGAGGTCTACAACCACCAGGAACTGCGGCGCGAACTGGAAGCGCTGGGCCATCGCTTTTACTCCCACTGCGACACGGAAACTGTTCTGCACGCGTTCCTTGAATGGGATACGGCTTGTTTTGCGCGTTTGCGAGGGATGTTTGCGATCGGGCTCTGGACGAAATCCACGAAACGGCTGGTACTGGCGCGCGATCGCATGGGGATCAAACCACTTTATTTCATGCGGCGCGGAGAGGATTTGTTCTTTGGCTCGGAATTGAAGGCGATTCTTATCCATCCTGAGATTGAGCGGCGATTGAGTTTGGACGGGCTTGATTGCTATTTGTCGTTGAACTATGTGCCATGTCCCTGGACGTTGGTTGAGGGTATCGAAAAACTTCCTCCGGGGCAGTGGATGGAGTGGCGCGACGGGAGAGTTTCCTTCGATTCCTACTGGCGCTTACCGGTCACTGAAGTCCGCGATTGGACGCTGGAGTCGGCGCGAGAGGAATTGGACCGTCTTCTGCGGCAGTCGATGCGCGAGCACATGATTTCCGATGTTCCGCTGGGGATGTGGCTGAGCGGAGGAATCGATTCTTCTACGATTTTGCACTACGCGGCAACGGAATCCAGCGCGGCGCTCAAGACTTTCTCGGTTTCATTCCGCGGGAGAAGTTTCGACGAGACCACATATATTCGCGAGATTGCCGCGCGCTACCAGACCGACCATACGGAAATGGACCTGAATCCTGAGGTCGATCTGCGCAGCGCGATCGAAGCCTACACCTATTACTCGGATGAACCGTCCGCGGATGCGGGAGCGCTTCCGGTGTGGTTTCTTTCCAAGCTGAGCAAGACAAAGACCACGGTGAGTCTTAGTGGCGAAGGGGCGGACGAACTTTTTGGCGGTTATCTTACTCATCGCGCGAATCGGCTGGCTGCCGTTGCCCGGCGAGTGCCGCGAATAGCTCGCCAAGCCGCGGTTCGTGCGTTGCGACTCTGGCCGGTTTCTGACGAGAAAATCAGCTTTGAGTATCAACTGAAGCGATTTCTTGAAGGCTCGTTGCTGACTCCGGAGCGGGCGCACGTTTACTGGAACGGAACCTTCAGTGAAGGGCAAAAGCGCGATCTGCTGCGGTTGGAGTTGCCACACGCGCTCGACGGCATCTTGAGCGAACTGCGCGATCAGATTCCTGGGCGCGGCGACGATCTGGGGCCGTATTTGTGGTTCGATCAGAAATACTTTCTTCCCGACGATATTCTGAACAAAGCGGACCGCATGAGCATGGCGCATTCGCTGGAAGTGCGTCCGCCGTTTCTCGATCACCGGATCGTTGAGTTCGCTGCGTCGCTGCCGGCATCTTTGAGGATTCGCGGTCCGCGTCAAAAGGTTCTGCTGAAGGAGTTGATGCGCGATAAACTTCCGGATTCAGTGCTTCGACGGAAGAAAGTTGGATTCGACATTCCGGCGCATGATTGGCTTCGGGGCTGCCTGCGGCCGCTGATGATGGAGGTCTTGCTGGATGATTCGTCGGAGCACACGAAGATTTTCCGGCGGGATGCGATCGAGACTTATATTCGCCAACACATGGAGAGACGAGTCAATGTTGGATATCACTTATGGGGCCTGATGGTTCTGTTTCTGTGGATGAAAAAATGGGGGATTCAGGCCGCGGCCTCGCGGGAGACGAGCGTTTGGATACAGGAAAAAACTGGCACCTGTATCTAGGAGTGCTGCTGATCGCGGGCGCCGTTTATTTGGGCTGCATTATTTCTCCTCCCTCGCTTATGGATGACGTGGACGCGGTGCAGGCACAGATCGCGCGCAACATGCTGAACTCGGGCGATTGGGTGACGGCGCGGCTGGATGGCGTGGTGTATCTGGAGAAAGCTCCGCTTATCTACTGGGTCATGGCGGCGAGCTACGAGATTTTTGGCGTACACGACTGGGCGGCGCGGATTCCGATTGCGTTATCGGCCATTGCACTTTGCTGGTTGACGATGGCGTTTGGGGCCTGGGCATTTAGCAGGCAAGCTGGATTCTATGCAGGCCTGTGCATGGCCACATGCATTGGACTGTTTTTGTTCACGCGGATTTTAATTCCCGATGTCATGTTGACCTTCACGGTCGCCTTGGCGATGTGGGCATTTCTTCGTGCCTTGGACGAGGAGGAACCGCATCCGCGGATTTGGGCTTTTGTGCTGGCGGCGAGCCTTGGCGTGGGGCTTTTGCTGAAGAGTCTGATCGGGATTTTGTTTCCACTCGCGGCTGGCGCTATTTATCTTGCGACAACTCGGCAGCTCTTTTCTCGCGCCACATGGCGGCGGCTGCGTCCCATCAGCGGATTGCTGATCGTGCTGCTCATTGCTGCGCCCTGGCACATTCTGGCGACCTTGCGGAATCCTCCTTACTTTGCCTTCACACTACACAGCGGGCCGGGCGAATACCACGGGTTTCTATGGTTCTTCTTTATCAATGAGCAGTTGCTGCGGTTTCTGAATCTGCGCTATCCGCGAGACTACAACACCGTGCCTCGGCTTTACTTCTGGCTGCTGCATTTGGCTTGGCTGTTTCCCTGGAGCGTTTATTTTCCGGCCATTGCCAAACTTTCGTTCGGGTCCAAGCCCCGCGACCGCGCCGGGCGAACGCGGCTTCTGGCGCTTTGTTGGGCGGGCTTTGTGCTGGTCTTCTTTACCTTTTCTACTACCCAGGAATATTATTCGATGCCTTGCTATCCCGCGCTGGCGCTGCTTCTGGGCGCAGCGATGGCGATGGAGAGCAACTGGATACGGCGGGGGACGCGAGCGCTCTCAGTGCTTGCGGCTTGCCTTGGGCTGGCAACGCTAACTCTCTTTTTACTGACCCGCAACCTGCCCGCGCCGGGAGACATTTCACAGGCGCTCGGCCACCATCCTGGTGCTTATTCGCTTTCTTTGGGCCACATGTTGGATCTGACTCTGGGGTCTTTTGCGTATCTTCGGGTGCCGTTGCTGGTGGCGGCAATTGCTTTTTGCCTGGGTGCGTTAGCAACGTGGAAATTGAGCGGCCAGCGCGCGTTTCTGGCTGCCGCGCTGATGATGATATTGTTTTTCCATGCCGCCCGGCTTGCCATGACTGTGTTCGATCCTTATTTGTCGTCGCGACCGCTGGCGGAGGCAATTCTGAAAGCGCCGGAAGGAACGCTGATTATCGATCACCACTACTACACGTTCTCTTCCATTTTTTTCTATACCGGGTGCACCGCGTTGCTGCTCAACGGCCGCTTCCATAATCTCGAATATGGCGCTTATGCTCCCGGAGTACCAGATGTGTTTATCGACGATTTACAATTCAAGAACCTGTGGCTTAAGCCAGAACGCGCCTATATTGCGGCCAAGCAAGATGTGGTGCCTCGACTGGAATCGCTGGTGGGCGCTGAGCATCTTAGTGTAGTGGCGGCGAGCGGCGGCAAGGTCGTTTTAACGAATCTTCCGTTGACGGTTTCCGGAGGAGAATCGACCGCGCCGCTTGTGGGGGCTAAAACGGTGGCGCGGTTGTACGAAGCGGGGTCGGTTCAGTAGAGTAGGGAACACAGAATTCCCGGTAATTATTTTTCAGGAGGCTACATGCGAATTGCGGTGCTGGGCGGCGATGGCTACTGCGGTTGGGCAACTGCTCTATATCTGTCCAAGAAAGGGCATTCGGTCGCGATTGTCGACAACTTCGCGCGCCGGCAATGGGACCACGAACTTGGGGTGCAGACCCTGACGCCGATCCGCCCGCTTTCGGATCGCCTGAGCGCTTGGCAGGAGCTCACGGGCGAGGCCATCGAACTTTTTGTTGGCGATGTGATGGAGTACGACTTTCTGTCGTCGGTCATTCAGGGTTTCGAACCGGAGGCGGTGATCCATTTTGCCGAGCAGCGCGCGGCTCCGTATTCCATGATCGACCGCAAACATGCGGTGTTCACGCAGGTGAATAACGTCGTGGGGACGCTCAATCTGCTGTTTGCGCTGCGCGAGTTTCAGCCCGACTGTCACCTCATCAAACTTGGCACCATGGGCGAATATGGCACGCCCAATATCGACATCGAAGAAGGCTATATCACCATCGAGCACAACGGGCGGAAAGACACCGTACCGTACCCCAAGCAGCCGGGATCCTTTTACCACCTTTCGAAGGTGCACGACAGTCACAACATCATGTTCGCCTGCAAGGCTTGGGGCTTGCGCGCCACCGACCTCAACCAAGGCGTCGTGTATGGAACCATGACCGATGAGGTGGCCCTGAGCGAAGCGCTCATTAATCGCTTCGACTACGATGACGTATTTGGCACCGTGCTCAATCGCTTTTGCGTGCAGGCCGCGATTGGATACCCGCTGACCGTATACGGCAAGGGAGGGCAAACGCGCGGATTTTTGGATATTCGCGACACAGTGCGGTGCGTTGAGATCGCGTGCATGAATCCGACGGCTCGCGGGGAGTGTCGGGTGTTCAACCAGTTCACCGAACAGTTTTCAGTTCTGGATCTGGCGCACATGGTGCAACATGCGGGGAAAGAACTGGGCCTGACGGTCAACGTCGAGCACTTGCCCGATCCGCGCGTGGAGGCGGAGGAGCATTATTACAATGCGAAACATTCGAAGCTGATTCAACTTGGGTTGCAGCCGCATTTGCTTTCCGACTCGCTGTTGGATTCGCTGATGAATGTTGCTTTGAAGTATCGCGACCGGATCGACAATGCCGTGATGCTGCCGCGCGTCAACTGGCGGAAAACGCGGAACCTGCCGGAGCACAGGACGGCGCGAGAACCCGTGACGTTGTGACACGGTGCGACCGAAACGGCGCTCTGAGGCTTGGCAGTTTGCTGAAAAACTCGGCGTTCGGTGTACAGCCCCTAAAGGGCAGCTCAAATGCGAGAGCTTGCGGCATCGCTAAAGCGACGCCCTGATACGAAGCTTGAGTTTTTCGGCAATCTGTTAGGCCGCGGGCTCGGCATTGGCTGGAATCACGGGCACGAGTTGGCCCTCGCGAATGTAGTAGTCGCCGTCGCGCCAGCGGATGGTGTTGCGCGTAAAACTGACCAGCCAGATAGCGAAAGCCACGGCGTCCCAAACTGGGATCAGGCCCAGCTTTTTCCAGAGCGCATCGTGCTTCAGACCGTGAATGCCGATCATCCAGGTCATGGCAACCCGCAACCCCAGGTACGCGCCGAGATAGCCGAGCGCGACTGCTGCCGAGGGGTAGATCGCTATTGCTGCCAAGGACCAAGGCAAACCCTGCGTGAGAAGTAAGCCGAGATGTCCCCAGGGCCGCATGTGACGCATGACTACGACCCAACGCAGGCGTTTGTGGAGGAGGTCGCTCAGCGATCCGTAATCGGCAACAGTCTGAATCGTGTAGGGCAGAAGTTCCACTTCGCAGCCCTGTTCGGCGATCAGGCGGCCCACCAGAAGATCGTCGGCGGGACGGTTTCTGAGGGCATCATAGCCGCCGAATCCGGCGAGTCGCGCGCGCGTGGTGGCGATGGTGGGACCTAAGGCGAACTTCACTCCGTCCAGTTGACGCGCGACGAGGATGCCGGCATAGAAGTCGGAAAACATACCTATCGTCTGCAGACTGTCAGTGAGGGTTTTATCTTCGATGGGCACGTAAAAACAGGTGACCGCTCCTACGTTGGGATCGGCCAAGGGAGCTACCACGGTGCGCAGGTAATTGGGCTCAACGCGTACGTCGCTATCGCTCATGACAACGATTTCGTGCTGCGCTTCTCTGGCCATGAGCGCTAACTTGACTACTTTGTCGTTCGTTCCCTTGGCGCCCGAGCCGAACAATATCCGAATCTGGCGTTCGGGAAAATCACGCACCAGTTGCTGCAGGACGGGAAAGACCGGGTCGTCCTTGTCGCCGACGCAGAAGAGGATCTCGTAGTCGGGATACTCTTGGCGGCAGAAGCTGGCGAAGTTTTCGTAGGCGTCGGGATCGAGCCCGCGAACGGGTTTTAGATTGCTCACTGGCGGAGTGAAGTTACGATTGGACGCCTTCCGATGCGCGGTGCTGCGAAAGTATTGCCACGAACTGTACAGCGCAATCAGATAATAAATAAACGGAATGGCCGCGACAGCAAGCGCCACATGGCGGATGCTGGGGATCATCGAGTCCCTCGCGCTCCGAGGGTCAACGTCTTTGCCGTGTTGGTTATGCGCGCGCCACATGCGAACGCAGCAACTAAGAAGTACTCGGTAACTCTGTTGTTCACAAGAATTTCCAGCCTGAATATTTTGGAATTCACAACTTGCAGCAGATCGGGAATGCGTTCGCGGTTTGAGCTTGGACGCACGCCGGATTCTTGAATCGGCTATTCCTTCCTTGGCATCAGCATAGGGCTCGGCAAAATGGGCCTCGACTAGTTACTTAAGAGATGTGCCCAACGTTGCCCAATCGAACTCAGTTGATTATCATAGTTTACAGTAATTTGTCTTGCACTCAGACGCGATTCCGTTCTTCTTCTTTGTTTTTCCTGGCCTGCCGAGAGCGCGACAAATGACGAAGTCGTAGGCTCAAAGAAGATCTGTCAGCTCCGAAGACGAAGATCACAAGCTTGAGATGTTGCTTTCTGCCATTCGCATGCGAATGAAAATTGCCAGTATTGGGCAGCGATCAGCGCCGGTCGTATTCCGCAAGGCGGTCGCGTGCGCATTTTTGCTATGGATGGCAATCTGTTGCGTGAGCAGCGCTTCTGCGGGTGATACACCTAGCTGGGTGATTCACCTCTCGGTGGTTGACGAAAAGAGCCAGGCGGCACCCGATGCCGCGGTTGAAGTCCTTCTGGGCGAGAAACTCGTAGCTACCTCCACGACCGATGCCACGGGGAAGGCGACGCTCACAGTCAATCTCCCGGGGATGTATTCGCTGAAGATTTCGAAGACAGGGTCGCTGGCCACCGAGACGGCTTTGGAGGTCAGGGAAGAGAATGCGGCTCACGAGATTGACGTCGATGTGGTGCTGAGCACCGCGGCCCTAAGTCAACAGCGTGTGGAAGTCAGAGGCGAAGCGTCGAATCCGATTACTGAAACTTCGAGCGCTCCCGACACCTTGGCTCCTACGGAGGCTAAAGACACTCCCTTACGCCCGGCTACGTTGGTCGATGCGCTGCCGCTGATCCCGGGAATCGTGCGCGGGCCGGACGGGAGCGTGCGCATTGCGGGCTTCGGCGAAGACCATAGCGCGCTGCTGGTTAATTCTGTGGATGTGACCGATCCCGCGACTGGGAGCTTTGGACTCAGCGTCCCGATTGACAGCGTGCAGAATGTTGAAGTTTCGGAGATGCCTTACCTGGCAGAGTATGGGCGCTTCACAGCGGGAGTAGTCGCGGCGGATACTCGGCGCGGCGGCGATAAGTGGGGCTACAGCCTGAATGATCCGTTGCCTGATTTTTTTATTCGCAGCGGGCACCTCGAAGGGATGCGGGATGCTGCTCCTCGATTTAATCTTAGCGGGCCGTTGATCGCTAACCATCTGTACTTCCTCGAAGGCGCCGAATACCTGCTCAACAAAAACGAAGTCTACACGTTGCCGTTTCCGCAAAGCCTTAGTACCTCGAAGGCGTTCAACTCCTTCACGCAATTCGACGCCATTGTTTCCCCCAACCAGACCTTGACGGGCAGCTTCCATTACGCACCGCATACGCTGCAGTATGCGGGTTTGGATTACTTCAATCCGCAACCGGTTACGCCGAACGGGGATTTCCACGAGACTACGGGCACGCTGACGGATCGGCTGGCCTTTGGCGGCGGACTTTTGCAAAGCACGATATCGACGAGGGTGGTGAGCAGCGATATCACGGCACAGGGAACGTCTGAGATGGTGCTGACTCCGACCGGAAACCAGGGCAACTACTTCGGCCAGGAGTCGCGCCGCGCCAATCGCTTTGAGTGGATTGAAGAATGGGCGCCGCGAACCTTGCACTTCGCCGGGCAGCACATGCTGAAGTTTGGAACGGTGGTGGGGCACAGCGAAAATGTGGGCCAGTTTGACGCTCGCCCGGTCGAGATCAACGATGCCAGCGGCCATCTTTTGCAGCAGATCAATTTCTCCGGTGCGGGAACGTACGATCTTTCCGACCTGGAGCCGGCTGTGTTTGCGCAGGACCATTGGGTGCTCAATAATCATCTGGCGATTGATGCCGGTCTACGCCTCGAAGCACAGACGATTACCTACACCACGCGCGCCGCTCCACGCGCTGGATTCGAGTGGACTCCCGATATGGGGAAGACGGTGGTGCGCGGCGGCATCGGCGTTTTTTACGATTCGGTTCCGCTCGATGTTTATGCCTTCAGCAGCTATCCCGAGCAAACGATCACGACCTACAATTCATTCGGCTTCCCGACAGGACCGCCGGTGCATTACATCAATCTCACGGCGGAAGCGGCGCAATCGAATTTTCCGTTTATCGATAGCGCGCAGAAGAGCGGTAATTTCGCTCCGTACAGCGTGGCGTGGAACGTGGCTTTGGAACGCGAGGTGAGTCGCTTTCTGCTGCTGCGTGTGAAATACCTCCAAAGCCATGAACAGAACATGATCACACTGCAGCCGGAAGTCGTGCAGGGCCAGAATGCGTTCGTGCTGGGGGACTCCGGCTCGGCGCACACGCGGCAAACCGAGTTTACGGCGCGAATTGGAGCGGCTTCCAATCGCCAGTTTTACTTTTCATACGTTCGGCAATATGCCTTTGGGGACATCAGCGACGCCAACTCCTACCTGGGAAATTATCCTTTTCCGGTGGTGCGTAACAGCCTCACGGCGAGTTTGCCCAGTGAGATTCCTAATCGGTTTCTGCTGTGGGGCACGTTTGCTCTTCCGCGAAAATTCAGAATAACGCCTCATATGGAGCTGCGTAACGGCTTTCCATATCAGCCGACCGACGTATTTCAACAGCTTGTGGCGGAGACCTCCGGCTGGCAATATCGGTTTCCGAGATACTTTTCTTTCGATCTGCGCGTTTCGAAAGATATCCAGGTGAACGCAAAACATGCGGTGCGGCTATCGGGATCGGTGCGAAATCTTACCGACCATTTCAACCCGCTTGAAGTGCACTCGAACATTGCCGATCCGCAGTATGGCACTTTCTTTGGGAACAACGATCGGCGAGCGGTGCTCGACTTCGATTTTCTCTTCTGATCGCGACCAGGAGATGGGCGCGTCCGCTTTCAGGAAATCAGACGCTGGAGACACGTGTCTTGCGGGAGAAGAGGGCGAAGGACGCGAAGATCACGAGCATCGGATCGATGGGCTGCCGATAGGAAATCTCCGAATGAGTGACGTAGTAAACCACAGGAAACGCAAGCAGGACGAGAGCATATGGCATCGTCGCGATCGGAGAGCTGCGAAACGCCTTGTATAGGCCAGTCATGGCCAGGACCGTAAAGGTCGTGCAAAAGAAAATATTCGCCGGGTCCAGTGGCTCTCCGCGCAGGTATTCCGGACTCAGGCTCCAGTAACCGGTCCACATGTATACGACGCGGCGTAGGGTGCGCCATACGAAAATTCCGGGATTGTTCCGAATGAAGGCGAGCGCCTGCCGGTGTTCCCTGGTCATGTAACCCATCTCTCCCAAGTTGCGGAATGCAGTGAGTTCCGCGCTGTTAGCCGCCGGGTGGACAGCATCGTTCCACCAATGCTGACCATTTCCGAGATTACCGACACAGAGCTCCATCCAAAAATTGTCTTTGAGGAACACGGGCTGATGGAACACGCGATAATTGCGGACCAGCCAGGGTGCGATGGCAGCAAACAAGGCGAGCAGGGCAGTGGCGAGTGGCATCTTCCAGTTTCTTCCACTGCGCCGCAGCCGATAGCAAACCCACCCGGCCAGAAACGGCAGAACGCCGAAGACCACAGGAGTCGTAAGCGCCGCCAACCCCCAGAGCAACCCGAACCCCGCCCACATCCAAAGGCGAGTCCGGCTTTCCAGATAGGAAGCGATAAGGAGAAGCAGCGTGAGAAGCAAGGCGACGAAGCTGTGATACCACATTGAACTGGCGGAGAAGTAGATCGCATAGGGAAAAAATGCCCATCCCCAAACCGCCGCACGGGCCGTGCGCAGGCCGAAACTGTTGCGGGCCAGAAAGAAAATTGGAATGCAGGTGAGGGCGGAAGCCAGGCAATTAAAAGCCAGTACCGTTAACGCCGCAGCCTTGCTATAGGCCCCGAACAGCAAAAAAACCGAACTTATCAGATACGGATAGATTGGAGTGATCATTGCCGTGGGGCCAGTTTCGATCCAATAGGGATTGGCGAAACCATGACCGTTGGCAATGGAATAAGCGATCTTTCCCATTTCGTAGCCGAATTCCCAGTGGTCGCGGCCGGGGTCCAGGAAGCCTGGGTAGACGAAGCCGACAACTACGAGGCGCAGCGCCAAGGCTGTGAGGACAGCCCAGATCAGGTGAGAACTTCGACCGGCATTGATCGCCGTGTGGTTACGGCTTGTTCCCGGGCTTTCATGCAGTGGCTGGAGATCCTTGACGTGCGAGAGAGTTAACATCTGTTTTTCTTCAAGCGTGATCTTACACGAATCACTTCCGGGGTTTCGAGTCATCGGTGGCAAGGGCCGCAGCAATGTTGGATCCCGAAGCGCGCCCATTCTTGGGGATGTAGATGTAGCATCCCGGGTGCGCGAGAGCTAATTCATAGTTGATCTCGAGCGCCGCGAACATCTGCGGGATTACGAGCTGCGTGAAGGCGTCATCTTTTTTGAGGAAGTCAATGGAACAACAAAGCTGCACTGCGGCGAGTTCGCCACGGTTTACCCGATCCACCAAGATTGCTGCTGCTAACTTCCCGTGCTTGATCAAGTTGGTACTGCCAAACGGATCGTACTCGTACGGCTTGTCGGCTTCGTAGCAGCGCAGCAGGGATACGCAGAACGCCGGTCCGGGATGAGCTCGTAGAAATGAAACCTCGGATTCAAATTGATTTTGTTTTTCGGCCAGGGACGAAATTGCTCGGGGAAAGAGCGGCGGACGGGCAAGGCAGGCAGGCACAAACGACAGGAGCAACGCCACTGGCGCGCCAACGGCCAGCCATGCGTGTCTCTTGGCTATTTGTCCTCGCCCGATTTGATGCAGGATGAGGCCCACAATCATCGAGATGGATAGGTTGAGGTCAAAGTAAGTATTTACCCAGACGCCGACGCCACCGCCGAAAGCGGAACCCAGAAACAGGGAGGTCCAGAAGAAGATGGCTAGGACGCGCAGTCGTTGATCGTTCAGTCTAGGATCCTTCAGTTTTGCCCGGCTCCAGACCGCAGCGGCCAAAATTGCCAGTGGAACGGGCGGAAAACCGTTGCAAAAAAATTGGACAATGACTTTTTGCAGCGAATATGTCCGTGGAGACAGGAGCGCAGACTGGAAAAACGGGCCTCCGACCAGGGTATTGAAGTAGATCGATGCACCTACGAGGACAGTCGAAATCGACAGGTACTGCAGAACCCTCTTCCTGCCGACGAACGCCAGGTCGATGAGCACCGCTAGAGGAAACTCAACCAGATTGTGCTTGATGTTGCCTCCAAGCACAAACAAGAGGGCTGTCAGCGCCAGGCGGGAGAAGTGCGGGGGCCCGGATATGTAGACAAGCAAACCGCACAGGAAAAAGACCTGCGCGAACATCTGTGGATCGTCGGCGCCGATGTACTCGTTGGCGGCAATGCAGAAGACGGCCGAACAGAAGAAGGCGCTGAATAGAGCAGATCGATAGTCGCGGGTCAGCTTCCAGACCACCATGCCAACCAGCAAACACGAGACGAAGAGGGAGAGCAGAGACAACATTCGGCCGGCAATCAGATAGGTGAGTCCGATGCGATGCAGCCACGCAATAACGTAGAACGATAGCACCGGGTAATTGACAGTGGTCCAGGCGTATTTCTGGCCATAGAGGGGCACATGATGATCGGCAGCGACCGCGTTATAGACGTTCCAGCCCTCGTTGTAGCTGACCTCAAGATTGGCAAATGCCCGTCGCACCGGATAGACCAGCAATGCGGCTGCAAACAGGGCCATGAGGGCCAAGGGCACCCATTCCGAGACGGGGGCGCGTGGGGTGGACGGTGGTTGATCGGGGCCCGAGGCAGCGGGCACCGCGTACGGACTCGTTGCTCCCATCAGGCTTGCCTCGGTGATTTGGCTCTCTTAGAGCACGTCGGCATCTGTTCTGGACTGGACGGATCCCGAATAGTCTATAGCAACAGACGGGCAAACTCCCAAGCGGCACCTTCGGCGGTAGTGGTGCAGTTTGAAAATTGCCGTCCCTCAGCGGCTGAAGCCGCAATGAAAATGCGATGTTTACGGCAAGGCTGAAGCCGGGCCCTTTCAAAGCCGCTTCAAACTGCACCATTACCCCTTCGGCCCTACTGTGGCCGCACACCGGTAGGAAGAGATAGCTAGCATCTTTCCCGCATGACTTAAGTTTCCCCGACGTTCGCGCTTGATCACATTTCACTTTGCAAGCAGCCAGCGCTACCGCAAACTTGGAAGCAGAGCTAAAGCCATTCATGCCCGTTGCTGCCACCAAGCCGGCGATTGCGTCTCCGCAGGCGGAAGGGACCTTCCGCTCCATCTTCCGTTCACCCGCTCAGTACAAACTTGTGTTGAGCCTGCTGCTGGTGGTGGTCACGCTCGCTCTGTACAATCCGGTTTCGCGCAACGGATTTGTTAACTTCGATGATGACCGTTATGTGACTGGTAACCCGCAGGTGCTGGCGGGTCTCCGCGGGAGCACGGTTGCATGGGCGTTTACTTCGTTTGAGCAAGCGAACTGGCATCCGCTCACCTGGCTATCGCACGCGCTGGATTGCCAGTTTTTTCAGCTCAATCCCGTGGGCCATCATTATGTGAGCCTCTTGTTGCATGTCGCGAATGCGCTGCTGCTGTTCGTGATTCTGCAGTGGTTTACGGGATACACCGCGCGCAGCCTGATGGTAGCCGCGCTGTTTGCCTTGCATCCGCTCAATGTGGAATCGGTTGCGTGGGTGGCGGAGCGCAAAAACGTGCTTTGCATGTTCTTCTTCCTGCTGGCGATTGCTGCTTACGGAGGGTACGTACGCCGGCCCGACGTTGCGCGCTATCTGTTGGTCGCAATCCTATTCGCCATGGCGCTGATGGCGAAGCCGATGGCGATTACTCTGCCTTTGCTGCTTCTGTTGCTCGACTATTGGCCGCTGGGGAGAATGCGCTTTCCGGGCAATGTTGAGTTGCGCGACGAAGGGCGCTCGCGTTTCGCTGCCTGCGCGCAGTCCGTGTCCACTTTATGCGTCGAGAAGCTCCCGCTTCTGGCGCTTTCGGCCGGCAGTGCGGTCATTACCATGATCGCGCAACGCGGCGGCGGCGCCGTGCTCACGAGTGCCGCACGTTCTCCTCTGCTGCGGCTTGAAAACGTGATTGTGAGCTACGCGCGTTATATTCAGAAAGCGATATGGCCATCTCATCTGGCGGCGCTTTATCCTTATCCGCATTCTTTGCCGGCGTGGGAGGTGTGTGCAGCGGCGATTTTTCTGCTGGCCGTCACTTACGTCGCGCTTCGATATCGCCAGCATCCCTATCTTGCGGTGGGCTGGTTTTGGTATCTGGGGACGATGGTTCCGATGATTGGCTTGGTACAAGTTGGAAACCAAGCCATGGCCGATCGCTATGCCTATCTGCCGTTGATCGGCTTTTTCATTGTGGTTGTTTGGGCTGCTGCGGAGTGGGCTAGCGCCCGGCAGCTCTCAGCGAGGTATATGGCCGCGGCCGGGCTCGCCATCCTGGTTGCGTTCTCTGCCGTTACCCGCATTCAGCTCGGCTATTGGCATGACGATTTCACGCTTTGGTCGCATGCTTTGGCTGTCACTCGGAACAATTACGTGGCTGAGAATAACTTTGCCAACGCGCTGGTCCGGCAGGGAAGAATCGACGAAGCTATTATTCACTTCCGAACTGCCTCGGCTCTGGAACCCCTGGACCCGACCAGCCAACTCAATCTTGGAATTTACGCTGAGCAGCACGGAGATCTGGCGCAGGCTGCGGTGCGCTATGACGCGACTCTGCAGTTGGCAACCGATACGCAACTCCGTGCCACTGCTTATGCGAATCTGGGCACGGTCTACTTTGCGCTTCACGATTACGGCCGGGCGCAACAGAACTTCGATTCTGCCCTGAAACTTAAGGGTACGTTCCCGGTCGCTTTTCTCGACATGGGACTGATCGCCGCGAAGACGGCGCAGACTGACCCTGACTGGAATCGCGCTGCTAGCTACTTTGCACAGTTTGCCGCTCTCGATCCGACCGACGTTGGATATCTTCTGCTGGCTGACGCTCTCCATCACGCCGGGCGTGCGCAGGACGCGGATTTGGCCTACCGGCAGGCCCTGCAACTATCGAGCGATATATCGCAGTCGCGGCAGCGGGCGGCTCAGTTGTTGGCGCAGTAATCGCTGCCGAAAAGCGTGGGACTAGCCCGTTGCTCCTCACATCGCCATCTGGCCCTGATCTTCCGTGACCTCGGAAGCGTGCTCGCCGCTTGTTAAGCTCCGAGTGAGTTCCAGGAGGGTCCTTTGCCCGCAACTGCTCAGAAATCTGCTCATACCGCAACCATCAATATTCTTTACGGCGAGTCCGACGAACAAACGCTCTCGGGCCAAGCCGCCGAGATGACCAAAGCCGGACATCACGTGACTACCGCCCTCAATCGGCAGGGCGTTCAGGAAGCCCTGCGGCAAGGTGCTTTCGACTTGGTCATCCTTGGCGCTACGTTGTCGAAGGACGATCGCCATCACCTGCCTTACATGGTCAAGAAGGCCCACTCAGGAACGAAGGTTCTGGTTATGCATGCCGGCACCCACCACCACGAAGTCGATGCCGCCGTCGATCCCAATATCAGCATGCACCGAATCCTCGAGAAGATTGCGGCTCTGATCCAACCCATGGCCGCACGGTAGATCGTTCCAGAAGCACGTGGGGACACACGCCCTCGTCTATCTACGCGAGCGCAGCATGCGTTTCTCATCCCACAAACATCCCACGAACAAAAAGGTCTGGCCGGGTGGAGAGAGTAGCACCCGCCAGACCCGCCAGACTTCCAGGCTGACCAGATTATTTTCGCCAACCTTGGCCCGACGGTTGTCACGGGCGTGTCAATTCGTCGTCATTAATTTTGGGGACAACTTCCGGCCGTTGGTTGTGGAGACGCGGGTTGCTGCGTTCTTCCTCGCACGCTGAGACGAGGCACGCCCGTCTCTACGGCTGACTTTTAGTTGCCGAGCTCTGCTCGGCTGGACCCTTCGGCTTCGCTCAGGGCAGGCTCACGAGGGCGCCCGTCCCTAGTGTTCCTCTTTGGCAGGAAATTTGGCAGAAATTTAAAATGGGCCGCCAGCCAAGAAGCGGTGACACTTCCTTGGCTATCGGCCCATTCGATCCGGACTGGGATCGGAGGTGATAACTACATGCTAAACCCTCGGCCTTGATTGTCAAGGATCAATTTCCGGTCTCCGACCGCAGTCCAGGAGTGGGAAATTTTCCGTAAAATGCGTCCTCGTCATTGACACCTCATCTTCACAATGTTACCTTTATTGGTTTTAGAAACGGCTCTTCTTCCATCGGAATCAGCCAGGCAAATCGGCAAGGAAACGATCGTCAGTTCGATCATCAAAGAATGGAACAGACACTCCGACAACTAGGCGAACTACTGCTCGGAGCCGTACCCACCGTCATCCTGCTGGCCACGTTGTATATTCTCTACACTTTCATCGTGCAGCGTCCGCTGGCAGCCGTGCTCGCCGAGCGCCGCAGCCGGACTCAGGGCGCGATGGAAAAGGCGCGGGCGGATATCGCGGCTGCCGAGGCACGCACTGCCGAGTACGAGCAGCGGTTGCGGGAAGCGCGCCAGAAGATATTCAAGAACCAGGAAGTCCGCCGCCAGCAGGACACGCAGTCGCGCACCCAGGCGGTGAATGAAGCTCGCAATAGAGCGCAAGATCAGGTTAAGCAGGCGCGCGCCGCCATCGAACAGGATAAGCAGCAAGCCATGTCGAAGCTGCAAGCGGACGCGGCTCGACTTGCCACCGATATCGTGCGCGCCGTGCTGCGCCCCATGGCATCGCCGAGCCAGGTCGGTGGCCAATGACGCTCCAGGGAATGAAAACCAAGGCGCAGCTCGCCATTCTCCGCACGCTGCTGACGCTGGCCGTTTTGTCATTTTTGTTGCTGCCTTCAGCTCGGCTTGGCGTCGCACAGGAGCAACCCTCAGCCCAGCCTTCCCAGCAAACGTCCGCAGCCGCTGAAAGTGGAACAAAACAATCCGCGGCTGGGCACGCGAGTATCGGGCAAGAACTCGCTAAGGAGACTCGGGAGGCGGCCGGGGAAGACGAGGAAGAAAACGTAAAGCTGAAGCACGCCAAGCCGGTGCAATGGCTTGCGGCTAAGATCGGATGGAGCGTGCATGCCACGCATCTTCTCCTGTCCGCGATTAACTTTGCCATCATCGTGGTTGTCGTCTTCTGGGCCGTGAGCAAGTTTGTGCCCGGTGTATTGCACAATCGCAACGCATCGATTCAGCGGGCTTTGGAAGAAGCGCGTGCTGCCAGCCATGAAGCCAATCGCCGCTTAGCCGACATTGAGAATCGTCTGCGGCAGTTGGATGTTGAAATCGGACAGATGCAGGCGACGGCGGAAAAGGAAGCCGGCGCGGAGGAAATCCGCATCAAGAAAGCCGCCGAGGAAGACGTTCGCAAAGTGGTGCTGGCCGCCGAACAGGAAATCGCCGCCGCCGCGAAACAAGCCCGCCGCGAACTGAGCACGCACACAGCGGGGTTGGCGATTGCGCTGGCTCGCCAACAGATTCACGTCGATTCCAATACCGACCAGGTGCTGGTGCGCACGTTTGCCTCGGGGCTGGTTTCGCGTCCTTCTGGGCATGACGACGACAACCACGGCGGAAAGGATGGCCGCTAGCCATGGCTTCCGTTGTGGGCACTTACGCCCGCGCTTTCGCCGATGTCGCGATGACCAAGAGCAACTTGCTCGATCCGGCGGGGGTGCTGCAGGAATTGCGCGGCATCGAGGCACTGCTCAAAGAAAGCGATCCGTTGCGGCGGGTACTGGAAAACCCGTCCATTCCCGGCAATGGGAAACGCGCTGTGCTTGATGCCATCACCAGCCGGCTGGGCACGACCCGGCAGGTGCGGAATTTTGTTGCGGTGCTCATCGATCACAGAAGGCTGCCGCTGTTCAGTGAAATCCTGAAACATCTGGAGCGGGAATTGGACGAGCGCCAGGGCTTGGCGGAAGCGCAAGTGAGCAGCGCGCGCCAACTAGGCGATTCCGAGAGGCAGATGCTCGAAACCGAGATCACAAAAATGACTGGCAAAAAAGTTCGAGCGCGCTACGAACAGGATGCGTCGCTATTGGGCGGAGCCGTTGTGCAAGTGGGCAGCACCATCTACGACGGCTCAGTGAAGGGCCAGTTGGAACGGATACGGGAGCAATTGGTGGAAAGCTGAGGGCTGCGAGCTTCGAGCCGCGAGCTTCGAGCTAGCCAGTTCGCTCGCAGCCCGTAGCCCGAGGCCCGCCGCAGTCGGGACGCGGCAAAGAATATCCCGACGACAAAAGAGCCAAGAGCTGAATTTATGGCACAAATCAGAGCAGACGAAATCACGCAATTAATCCGCGAGCAAATCGAGCACTACGAATCGAAAATCGCGGTCGACGAAGTTGGCACCGTCATCACGCTCGGTGATGGCATCGCCCGTGTGTATGGCCTCGACAAGGTCATGGCGGGAGAGTTGCTCAGCTTCCCGCACGGCATCGCCGGCATTGCCATGAACCTGGAAGAAGATCAGGTGGGCGTGGTCATCCTCGGCGAATACACGGAAATCAAGGAAGGCGACGAAGTCAAGCGCACCGGCCGCATTATGAGCGTGCCCGTGGGCGATGCGCTGATTGGCCGCGTGGTGAACTCGCTCGGCCTGCCGATTGACGACAAGGGTCCCATCGCCACCGATAAATTCATTCCCATCGAGCGCCTTGCTCCCGGCGTGATCGACCGCCAGCCCGTGCGTGAGCCCATGGCTACTGGGTTGAAGGCCATCGACTCCATGATTCCAATCGGGCGCGGACAGCGCGAGCTGATCATCGGCGACCGCCAGACCGGCAAGACCGCTGTTGCTCTCGACACCATCATCAACAGCAAGGGCAACAACCTTATTTGTATCTATAACGCCGTCGGTCAGAAGCGCTCGTCGATTGCGCAGGTGGTCAAGATTCTCGAAGATGCGGGCGCCATGGAATACACCATCGTGGTCGCAGCGTCGGCCTCCGAACCGGCACCCATGCAGTACATTTCTCCCTATGCGGCCTGCGCCATGGGCGAGTTCTTCCGTGATTCAGGACGCCACGCTCTTTGCATCTACGACGATCTTTCGAAGCATGCTGCGTCTTATCGCGAGATTTCGTTGTTGCTCCGCCGTCCTCCCGGACGCGAAGCTTATCCCGGAGACGTTTTCTATCTCCACTCGCGTTTGTTGGAGCGCGCCGCGAAGTTGAGCGACGCGAACGGCGGAGGATCGCTTACCGCGCTTCCCGTCATCGAAACGCAGGCGGGTGACGTTTCCGCTTACATTCCGACTAACGTGATTTCGATTACCGACGGCCAGATTTATCTTGAAACCGACCTGTTCAACCAGGGCGTACGCCCCGCCGTCAACGTGGGACTCTCGGTGAGCCGCGTGGGCGGCAGCGCGCAGATCAAGGCGATGCGTCAGGTTGCGGGAACGCTCAAGCTGGAACTCGCCCAATACCGCGAACTGGCGGCTTTTGCGCAGTTCGGCAGCGATCTCGACAAGGCCACGCAGGCGCAGCTGAATCGCGGCCAAAGGCTGGTCGAACTCCTGAAGCAAGGCCAGTTTTCGCCGCTCCCGTTTTCGAAACAGATTCTGATCATCTTCGCCGGCACCAGCGGAGTGCTCGACGACATGCCGGTCAATCAAGTGCGCGATTTCGAGAAAGATCTTTATAAATACGTCGAAACCACGAACCCGGGCCTGCTCAATACGATCATGGAAAAAAAGATTCTGGACGACAATTTGAAAGCGGAGATGTCCAGAGTGATCAAAGAAGCGAAGCAGCAGTTTGTAGATTCGAGGCAAGCGGTAGCGAAGTAGTTTGGTAGAGACGCGGGGGTG
>JBAWFQ010000018.1:0-22138 GCA_049592035.1 Terriglobales bacterium
AGCGAAGGACCTGCTTTTTGCCGCGAGCACGACACAGCAGGTCTTCCGCTTCGCTCAGAAGACAAAGGTTGAGCTAAGAGCTAAAGGCTAAAAGCTAAATGGCAAACACAAAATCCGTCCTCATCAAAATCAAACGCCAACTAACCCCCGACGCGCGCGCGTCCTGGGAAGAGTTCGAGATTTCCTACAAGCCGAACATGAACATCACCTCGGCGCTCATGGAGATCGCGGCCAACCCCGTCACCCGCGATGGCAAGCAAACCACGCCCGTCACCTACGACTCCAACTGTCTCGAGGAGATCTGCGGCTCCTGCGCCATGCTCATCAACGGACGCGCCCGCATGGCCTGCTCCACCCTGATCGACAACATCGACCAGCCCATTAAGCTCGAACCGTTAACCAAATTTCCCATAGTGCGCGATCTAGCCGTCGATCGCAGCGTGCTTTTTGAGAATCTGAAAAAAGTAAAGGCCTGGATCCCCGTCGATGGCACCTACGACCTGGGCCCCGGCCCGCGCATGACCATGCAGGAACAGGAAGTAGCCTATCCGCTATCCAACTGCATCTCGTGCTGCTGTTGCATGGAAGCCTGTCCGCAGTTCACCGAATCCACTGGGTTCGTCGGCGCGGCCACGATTTCCCAGGTTCGCCTGTTCAACACACATCCCACCGGCCAAGCTTTGAAGCATGAGCGTCTCTCCGCCCTCATGGGCGACGGCGGCATCCAGGAATGTGGCTACGCTCAAAACTGTGTAGAGATTTGCCCCAAGAGTATTCCCCTAACCACCTCAATTGCCAACGTCGGTGGACAAGTCATGATCCAGGCCCTCACCGACCTGCTGCGTAAGTAGAAGATGAGAGGAAATAAACTCCAAGTTTTGATTTTGCTTTGAAAGGGTGCGGCTTCAGCCGCACCGTAACTTCCGCAAAATCAGTAGCGGCTTTAGCCGCTGAGGTGAAGACTCCGGCTGGAAAGGTATTTTTTCAACAAGTTGTGAGGCATTTCAGAGTCCAGCGTCGCATTTTCCCGAACCGGGCCTTTTCCCGATTTTGGCCGTCAAGGCAGCGAGTTTCGTTCTGGTAACCACCCGCAACTCTCTTAAGTAATGGGCTTTACAGCGAATTGCTTCACAAAGTTATTCACCTTTGATTTACAATTGCAACTCCTCTAGGAGAAACGGGGTTTTTCCACAGGCGGGGAGTTTTCAACAGTTGCAACTAATCGAATGATGCGCCGAACCACAACCCGAGGCCTGAACGTCCAGACGAAACTGGCGTCTAAGCTACTCGCGCTTGCCATCTTCGTTACACTCGCCGCGTCAGGAAACGCCTTCGCCCTGCACCGCGTCACCCCTCATCGCCACCACCGCATCCTGAACGCCTTCCATTTCCGCGGACTTCGCGGCATGCTCTGGAACCCCATGTTCCGCCCGTCGCACGATTCCCTCCTCCGCCAGAATGAAGAAATCGACCGCCTCGATCTGCCCCGCATTCAAGACGACAACGAACTGGAGGCTCTTAAAGCCTCAGGGGAACTCGTGCCCATCAAGGAAACCGAGTCTCTGAAGATTGAGCGCAGTCTTGATCCCTCGCGCCGCTATTGTCGTCCCTGGACCCGTGATTTCGTCGAAGACCTTTCCGAGGTTTATTACGGTCAGTTCCACGAACAAATTCAACTGAATTCCGCTGTCCGCACCGTTCAGGTGCAGAAGAAGCTTCGCCGTCACAATCGGAATGCTGCCCCGGCGGATGGCGACACCGCGTCTTCTCATCTCGCCGGAATCACGGTCGACCTTCAGCGCCGTGGCATGACAAAAGACCAGCTGCGCTTCGTCGAACGCTATTTGTTCTATCTGAACGCCATCGGCTTAGTCGAGCCCGAGGAAGAACGCCGCCACTGGTGCTTCCACATCATGGTTTCCGACCGCTACAGTCAGTGGCGTCAGACCCAGACGATTTTCTCGTTCCCAACCGAAGAACCCGCGACCCCGCCCGCGACCACAGTAGCAGCCATAGGCGCCTCCAACTAGAGCCCCGAATTCCTCCGATACAATTGGAACAAGTCTCGCAAAGGGTTGGCGCAGGGCTTGAGAATGTTGAAAAAACTCTATTTTGCATTTGCTTTTGGGTGGCGCAGCGGTTCACCGCTGCGATAACCTGGCCTGTTCTCGACGATGGCTTTAGCCGCTGAGGGCCGCACAGCCTGCTCCGAGAAATGTCGATGAGATCAGTTCCGAGTTCTTCGATGCCAAGGTAAGGTTTTGCTGAGAGCTGAAAGCTGAGAGCCGCTTTTGATTGTTCTAATGGCCGGTCTCCCGGGGACCGGTAAAACCATGCTAGCTCGCGAACTAGCCCGCCGCACCCAAGGCGCGCTCCTTGGGAAGGACGAAATCCGCGCCGCATTGTTTTCGCCCGATGACCTCGAATACTCCGTCAAGCAAGACGACTTCGTAATGGAGGTCATGCTCCAAGCAGCCCGATACCTGCTGCAATCAACTCCCGGGCGCAAAGTCTTTCTCGACGGCCGCCCTTTTTCTCGCCGCTACCAGATCGACCGCGTGCTCGAATTCGCCCGCGAACTAGCTCAGCCCTGGGTGATCCTGGAATGCACTTGTTCCGACGAATCCGCCGAGCGCCGTCTCGATCGAGAACCCGACCCCTCCCACCCCGCGCGAAACCGATCGTTCGCGCTCTATCGCGAGGTCAAAGCCCGCTTCGAGCCCATCAACTATCCGAAGACAACCATCAACACCGACCAACCGGCTGAGGATTGTATCCAGCAAGCTCTAATTGCGTTAGGCGCCTGAATGCTTGTGTGGCAACGATTGTCGTACAATCAAAGATCGCCAAAAAAGATCGCCAAATTCCCTACGAGGAGCACTTATGCGAACTCTGCTGTGCACATTGATCCTGATCCTGTCCACTTCCCTGCTCGGCGCTGCCGCCGATCCCACTGCCATCATCCACACCACCGCCGGCGACCTGCACTGCACGCTCTTGCCGAAAGTCGCTCCCATCGGAGTCGAGAATTTCATTGGCCTCGCGAATGGCACAAAAGATTGGACCAGCCCCATCTCTCACGAAAAGAAACACAGTGTTCCCCTCTATGACGGAACCATCTTCCATCGTGTGATCCCGCAATTCATGATTCAGGGTGGAGATCCCGCTGGCAACGGCACCGGCGATCCCGGCTACAAGTTCAAGAATGAGACCTCGTTCGCCGTCACCTTCGATCGCCCCGGGCGTCTTGCCTATGCCAACGCCGGACCCGGCACCAACGGCTCTCAGTTCTTCATCACGGAAGTTCCCTACCCCAGCCTCAATGGCGGCTATACCATTTTTGGCCAATGCGATAACGCCGCTGTCGAGTTGGTAAAGAAAATCGCACGCATGCCCACGCACGGCGAAACCCCGGTCAATCCCGTCAAGATCAAACACATTGAAATCCAGGGCGCCGCCGCACCCATGGCAAAAGATGCAGCCAAACCATAGGTCGGCTACAGCAACCGATGTAGTAGAGACGCGGCTTGCCGCGGCTCTGCCGCAAGCTTAGAAATTCAGAAGTTCGAAGACAAATGTCGAGGAGACCATGACCCGCACACCCGGAACCTACGCCGTGCTAGAAACCAGCGAGGGCACCATCGTTTGCCGCCTGTTTGAAAAGGATGCCCCCAAGACTGTCGCCAACTTTGTCGAGCTAGCCGAAGGCAAGCGCGAGTGGACGCATCCCGCCACCCGCAAGAAGACAAAAGATCCCCTGTACCATGGCACGATTTTTCATCGTGTGATTCCAGCCTTCATGATTCAAGGCGGCGACCCGCAAGGCACCGGCTTCGGCGGTCCCGGCTACCAGTTCGAAGACGAGACCAAAGGTTCGCCGCATAAGTTCGATAAGCCCGGAAAGCTGGCCATGGCCAACGCCGGCCCCAATACCAACGGATCGCAGTTCTTCATCACCGTAGCCAACACCGACTGGCTAACCGGCAAGCACACCATTTTCGGCGAGGTAGTAGAAGGCTACGAAGTGGTGGAAAAAATCTCAAAAGTCCCCAAGAACCGTCAAGACCGTCCCAACCAGGACGTAGTCTTGAAGTCAGTAAAGATCGAACGTTAAACAAGTAGCGCCGGCGTCTCGCCGGCTGTCGGGCAGGCGTCCCCGCCTGCCCACCGTGCCCACAACTGTGCGTTCAATCACGTCGACGCGCACAACCTGTGATCGCCGTCACATCTGCCAGTGATGGCGAGCCTTCATTCCTTTCCTTTAAAATTTATAATGATCCGGTTCCTTTTACCTTTCTGGAGGCAAGTGTAATGGCATCGTTCAACGGAGTTCCCGTCCCATCCCACGGAAAAAAAATCGAATACAGCAACGGCAAGTACACCGTTCCCGATCATCCCATCATCCCTTTTATTGAAGGAGACGGCACTGGCCGCGATATCTGGAAAGCCTCCGTCCGCGTTTTCGATGCTGCCGTCGAAAAAGCCTACAACGGCAAGCGTTCCGTAGCCTGGTACGAAGTGTTCGCCGGCGAGAAAGCCAAAGCAAGGTTCCAGAACTGGCTTCCCGATGACACCGTCAGCGCCATCCGCGAATTTCGCGTAGCCATCAAAGGCCCGCTGACCACTCCCGTCGGGGGCGGCATCCGCTCCCTCAACGTCGCCCTGCGCCAGATCCTCGATCTTTACGGCTGCGTCCGTCCCGTGAAGTACTACTCCGGTGTCCCCTCGCCCGTGAAGCATCCCGAGCGCATGAACATCGTCATCTTCCGCGAGAACACCGAAGATGTTTACATCGGCATCGAATGGGAACAAGGCACGCCCGAATGTGCCAAGCTGATCGAATTCCTAAACAAAGACATGTTGAAAGGCGGCAAAAAGCAGATCCGCCTCGATTCCGGCGTAGGTATCAAGCCGATCTCCGTCACCGGCACCAAGCGCCTGGTGCGCATGGCCATCAAGCATGCGCTCGACAACAAGTGCAAAGCCGTCACGCTAGTACACAAAGGCAACATCCAGAAATTCACCGAAGGCGCATTCCGCCAGTGGGGATACGATCTAGCCACCGAAGAATTCCGCGACAAAATTGTCACCGAGCGTGAGAGCTGGATCATCGACAACAAAGACAAAAATCCGAACCTAACCATCGAGCAGAATGCGAATCTCGTTGAACCCGGCCTCGAGTTTGCTCAGGAAGATTTCCGCCAGACTATTTACAAGGAAGTAAAATCCTGCCTCGATTCCATCTACGCCACCCATGGCAAAGGCGCGTGGAAGAAAAAGCTGATGATCAACGACCGCATCGCCGACTCCATCTTCCAGCAGGTGGTGACGCGAGCCGACGAATACAGCGTTCTAGCCACGCCCAACCTGAACGGCGACTACATCTCCGACGCATGCGCCGCGCAGGTCGGAGGCTTAGGCATTGCTCCCGGAGCAAACATTGGCGACGGCTACGCCATCTTCGAAGCCACCCACGGCACCGCCCCCAAGTACGCCGACAAGGACGTAATCAATCCCGGCTCCGTGATTCTCTCGGGCGTTATGATGTTCCGCTTCCTCGGATGGACTGAAGCTGCCGATCTGATTGAGCAAAGCCTGGAGCACACCATCGAGCAGAAAAAAGTAACCTACGATTTCGAGCGGCTGATGGAAGGCGCCAAGAAAGTAAAAACCAGCGAGTTCGCCACCTGCATGATCGAAAACATGAACGTAGCGGTAGCAGCCGATTAATTCACACTTTCACTGTAGAGACGGGGCTCGCCCCGTCTCTGCCGCGGAGATGCGGCAACCCAGCGTCTAATCAGAAAGTTCCGGTTATAGACTTTGCTTCGTCCAGTTTTCTGATTTTGCTTTGTCCAGTTTTGACTTTGCTTTGTCTGGTTTGACTTTACTTTGTTCGGTTTTGACTTTCGCTTTGAAGGGGCGCGGCTTCAGCCGCGCCGTTAAGAGCCACTAACTAATGGGGCTTTAGCCCCTGAGGGAAGGACATTCATGCGCAATAAAGTAACCGTAGTAGGTTCCGGAAACGTGGGCGCCACTGCCGCCCACTGGATTGCATCGAAAGAACTAGCCGATGTCGTTCTCATCGACATCATCGAAGGCGTTCCGCAAGGCAAGGGTCTAGACCTGCTCCAGGCCATGCCCATCGAGAAACGTGATTCCACCATCCTCGGCTCGAACGACTACGCCGACTCCGCCAATTCCGACATCGTCGTCATCACCGCCGGAATCCCCCGCAAGCCCGGCATGAGCCGCGACGACCTCCTCAACACCAACTACAAAATCATGAGCGATGTAGTGGGCAAGGTAGTGCAGCATTCGCCGAACTGCATCCTCATCATCGTTTCCAACCCGCTCGACGCCATGGCGCAAGCCGCCTACAAGCTCAGCGGATTCCCCCGTGAGCGCGTCATCGGCATGGCCGGCATCCTCGACTCCGCCCGCTTCCGCGCCTTCATCGCCCAGGAACTAAAAGTGAGCGTCGAAAACGTAACTGCCTTCGTTCTAGGCGGACACGGCGACACCATGGTTCCCCTCCCCCGTTATTCCACCGTAGCCGGCATTCCCGTCACCGAACTGATCGACAAGCCCGTTCTCGATAAAATCGTCCAGCGCACCCGAGACGGTGGCGCCGAGATCGTCAAATATCTAAAGACCGGATCCGCCTACTACGCCCCCTCGGCCGCCGCGACTGAGATGGTAGAAGCAATCCTGAAAGACAAGAAAAAAATCCTCCCCTGCGCCGCGTACCTGAATGGCGAGTACGGCATTCACGGACTGTACGTAGGCGTCCCCGTAAAGCTAGGAGCTAAGGGAATCGAACAGATCATCGAAATCAAACTAACCGCGGAAGAGAAAGCAGCCCTCGACAAGAGCGCAGCATCCGTGAAAGAGCTAGTAGCAGTAATCAACGTCTAGGCTGAGGGTTCCCCGTCCTTGTGTCCGTGTTCTTTGCGGCCACAGGGCGGGGATTTTGACTTCCGCTCGAAGCTCCTTGCCGATCAAGTCATCCTCGTTATAGTGTGTTGACGACGCCAACATGGACTTCGATCAGCTAGAAATCTTCCTCGAAGTAGCGCGCCTCTCCAGCTTTTCCCGCGCAGCGGAGAAGCGTTTCCGCACTCAGCCCGCCATCTCCTCCCAGATTCGTGCGCTAGAAGAAGAAGTAGGCGCCCGCCTGCTAGATCGCTCCGGAGGCCGAGTCTCGCTCACCGCCTCCGGCAAGTTATTTTTCAAATATGCCGAGGAGACGCTAGAGCGCCGCAAGACGATCCTAACCGAGATCGCCGAAACCGAGCGCGTCCCCCGAGGTGAAATAGTAGTGGGCGCCAATGAAGGCACCTGCCTGCACATCCTGCCCGAGGTGTTCGCGCAATTCAAACGCGATTATCCGAATGTGGCCGTAAGCATCAAACGCTCCGACTATGCCCGCATTCTCGAATCGATCCTCGAAAACGTAGTCGACTTCGGCGTAGTCTCGCTTCCCGTAACCGACAACCGCCTGGAAGCGCAGATGATTCATCGCGACGAACTAGTCGTCATCACAGCGCCCCAGCATCCGCTGGCCGCGAAGAAAACCGTTACCGTAGCCGAGGTCTCGACCTATCCGCTAGTCCTGCCCAAAGTCGGCCACACTCGCGACGCCCTCGATGCCCTGTTCTACGACCATCACCTGAAACCAAAACTCGCCATGGAACTAGACTCCAGTGAACTGCTAAAGCGTTTTGTAGCCGCCGACGTCGGCGTAGGATTCATCGCGCGCTCGAATATCGAGGAAGACATCCGCGCCAGGGCCTTGGTAGCCATCACGCTATCCGACGCGCAAATTCGCCGCGACCTGGCTCTCGTCTTCCGCAAAGACAAATCGCTAAGCCGCGCCGCCAAGGCCTTCATGGAAATTGCGGTAAAAGAAAAGAATTTTCCCACGGCCACACCCGGGAAGCGATCCAAGTGATCCGGGCCGTAATCAATCAGGTTGCGCGTTTGATTCTCTTCTTCTCTTTGCTTGTTTCCGCTAGCGTAGCTCAGAAACCAGCTCCACGCGGCAAAGCTGCGCCTCCCTCCGCCACCAAGCTCATCGCCCTGAAAGTCACCGGCACCAACCGTTACACCGACAAAGAAATTCTATCCGCAAGCGGCCTGCAGCTCGGCCAGGACGCCGCCGACGGCGATTTCAAAGAGGCCGTGCAGCGCCTCGGCGAGTCCGGCCTGTTCAAAGAAGTCGTCTATTCCTATTCTGCTTCCGATGCCGGAGTGAAGCTCGACCTGCAATTCACCGACATCGACCAGAGCAAGCTGGTACCCGTACACTTCGAGAATTTCGTCTGGTTCACCGATGCCGAACTGCAGGCCGCCGCCCAGCGCTACGTTCCGCTGTTCAAGCACTTGCTACCGTTAACCGGCAATCTTCCCGACCGGGTTTCCGAAGCCCTGCAAGCCATCCTCACTGAGAAGCACTTTCCCGGCCGGGTAGATTACCTGCGCGTGGGTGACGAATCCGGCGGTGCCGTTCACGCTATCGATTATCACGTCGAAGAAGTCAGCATTCGCATCCGCAACGTCGAGTTCCCCGGAGCCTCACCCGACCAGGCTGCTCTGCTAACCACCGCCGCCCGTCGCCTGACGGGAGCGGAATACGGGCGCACCGTGCTAGCGGCAACCGCGAAGCTAGACCTGCTGCCGGTCTACCTGCAGCGCGGATATTTGAAAGCAGCCTTCGGCCCGTCCGACGCGCACGTCGTGCCGCAGCCTGCTTCAGCGGAGAACGAGCGAGCATCCGACGAGATCGAGGTCGATGCCATCCTGCCGGTAACGCCGGGCAAAGTGTACACAACCTCCACCGTCGACTGGAGAGGTAACTCTGCCGTCACCACCGCCGAAGTCGCGCCGCTAATCCATTTGCCGTCAGGCCAGCCCGCCGATGCCGTACATCTTCTCCAAGATCTCGATAATGTGGGCAAGCTCTACCGCAGCCGCGGCTACATGGCGGTTCAGATCAAGCCCGACGCCCAGTTCGACGAAGAGAAAAGCACCGTGCATTACGACTTAAACATCGTTGAAGGCGACCTCTACAAGATGGGAGAGTTGGAAATCCTCGGACTAGACACGCAAGCCAAAGCCCGCATGGTAGAGGCGTGGACCTTGCGCGAAGGTCAACCCTATAACGCCGACTATCCCCAACAATTTCTCGCCGACACGCAGAAAATCCTGCCCCGCAATGTGGACTGGACCACGACCGTTCATGAAACCCCGGACGCGAAGGATAAAACCGTGGCAGTCGAGATCCGTTTCAAACAGCAGTAGCATGATTGTGAGATCATAACCGGAGGCCCGAATGCTAACAGTTTTGAACCCTCACCTCGTTTCACAGGAGAAGAAAGCAAAATGAAAGTCAATCGAATTGCGGCTGCGGTTCTAGCGGTACAGATGTTAGTTGGCATTGCGGCAATCCCCGCGCTGGCCGCCGGTAAGAGCCAGACTTTGACCGGCGAAGTGAGCGACGCCATGTGCGGGGCAAAACATGAAATGCCCGGCAACGCCGCGAACTGCACCCGCGGATGCGTCCAGCACGGATCGAAATACGCGCTCGTGGTGGGAGACAAAGTCTACACCCTCGAAACCTCCGATCAGGCCGCTCTGAGTAAGCTGAACGACCTAGCGGGAGCGAAAGCAAAAGTAACCGGAGAAGTGGACGGCAGCACCATCAACGTAAAATCGGTAGCCGCCGGATCCTAACCGAGCAGCCCGTGGAGTAACGGGCGTCCTCGCCCGTTTCGCCTTTACCAGGACGGGCAACAACAAAAAACCGGCGGACATCCCGCCGGTTTCGTGTCGCCTGTGCAATTCCCGCTACTGTTGTTGCGGTTGACCCTGATTCCCGCTATCGTCGCGCCGCTTCAGCGTCGGACGATCGTCATCGCTGCTGCTATCCGTACCGCTGCCCGTCTTATCGCTGGTAGAAGCGCGGCGCAGGCTCGGCCGGTTCCCATCTTTCTCTTCAATAACTTTGTGCCGGTTCTCAATCATAGCCAACCGTGCTTTCACGTCGTCAAACTCCGAGGTGGAAACGATGTACTGCGGCCGCGCCGGAAGAATGGTAGCAATTTCCTTTTGCGAAGCCGCAATCCGGTCGGGCGTCTGCGGATGCGAAGCAAAGGCCTTCGAGATCGTTCCCGGCTTCTTCTTCTCTTTCGCCTGAATCTTTTCGAAGAAGCTGATAAACGCCTGCGGATCGTATCCCGTCTTATACATGTATTGCAGACCAAGATAATCCGCTTCCGCCTCGAAATTGCGCTGGAACTTCATGAACGTCAGCGGCAATCCCAAACCCGCTGCTTCGTAAATCCCATAACCAATTCCGCCGCCCACGAAAATCAGGGGAATCGTAGCAATTTGCGCAATATTCGCGCGCGTCATCTGGCGCATTCCGTGGCGCGCCGCCACGTGTGAAATTTCATGCGCCATCACTCCCGCCAGTTCCGCTTCTTCGTCCGCCGCCAGAATCAGGCCCGAGTTCACATAAAAAAATCCGCCCGGAAGCGCGAACGCATTCACTTCATCCGAGTCGATCACCTTGATCGTGAACGGCACCTGCGCGTCTGAATTGCGCACCAGGTTCTGTCCAATGCGATTGACGTACTCATTCACCACCGGATCCTGCACCAGCTTCACGCTGTTTTCCACCTGCATGGCATACTGCTTGCCCATCCGGATTTCGGTTTCCAGCGAGTACCAATCGCCCAAGCCGCGTCCGCCGATCTTGCGGTTGCCAATGGCATCCACATCGTCCTCGCCGCCGTCGTGTTTGACCTTGCTCGGTTCCGGCTCCTGGATCGGAGGATCTCCAATCGGCGTCGCGTTGCTGCTGGCGCTGTCGGTCGAAGAAGAGTCCGTTGGCGGAGCCGGTGTTGGTGTAGTGCTAGCCGGAGGATTCTGCTGCGGTGCCGGCGGCGTACTTTGAGGTTGCGACGTCTGTGTGCTTTGTGGCGGAGTGCTCGGTGTCTGCGAACTTTGCCCCTGCGCCGCCGCGGCCACCGTCAACAGTGCAACTAAACTCAGGGAGATCAGCAATTTGCGGTACGACATTTGGAAACCCCCAATGACCCGGTTGGTTGCCATCATTATACTCCCGATGGCAAGCGGGGACCGACGGACTTTTCCCATCTAGTTGGACGCCAGCCAGCCTCCGGGAGTTACCCGCTATTTCCACCAAAAGTGCCGTTTAAGGCGCTTTTTCGGGCCCCTCGCCCCGCCCTCGCACCCACATCCATTTTCGTTTTCCCAGTCGCCGGTGTACTATGGCGCGTTCTTTTGAAATACGTAGGGACGGCCGCCCTCGGCCGTCCAGTGGGCGAAGCCCACAGTAAGAGGACCCCGAACATGCTGAACCGCCGCAACTTCCTGTCGTCATCGTTAGCTTCATCCCTGGCCGTAGGCGCCAGTCTGGGTTGGCCCAAAAGCGCCTGGCGAGGAAATCTCTGGGCGCAACTAGAGTCCCTCCCCTCGAAGCTTCCCGACCGTTCCCTCTTCGACCAGAACGAAGAAGCCTACTGGCAAGAACTCCGCCGCCAGTTTCTGATTCCACCCGACGAAATCTACCTGAATAACGGCACCGTAGGATCAAGCCCGGCGCCCGTGCTAAGAGCCGTGTTTGAAGCGTACGACAAAACCGAAAAACTGAACGAAGAGGATCCCGAAGACTATCCCATCTGGGGATACGGCCCGTGGAACGAGTTTCGCGATCCGCTCGCCGAGTTCGTAGGCTGCCATCGCGACGAGATCGCGCTCCTAAGAAACGCCACCGAAGCCAACAACTACATAGCGAACGGCATCGACCTCAAAGCGGGCGACGAAGTCCTGATGACCGACCAGGAGCATCCCGGAGGCGAGCATCCCTGGAACCTCCGCGCCAAGCGCTACGGCATAGTAGTGAAGAAGTTCACACTGCCGAAGCCCGTCATCAATCCCGAGCAGATATTAGGTCTAGTCAACGCCGCCATCACGCCGCGCACCAGAGTCCTGTTTTTCAGCCACATCACAACCTTCTCCGGAGTAGTCCTCCCCGCCAAGCAACTCTGCGCCCTGGCCCGCGGCAAAGGAATTATTTCGGCGGTAGATGGGGCCCACGTCCCAGGAATGATGCGCTTGAACCTGCACGACCTAGGCTGCGATCTCTATTCCTCGAGCCCGCACAAGTGGCTGCAAGCCCCCAAAGGCTCCGGCTTCCTCTACGTAAAAGACGACATGATCGACCGCCTCTGGAACACCATCGCCACCGAAGGTTGGGACGACCCCAAGCTCCGAGCCGAACGTTTCCAGCGCATAGGCAGTTCCAACGTCCCCGCGCTATGGGGCCTGCGAGCCTCGATTCAACTAGCCAACGACATAGGCATGGAGAGAATCGAGCGCCGTCATCGCCAGCTCTGCGACTACATCCTGAACGCCATGATCAAGCGCGGAGCGCAGTCCTGGACATCTCCCGATCCCAAGCTACGTTGCGCGATAGCCACAGTAAATGTTCCACCGCTAGTCCGAATCGACCTAGAGCACTGGCTATGGAAAGAAAAGAAAATCAGAATCCGAGGAGCCGAACCCAACAAGCTGCGCCTGTCGACACCCTACTACCTGTCAAAACAAGACATAGATCGTTTCCTCGACGCCTTCGACGAATACAAGAAATCGAAAGCGTAAAGCTCGCGTAGGGACGGGCGCCCTCGCCCGTCCAAGCCGAGCGCAGCTCGGCCCCGCATCCTGCGTGACGCCCTACCGATTGCCGGGTGCCCCATCCTTGCGCGCTTTTTGCCCAAGGGTGGGATTCCACGGAAGCGTCAGGGGAGGGTTTTATCTCAGAGCTGACAGCTGAGCGCCACCTCACGTCCACCGAAACCACCGCAGCGCCAGCACAAACGAAACGCCGCCCCAAATCGCCAGCACCGCCAGTCGTCCCGATTGAGAAGCCAGCGAAGCGCCTTCCAGGATCGTAGCGCGCAGCGCATCGTTAAGCGCGGTAAGCGGAAGCGCCTTGATGAAAGGATGTGTGACCGCAGGAAATCTCTGGTAAGAAAAGAAGACGCCCGAGAAAATCCACATCGGCATCATAACCAGGTTGATGAGCCCGGAAACGCTTTCGATTTTCTGAGCGCGGCAAGCGGTGAGCAATCCAACTCCACCAAACGCAACGGCTCCAAGCGATCCCAGCAGAACGACCGAAAGGATCGATCCCAGCACGCGCATGTGAAAAATAAGAACGCCGAAGCCCAGCAGCAGTCCGACTTCAATCACCATCAGCACCAGTCGGCTGCTGGTGAGCGCCAAAAGAAAATCGCTCCGCCGCATAGGCGTAGCGACAAAGCGCTTCAGCAGTTTGCGCTGGCGCATTTCGACCAGCGCGAAACCGACTCCCCACATGCCGGAGTTCATAAGATTCATGCCCAGCAATCCAGGAATCAGGAAATCGATGTACCGCGAGCCCGGTGCGCTGGAAGCATTGTTCACAACCTGCAGCTTGTCCACTCGTCCGGCCGCCGCTTCCAGCGTATCGACGACAAACAATCGCCCGTGCACGCTCTCCGGTCGCGCGGGATCGTAATAGAACCAATAGCTGCCATCTGACTTCGGCTCCACAACAAGGTCGAATTTGCCCAGATGAAATGCTTTCAGAGCCGCTTCGCGCTCCATAACAATAGCGTGGATTGGCGACCGCTGATCGTTGCCGCTCAGGCCGCTCAACTGCGAGAGTGTTTTCTCCGCATTCGGACCCGCAATCACCGCGACTGCCGTTTTGTCGGCGGGCTTGTTGCGAAAAGCGATACCCAATCCCGCAGCCAGCAGCAGCGGAAACACAAACACCCAGAACACGACTTCCGGTTCACGCCAGAGCTCGAGTATGCGCGCCCAGAGCAGATGACGGTATCCCGACCAGCGCCCGTTGCGGAGCCCGCCGTCACGAGCTCCGCGCGCAGGCAAAGAGGAAGCCCCCTGATTCTTTTCATCGTGACCAAGCGCCGGTGTATTGGTTTCCGTTGCCATTCACTCTTCTCGCAGGTGACGCCCGGTAAGTTGCACGAACACGTCTTCGAGGCTAGCCTGTCGCGTGCTCAGGTGTTCAAGTTGATGCCCGTTGCGCGTCACCGCATCCAGGAGCGCCGGAATCGTAAGGTGCGGCTCGCGAACACTGAGGCATAGAGTCGAATCCTCACGACGCACCGACTCCACGCTAGGCAGCGACCGCCAGCGGTCGAGGTTATCGCTGTTGTCACCGTTGTTGTTCACTTGAAACTCGACCACATGATGTCCGCCAAGCCGCTCGATAAGGTCAGGCGGAGTTCCTTCGGCGATGATCACACCATGATCGACGATGGCCAACCGGTCGCAAAGCCGTTCGGCTTCGTCCATGTAGTGAGTAGTGAGCAGCACGGTGCCACCTTTTTTCTGGAAGACGCGAATGATGTCCCAGAGCTGTCGCCGGCTTTGCGGATCAAGTCCGGTAGTGGGCTCGTCAAGAAAAAGAATGCGCGGATTGCCGACCAGAGCGGTAGCGACCGCCAGGCGTTGCTTTTGTCCGCCAGAAAGTTTGCCCACCCAGGAGTCGGATTTCTCGCTGAGTTCGAGCTCTTCGAGAACCTCCTCAGCCGGCCGAGGCTCGCTGTAGAAGCTGGCGAAAAGCTCGATCGTCTCACGGACGTTGAGTTTTTCCGAGAGCCGCGTCTCCTGAAGCGAAATGCCGATCCACTCGCGCAGCTGGCGCGGGTTGTCGTCCCACGTGTGTCCGAAGATTCGGACCTCGCCCGAAGTGGGCGCAAGCAGCCCTTCGAGAATTTCGATGGTCGTGGTCTTCCCTGCTCCGTTCGGGCCGAGCAATCCAAAGCACTGCCCGGCTTCGATCTGCAAGCTGACGCCGCGCACAGCTTCAACCTTGCCGTCATAAGTTTTGCGCAGGTCGGTGCACTGGATCGGAGAACTTTGGATCGGAGAACTCACGAGGGCAATTCTAAATCAGGCCGATCTTTTATCAGGCGGGTCTTTCGATCCTCCTTCATCAGAAAGCCGATCCTTCAGAAGCCGGTTCGGAATGTGAACGGCTCGCAACCGGCATGGGCGCCGCACCTTTGGCATCCTGCCACAAAATCGTATTCAGCTTTCTGGCGTCGTTAGCATCCGGCCGGGAGAAATTCATGAGTGCTGACTCCTTCGCGCCGAGCGCCGTCTTGGCGTTCACCCGATAGATGAGGCCGCTGCGCAGATTCGTATCGTCAACCTGATACGGCGGTTGCGTTCCGGAACCGGTGAACAGCGGCGCCATGAGCGGAGCATGCGCGTCGAACAGGTTCATCGGAGGCAGGCCAAGCAGCGCCTCCATCGTATGAACCACGCTAACGGTTGTGTAGAAGTGGTGATCAACAACCGGCTGTGCCGCACGCGGCGCATACTTGCTGATGGCCAAAACGATCGACCGATGGGCATCGACGTGATCAGCCCCGTCCTGCGCGTCGTCTTCAAGAACGAAAATAGCAGTGTCGTCCCAGTAAGGGCTATGCGAGACAGCATCGACGACTCGTCCCAGCGCCAGGTCGTTGTCGGCGACCGAGGCTTGCGGCGTGGGCTTGCCCGGACGCGTCCCTCCGGTATGGTCGTCGGGAAGGTAAAGCAGCGTGAATTGCGGAAGCTCTTTGGCGCTTCCCTTCGCCTTCACAAACTCGTCGAACTCGCGCAGGAACTCATCGGCCCGCAGCTGGTCGGGATAGTCAGTTTGAAAATCCGGAAAAAGCGGATCGTAGTGATCGCGTAGCGCCGCTTTAGTCGGACGCATGCGGTTGATCTTCGGAATCGCCCACGGCCAAGGACTAGGCCCGCCGCGCGGGTTACCGACATTCGGCGGCAGAGGATCGCCTTTCTTAATTTCCGCCACCGGACACGCCGCCGACGAGGGAGACGGCGTTCCTTGCATCGGTGAATCGGCTTTTTCATTCTTGCACCACACCGCGGCGATGAATTCTCCATAGATGCGATAGCTAAGGCCGCGGCGCGCCAGGTTGTCCCAGAGAAAACCGGTGGCGGGATCGTCGACGTCGGGGATTCCCTGCTCCAGCGGAAATTCTTCGGCCACGCTGCCCCCGGAATCGTAGGTGCGCTCTTTGCTGCGATACCCGATGGGCCACGTCTTCTCGTTGTAATCGGAAGTTGTGGCGGCGGTGGACCAGAGGTGTCCATCGCCGGAAACTTCCCCACTGTCGTAGAAGTTATCGAGCACGCCAAACTGCAGCGCGAGTTTGTGCTCGTTAGGCGTAATCTCCGCGCCATACATGGTGAGTGATGGGTCGCCGTCGCCCACCGGCAGGTCGCCGAAAATCTGATCGTAGGTACGGTTTTCTTTCAGCACATAAATAACGTGCCGGATGGGATTCGTTCCGCCGGCAAATTCGAATTTGCCTCCGTCGGAGTGCACGAGATTGTCTTCTTCCACCTGGCGAGTGTAGGCCTGAAGATTTTTGTCGATGTCGGCCAGGCTGATGCGCTGAATGGAGCCGCCGATCAAAGTTGGAATGTAGGGATGTTCTTTCCTCTTACGCTCGCCTTTCAGCGTGCCCAGCATATTGTTAGGACCGCTGCCTTCTCCTTTGGCAGTAGCGATGAGCAGATCGTTGCCCGCAATAGCGAGCGCGCTGGGATACCACTCCGTCGGAATGAAACCGAGGGGAACAATTTGTCCCGACCCGCTGCCAATTCCGCCATTTCGGGTAGGCTCTTGCAAATCTATGACCCCGAACACAGCGATCGCGTCGAGCGCTCCGGCAGCGGCGAGGAGATATTTTCCATCGCGAGAGAGAGCGATGGCTTGGAGAACCGACCCGGAGTCCTTGGAACTGGTGCGATAGGGCATGAAAACAGCCCCAGATTTCACATGGACCGCAGCCACGATATCAGCGTTTGCGAAAGTGACGTAGAGCGTCTCTTCGCTCGAGCTTAAGGCCATTGCAGTTGAGTGCCAACTGGGCGCAACGGCGTCCGTAGATTTTCTGAAGTCAATCCAGCGCCACACCTTTCCTGCTTCGATGTTCAATTCCGCGATAGATGAAGTGTTCCATAAGCTGACCCACGCTTTGGTGCCGGCTTTGTTTGCAACCACCGTGTCCGGATACGCGGTGGGAACGTAGCGGTTCCGGCTCAGGTCGAACGACTGTAGAACTTTGCCCGAGCTGACGTCGAGCAGCACGACGTTGTCCGAAAGATCATTGGCGATCAGCAGGCGGTCGCCCTTCGCGCCGCGCAGCACTGCGAATCCCGCCGGATAGGGCAGCGCAGTTCCCGCGGGAGTCTTACGCAGGCCAAACGCAACCTCTTTGCCTTCCGCGATGCGCTGCGGCGCAATCTTGATAAAGCGCTCAGGACTCACTTGTCCGTCGGCAAATTTATAGACCGCAATGCCATTGCCCGTGCTCTTCGGCTTCTCGCCGGTGGGGTCGGTGATCGATCCCATCGAGGCGTAAAGATGCTTGCCGTCGCTCGAAAATGCGAGGCCGATGAAATAGCTTTGGCGCGTGGAGTAGTCATCGCTCAGCCGGTCATCGGGAAAATCATGCAGTTGATTATTGCCGAGATCGAGAATCGAGATCGATTGCCGCGCACCGCTCTCTTGCGTGCCGTATCCCTGGTTAAGCAGCGCGGCGTAACGGCCGTCGGGGCTGAGCGCGATAGTCGCAGGAAAGCTATTCGTCCGGCCGAGGTAGCCAGGAACGGGCAGCGTCAAACTCTTGCTGGTCGGGAGATTAATACGGCGCGATCTGTCCGCAGCGCGGGCGACCATGAAAACGACCAGCAGCGAGAAAAGAGCCAAGAGAGGAACGACGGCAGTCTTTTTCACGAGCAGAGGCCTCGGGAGGGTTGTACCATCCCGATAGTCCGTCAGGCAAACCTTCTAAATTGGAACCATCTGCTGCCCCTGGCAGTTCTTGACCGAACGTCGTTCTGTAAAACGTTCAGTAAAACGACAATTCCTTCATGGGATAGTGCTTGCGGTTTCGCGTCCAGAGTTCAGCCTCATTCAGAACCGCCGCAGCCGCAATCAGCGCGTCACTGATTTGCAAGCCGTGACTCTTGCGATATTGCCGAAGATAATCGCCCGCCTGCCGGCCTGTCTCATAGTCGGTCGGAGCACAGATCAGGGTGCGAAAGAACTTCGTCAGCGTTTCACGCTCGCCCTGTCGCACTCCACCCCAGAGTTCGGCAGCGGTTACCGGCGAATACAAAATTGCGCCACCGGATTGCCCAAGCTCCAGCCACTTTGAAAGGATGTCGCCATCCCGCTCCCGACAAACTTCGATGACGATGTCGGAATCGACGAGAACGGTCACCGCTTGTTCAGCCTCTCCATCCGAGTGTCACGCCGCAAGCTCCGAACGTATTTCTCGGTAGAATCGGGTAAGTCGGCACGATCTTTCCAAATCCCTACGAGTGCCTTCATGGCCTCTCGCCGCTCATCCAGATTGCCGATGTAGCGCTCGCGCGCGGCTTGGCGCACCAAATCAGAGATAGTCGTGCCTTGTCTGCGGGCCCGCGCGTGCAGGGCGGTCCACAACTCGTCGTCCAGATAAAGTTGGGTGCGTCGCATGATGTATAGTATACATCATCACCCTTCCAGTTTCCAGCTACTTCGTCCCCACCAGATGCACTTCCGATACGGGCGGCCCCGTTTGCGATTTCTTCACCCCGATCAACTCCACAGCCTTGGCGGCGATGTGCTCGGCGGAAACCTCAAACTCCTTAATCAACTCCCAGGGTGCGCCCGAATCTCCGAAGCGATCTTTGACGCCAATCGCCCCCGTAATCACAGGAATGCCATAGAGCGCGGCCGACTGAGTAATAGCGCTAGCGACCGGCCAAGCCAGCGCTCCGATCTGGTGTTCTTCGGCGGTCAGCACGACGCTGGTATCGCGAGCGGCGTGCACGATGGCCTCGGTGTCCAGCGGCTTGAGCGTGTGCAGGTTGAGAATTCGCGTCTCGTAGCCGAAATCCTGCTTCAGAATCCACGCAGCGCGCATCGCCTCCGGAACCATCGGTCCGCAGGCAGCGATGGTGAGGTCTTCGCACTCATCGCGGTATTCAGATTCGAGTTTAGTCTCGAAGGCGTCGATGAAATTCGCCGCCTCGCAGCGCAATCGAATGACGTTAGCTTTGCCGAAGACGAATGGCGTCTTTTCGTCGGTAACGATGGGCGTAGCTTCGCGCGCAAACCGAATGTACTTCGGCCCAACGTGCTTCAGCAGCAGGTAATCGGTCGCTTTGCGGGTCTCGACAATATCACAAGGGACGACCACGGTCATGTTAGGCAATCCGCACATGGCGAAACAATCCTCGAGCGCCTGGTGAGTAGCCCCATCGGGACCAACGCTGACGCCGCCATGAGCTCCGGCGATCAGCACGTTGAAGTTGCCATAGCAGATCGAAGTCCGAATCTGGTCAAGATTGCGCGCAGCGGCAAACGTCGCGTAGGTTCCGAACACGGGCAGCTTCCCCTCTTTCGCCAGTCCCGCCGCGGCTGACGTGGCCGACTGCTCGGCGATCCCCATGCTGATCCAGCGCGACTTGCGCTCCGGCTTCCCGGCATAGAACTCACTGATCGTAATCGACCCGGAGATGTCCAACCCAAAGCAGACAATACGCGGGTCATCGCCATTAGCGGCCAGCGACTGCCCGAAGCCCAGCCGCGTAGGCTTCATCTGGACCTTCATGGTTGCAGCGGAATTCCACCAGTAGTTGCGATGGAACTTCGGCATCTTGGCGTCGAGTCTGCGATCAACTTCCGCTTGATATTGCTTGGCGTGGGCGAAAAGATGCTCGACCGGAATCTGTCCCTCGATCCCAAGTTCCTTCAACCCTTTGTTTAGCTCCTCAAGGTTGGGCGCTTTGCCGTGCCATCCGGCAACGTTTTCCATGAAGCTGATGCCTTTGCCTTTGACGGTGTTGGCGATGATGACGGTAGGCTTGCCCGATCCGCTCTTCGCCTTTGCATTCTCCAGCGCGTCGACGACCTGCTTCATGTCGTGCCCGTCGATGGTGACCACGTCCCATCCAAAGCTGCGATATTTATCTTCCAGCGGCTCGACGTTCATCACGTCTTTCACCCAACCGTCGATCTGCAGCCGATTGCGGTCGATAATCCCGATCAGGTTGTCGAGCTTGAAGTGTCCCGCTTCCATGGCCGCTTCCCAGATCTGCCCTTCCTGCTGTTCGCCGTCTCCCATGATGCAAAACACGCGGTGATTTTTCTGGTCTAAGCGCGCGGCAAGCGCAATGCCGACAGCAATGCTCAGACCCTGGCCCAGCGATCCGGTAGAAACTTCCACGCCCGGCAGTTTGAGCCAGTGGGGATGCCCCTGATACGGCGAATAGAGTTTGCGCAACAGCGCCACGTCTTCTTTCGGACAGAAACCGGCGAAGGCTAAACCAAGATAAAGGCTGGGCGCTTTGTGCCCCGTCGACCAGATGATGCGATCGCGATCAGGCCAGTTAGGATTTTTGGGATCGTGGTTGGCCACGCGAAGGTAGAGCGCGGCGGTAATGTCCATGATGGAAAGCGTTCCGCCGGCGTGCCCAGAGGTAGCCGCGCACAAGGCGGCGAGGTCGTAGCCGCGCATCAAGTTAGCCTGCTCTTTCAGTTCGTCAATGTTGTAGGAATGCAGAACTTCGCCGGTGACTGAATTTTGAATAGACATGGGGTTGCTCCTTCGCGTACGCCGGTCGTTGGACGACAATCTGGGCAAGGCGGGAAACGGCGCATAGGCTTGCAGAATGAGCGTAGCTGGCGCCGTCGCAGCCTTCAGTGAGCCCGGTCACAGGCAGGGGTGACGGCTGACAGCGTCCGCCGCAAATTCTTACCACCTAAGGTTGGCTACACAAAAGGCTTGCTACACAATAGGATTTGTCATCCTGAGCGGAGCGAAGGACCTGCTTTCTCGTGCGCTGGCAAAAAACAGGTTCTTCGCCGATGCGCCACACTACCGCGCCGACTTAAAGATCGCGAACGTAGCGCCCTGCGGGTCGGCGATCACAGCCATGCGGCCAGCTCCTTCGATCATCATGGGAGCAAGACAGAGTTTGCCACCCAGCTCTTTGGCCTTGGCTGCGGCCGCATCAACGTCATCGACCTGAAAGTAGGCCATCCAGTGCGGCGGCACTCCCGGCGGGCGAAACGCCGCCGGAGGAATGCCTCCGATGAAATGCTCTCCATTCTTGATGTGCGTGTAGCCCGAGGGATCTTTCGTGCCGTCGGTACGCTGGTTCGCAATCTGCCATCCAAAAAGGCCGGAGTAAAAGTCCGCAGCGCGTTTAGCATCGGGCGTGCTCAGATCGGCCCAGCAAAGCGTGCCGTGCACGTGCAAGATTCCGATTCCGGTATTTCTGCGCGCCTGCCAGAAACAGAAATCCGAGCCGGTGGGATCCTTGACCCACGCCATGCGCCCGGCATCCATCACGTCGAAAGCCGGAGCAAGAACCTTGCCGCCCAACCGCTCCGCCTTGGCGACGGCGGCATCGGCGTTTTCAACCGCGATGTAAATTGTCCAGTGCGAAGGGACGGATTGCGCCCGCTGCTCGGGCCGCAGCGAGCATCCGGCGGCCGCATCGCGGCCTTGGAGCTTGAATATGGTGTAAATGCCCTCGGGGCCCATCGGCATGTCTTCGACCTGCCAGCCGAAGAGCGCAGTGTAAAAACTCTTGGCAGCGTTCTGGTCAGAAGTATGAAGTTCAATCCAGCAAAAGGACCCGGCGGGATGCTTGTCGATGTTTGCCATAGCGGCAAAAGTTTACACCAAGTCGAGCTGGCGGGTTGTCAACATTGACCGGGGCCTTGAGTGTTAGCGCCAGTTGACTGTCAACAATCGCAGGCGGGCGTGCTACAGTTTCCAGTCATGCTGAACAAATATATCGTTTTCCTTCTGATGGCGAGCATTGCGTTAGCGGCTGATTCCCCGAAGCGCGTTGAGCAACAGGCCGCAGATCAAAACCTAATCAACAGAGTTCAACCCACGGTCCCACCACTTGCAAAAACCCTAGAGATTGGGGGCACTGTCGCGCTGGACATTACCATCTCTCCAGAAGGCAAGGTCAGTTCCGTCGCAGTTCTGAGCGGACATCCCATCCT
>JBAWFQ010000019.1:0-8144 GCA_049592035.1 Terriglobales bacterium
GGGCCCCGGGTGATTCAGTTTGCGCTGAAGTACAACTTTTAGGAGGCGCATGAAAGACACAGGTCTCGGCGGTAAGGTCGTCATCGTAACCGGCGCCGCGGCAGGGATTGGCCTTGCGACGGCCCGGCGCTTTGCCAGCGAAGGCTGCCGGGTGGCGGCTTGGGATGTCAACGATGCCGGGCAGGAGGCGTTGCTGCGCGAGCTGTCCGCATTCGGAGCGGAAGCGCTCTTCCGCAAAGTCAGCGTCGTTAGTGATACGGAGGTCAAGTCCGCCGTTGAAGAAGTTGTCGGACGGTGGGGCGCGGTCGATGTGCTTATCAATAATGCGGGCATCACTCGCGATTCGCAGTTCGTCAAGTGGAAGGATGGCGCGGTCGCCGGCACGATGACCGATGACGCATTCGATTCGGTCATCTCCGTCAATCTCAAAGGTGTTTTCCTTTGCTCGCGGGCGGTCGTGCCCCACATGATCCGCAAAGGTTCGGGCGTGATCCTCAACGCCTCTTCTGTCGTCGGTCTTTACGGAAATTTCGGGCAGACTAATTACGCCGCCACCAAAGCGGGAGTCATCGCCTTTGCCCGCACGTGGTCGCGGGAATTGGCCAAATACAATATCCGCGTGAACGCGGTTGCTCCCGGCTTCATCGCCACCGAGATGGTGCAGAAGATGCCGGAGAAGGTCGTCCAAACCATGGTTTCACACACGCCGCTTGGCCGCATGGGAAAGCCTGAAGACGTGGCGGAAGCGTACGTTTGGCTGGCCTCGGATGCGGCATCGTTCATCACTGGCGCGGTGCTCTCGGTCGACGGCGGATTAGTGCTGGGGACGTAAACCAGCGCAAGTCAAACCATCGCCGGTCAAAACCAGCGCAAGTCACAGAGCAATTCATAAGGACTCATTTATGACGCGTTACGCAACCATTGTCGCCACCGGGAGGTATGTACCTGAGATCGAAGTGACCAATGACATGCTGCGTGAGCGCTTCAAACATATCCCGGATTTCGTGGACAAAATGGAGGCCAGCAGCGGCATCAAGACGCGCTGGCATGCTCCCGAAAACTGGGCGACCAGCGATGTCGCTCTGCCCGCAGCCAAACTCGCCATCGAGCGCGCCGGCAAGAAGCCAGAAGATATCGATCTGATTATCCTGGGCACCGACTCGCCGGATTACATAACACCCGCCACCTCGGTCGTTCTGCAATACAAGTTGGGCGCCAAAAATGCGGGGACGTTTGATATCGGCTGTGCTTGCGCTTCGTTTCCCACCGGTCTTTCTGCGGCGGCGGGAATCATCGCCGCTAATCCTCAGATCAAGACGGTGCTCGTGGTCGGCGCCTATCTCATGCACAAACTGACGGCGGCTACCGATCCCATGCTTTTTTTCTACGGGGATGGCGCGGGCGCGGCGGTGCTGGAACCGGCGGCTTCGCCGGGCTTCATTACTTCGTTCTTTCGCGCCGACGGCTCCTATCACGATTATTGGGGAATTTATTCCGGCGGCACGTTCGAACCGGCGACTGAAGAGTCGGTTAAGGCAGGGCGCACCGCGTGCACGATTAAGAACCGCTATCCTCCCGAGTTAAACGAGGAGACGTGGCCGATCATCGCGCAGCGGCTCGCCAAAGACGGTGGTTTCAATCTCCGCGACGTCGATTGCTTTATCTTTACCCAAGTGCGGAAACCCACGATCGAACGCGTGATGGAACGTCTCGGTGTACCCGTCGACCGCGCGCACACCATCATGGAACAGTATGGCTATACTGGCTCCGCCTGCGTCGCCAGGGCGCTCGACCACGCGATCGAGCAGGGCAAGGTGAAGTCCGGCAACCTGGTCGTGATGGTGGGCTCCGGGGTCGGCTACAACCAGGCGGGCTGTGCCTTTCGAATGCCGTAGTCTGGGGAGAACTCGTGATTACCGGCGATATTCTCGGGGAGCGCGCCCGTCTTAGTCCCAACGAAGTCGCGTTAATCCACGTTCCCACGCGGCGGCAGTTCACTTACGCCGAACTCGATCGGAGAGCCTTACTGTGCGCGCGGGTTTGGACGGATCTCTGCCACCTCGTCCCGGGAGATCGCGTCTGTATCCTCTCTGAAAATCGGGTTGAGTACGTCGACGCTTTTTGGGCGGCGGGCAAGTCCGGCATCATTCTCGTTCCGCTAGGAACCCGCAGCACGGCTCACGAACTGGAACAGATTCTTGCGGACTGCGGACCGTGCTGCCTCATGTATTCCGCACGATACGAAAAGCTCGCGCAAGAACTCCAACAGCTCGTGCTCTTCGAACACTCGATTAACCTTGATGCAGACGGCAACTCCCGCAAGACACTAGGTTATGCCAACGCTCTAGAGCGAGTTCGTCCAGAACCGCTCCACACGAAGATCAAGCCCGAAGACATTTTCTGTTTGCTCTATACCAGCGGCACCACCGGACGTCCAAAGGGCGTAATGCTTCCTCACCGCCAGATCGCATGGAACGCCTACAACACTGTGATGTCGTGGCAACTGCGGCCGGGGGACCGGGTCCAGGTTTACACGCCCATGTATCACGCCGGTGGTCTCACTGTATTCATGACCCCGCTGTTCGCCATCGGTGGGAGCATTGTTTTGCACGATGGCTTCGACGCCGATGAAGTTTTACGAGCTCTCCGCGACTACGAGTGCACGCTGTTTTTCGGCGTGCCGACGATTTTCAAAATGCTGCTCGATTCTCCGGAAGTTTCGGCGTTCGATGGCAGCCATCTGCGCTGGTGTGCCAGCGGAGGCGCTCCGCTTCCCTTGCAGCTTCTCCATGCCTACCAGGAGCGTGGTGTGGTTTTCCGTCAAGGCTACGGGCTCACCGAGGTCGGTGTGAACTGCTTCGCAATGAGCGATGAAGACTCCGACCGCAAGGCTGGCTCAGTGGGTAAGCCGATGATGTTCACGGAGGCGAAGCTCGTCGATTCGCAGGGTAAGCCGGTTGCAACGAATGACGTTGGCGAACTTTGTCTGCGCGGGCCGCATGTGTGCAGCGGTTATTGGAACAATCCCGCAGCCACCGCTCAAGTGCTCGACGCCGAAGGGTGGTTCCACACCGGAGATCTGGCGCGTTGCGACGAAGAAGGTTTTTTCTACATCGCCGGCCGCTCCAAGGACATGATCATCAGCGGCGGCGTCAACATCTATCCGGCGGAGATCGAAAAAGAATTGCTCGATCATCCTACCATCGCCGAAGTCTCGGTCATCGGCGCGGCCGACGACAAATGGGGCGAGGTTCCAGTCGCCTTCGTTGCGCTCAAATCAGGACTGAGCGCCAGCGATGTCGAACTCCTCGAGTTCCTTCGTCCCCGAATCAATAAGATCAAACTGCCCCGGCAGATCATCTTTATAGAAGCATTGCCCCGCAACGCGTATGGCAAGGTTTTGAAACTCGAACTGCAAGATCGTTGGCGCAATGACCGATCACAGAATCTCAAGTCATCCTAAGAGGTGTGTTATGAAACGCATTTACATCGCAGCCTACCATCAATCGAAGTTTGGCAAGCTCATGGCCATGACGGTGCCGGAGATCATCCAGAACGCTATCCTCGGCGCATGCGGTGAGATCAAGGCCGAGCCCGCTGTTCTGGATGTCGGTTCGATCGGCGCCACCTGCAACATTTCGCTGAACGAGCAGGGACTGCTCGCCGGTCTGATGGCGATGGTGCCGGGCTTGGCCGGCAAGCCCATCGAATCTGTCGAGAACGCCTGCGCCTCGGGCGGTCAGGCCGTGCTCTCCGTTATCCAGAAACTTTTGCTCGGATGGGGCGACGTCGGCATCGCAGTCGGTTACGAAAAGATGCGCGACAACGAAGGCAAGATGGATGGCAAACTCATCGGCAAGGCCTTGGGCTACTTTTCCCATCCCGATGAGCGCGCGGGCAAGGTATTCATCTTCCCTCACCTGTTCGCCGAAATCATGGAGTGCTACCTGAAGATGCATCGTGTGCGTGAGGAAGATTTGGCGCAGATCGCGGTCGCTGAGTACGCCAATGCTCGAAACAATCCCTACGCCCAGATGCGCAATGTGCAGATCACCCTGGAGCAAGCCATGAAGATCGAGGGCATCAATCGCTACATCGTCGACGGCTTGCCCATGAAGACTTACGATTGCTCCCAGATCACCGATGGCTATGCCAGCCTGATCCTGGCGACTGACGAGGGCTTGCAGAAGCTCGGCGTGAACAGGGCCGACTGCGTGGAGATCGCCGGTTATGCTCAAGCCACCGATCCTCTGAAGAAAGCGGGACGCGATGTGCTTCGGCCCGAGGGTGCTTACCGCGCTATGAACAAGGCTTATGACATGGCCGGGGTCAAGCCGAAGGATGTGAGCGTGGCCGAGATTCACGATTGCTTTACGGTGATGGCGGCCATCGGCACCGAAGTATTGGGCAAAGCCGCGGTCGGCCAGGGCGCTAAGTATTGGTGCGAAGGCAAGGCCGGCGTGGACGGCGAATGCGCCATCAATACTTCCGGCGGACTCATTGCCAAAGGGCATCCCATCGGCGCCACCGGCATCGCTATGCTGGGGTGGTGCGCGTGGCAACTCCAGGGCAAAGCTCCCGCCGGGCTGCAGGTGAAGAATCCGCGAGTGGCAGCGACGTTCAACATCGGAGGGCCCATCTGCGCCTCCGTTTGCACGGTGCTGCGGCCTGCTGCGTAAGTACGGCTGCCGACTAGCAGTGTACGATCTTATCGCTCTTGATACCTCGGGTGGCGTTTCGCGAATCGACCACCAGCTTCGCCTCGTTGACTATCTTTTTGTAATCGTAGTCGGAGTGGTCGGTAACGATGAGCACGCAATCGTACTGTCCTAGATTGTCGAGCGGAGCGCACTTCATCTGCAAGTCGTACTTGCGTCCGCGGCCGACAAAGGGGAAGTACGGGTCGTTATAGCTGACTGTGGCGCCCTCTTTTTGCAGCAGCTCGATAATGGTAAGAGCGGGCGACTCGCGCAGGTCGTCAATGTCTCGTTTGTAGGCAACGCCCAGAACCAGAACCTTCGATCCATTGATGGGCTTTTTCTGTTTATTGAGCGCGGAGATGGTGGAGGCGATCACATTGTAGGGCATGGCCACGTTGATTTCGCCAGCCAGTTCAATGAAGCGGGTGCGGAAGTCAAATTCCTTCGCCTTCCATGAAAGATAGAACGGATCGACCGGAATGCAGTGTCCGCCGAGACCCGGGCCAGGATAAAACGGGTGGAAGCCGAAGGGTTTGGTGGAGGCTGCGGCAATAATTTCCCAGATATCCATACCCATGCGCAAACAGAGCATCTTCAGTTCGTTGACCAGGGCGATGTTGACGCAACGGTAGATGTTCTCCAGCAACTTGGTCATCTCCGCTGCTGCGGGTGAAGAGACGGGAACGGTGCGGTGGAAGATGGAGCCGTAAAACGCCGACGCGATTTCACTGGCCTGGGGATCGAGTCCGCCAATCACCTTCGGAATGTCGGGACGAGCCACCTCCGTGTTGCCGGGATCCTCGCGCTCGGGCGAAAACACCACCCAGAACTCGTTGTCGCCGGCTGCGCCCTTGCGGGAAGCTTTCAAGCCCGCCTTGTTTTCCTTTTCGAGAATCGGAACCAGAACTTCTTCAGTCGTGCCCGGGAAGGAGGTGCTCTCTAGGATAACAATCTGACCAGCCCGCAGATGTGGCGCCACCGCGTGGGCGGTGTCGGTGATGTAGCTGAGGTCGGGCTCGTGATACTCGTTGAGTGGTGTAGGGACGCAGATGATGATGGCGTCCATGGCGGTGATCCGCGAATAGTCGGCCGTGGCTTTGAAACCGTTCGCTTTGGCCGCCGCGATCTCCTCGGGCGTAATGCGGACAATGTAGGTGCCACCGTTATCGAGCGTGTCGACCTTGCGCTGATCGATATCGAAACCAGTGACGGGAAATTTCTGCTCACTATATAGCAACGCCAGCGGCAATCCAACATAACCGAGGCCAATGATGCCGACTTTCGCCTGGCGGGCAGCAACTCGGCTCTTCAGATCATTAAAAAGAGAAGAAGCAGTGGCTTGAATAGTCATAATAATAATTTTAGCATCGGAGGCCGGTGGAACCCACGGAAGCCACGATTACCAGCATGATTTCGCGCCACTTTGATGCGAATCTCAACGACGCTTGCGATACTGATTACTCTGGCAACCAAGCTCGCTCCGCTTTCGGTTTCCGGTAACATGCAGAGTGAGATGCAATTCTTCCGGCGAAACATCATTTCGTTCCTCGTCATTGTCATTGTCTTGATCTTGATCCTTGGCGCGCTCGCCAGCCAGGCGGCGCGCTTTTTGGTGCTGGACGAGCCGGAAAAATCCGATGCGATCGTGGTTTTGGCCGGGGAAACCAGCGTCCGTCCGGCCCGCGCTCTGGAACTGCTGCGCCAGGGAATGGCGCCACACATGTTTCTGGATGCGGAGACCCGAGATGTTATTTACGACCAGCGACTGACTGACGTTGCACAGAAGTATGTGAACAGCCTTCCGGAAGGCAACCGCGTCTCGGTGTGTCCGATCATTGGCTTTTCGACCTTCGCCGAAGCCGACGACGTGAGCCGCTGCCTCCAACCGCTTGGCGCGCATCGCGTGCTGATCGTGACCTCCGACTTTCACACCCGGCGCGCCCTGGCGATCTTTCGCCATCGGCTGCCGCAATATCAGTTCAGCGTGGCCGCGGCAAGCGGTCCGGGGAGCTTCGGCGAGTCGTGGTGGACGAACCGCGAGTGGGCAAAAACCACCTTGGATGAGTGGATGAAAACGCTGTGGTTTGAAGCGGTGGATCGCTGGCGCTAGCCTTTGCCGAGTTCAGTTAAACTCGATGGCTCAAGTTGTCGCTGCCGGTTTTGGTTTTGTGGCACTGAGCACTGAGAACCGGGAACTAAGAACTTTTTCTTTTGTACAATAGTTCAAACAGTATTCATCTCCACCGGAGGTTACATGCCGCAAGTTACGATTACAGTGCGTCCCAACGGTCCTTTGCGCGTAGACGACCCCAACGGCGTGGTCGAAATCGTGGACGCCGAAGGCAACAAGTTTGATCTGACCGGCAAAACCGCGTTTTCCCTCTGCCGCTGTGGCGCTTCCGCCAACCGCCCTTTCTGCGATGGCAGTCACAAGACAGCCTTCCAAACGCCCGCTACGCCAATCAAGATCGGGTAGTAAATGCCAGGTGGCGGGTGTCAGGTCTCAGGAAAGCCAAATCCTAAGACATGGGCCTGAGACCTGATACCTGACGTGCTACGACTTCCGGTGCGGATAGCACGCGTCATTACTGCTAAGATTTAGCCAGAGACCCATGCCACGCCTCGGTTATTTCGGAGCCCTGATGGGCCTGGCGGCGTTGCTGTCTGCGCCGCTCGTTGCTCAGAAGGATGCGCAGAATCATGCTCCAGCCACGACGCGCGCCAGTTCGCAAGTCAGCTCACCGAGTGGCGCGCGCGTCCAGCACGTTTTAGTGCGGGGCAGCGGAACCGCCATGGAAGTCGAGATTCAAACTTCCGGAGATCCCGTCGCTCCCGATACCCAAGTCATTACGGGTCCGGACCGGATCGTCGTAGATTTTCCCGGCGCGCTCCCCGCCGCTGAGTTGCGCGCGCTCGAAGTCAATCGCGGCGCTCTGAAGCGCGTTCGCACTGGATTGTTTTTCAACAACCCTCCTATTACGCGCATCGTGCTCGATTTGGCGGAGCCGCAGTCGTACCGAGTCTCGACCACGCGGAATGCCGTGGTTATAAAACTGGGAGGTCAGGCGGATCAAGGTCAAGTAAATCTCGCCCAGACAAAACAAGGTACGGTAAATGCGAATCAAGCAAACTCCGTCGCCGGCGCTCGAGCGCAGGCTTTCTATGTCGCGCCAGCGCCAGCCGCAAAACTTCAGAACACGTTGTTGCCTGCGACCACGAAAGTTGCGCCTGCCCAGGTTTCGGCCGTGGTCTCCCATCCCATGGTTCCTCCAGCGAACGCGGCGCTACCAGTGGTCAGGGAGATGTTGCAGCCACTGCCGCCACCGCCGCCTGTGACTGTGACCTACGCCGATGGGATGTTGCGCATCCGCGCGCAGAAGGCCACGCTCGCGCAAGTGTTGTACGAAGTGCAGCTCCAGACGCAGGCCGAGATTGCTATTCCGG
>JBAWFQ010000020.1:0-12531 GCA_049592035.1 Terriglobales bacterium
CAAATCAATCGTCGTCCTGAGATCCACTCAGTAGTACTGATACAGCTTGTGAAACTTCGCTCGTAGCGCCGGATCGACCTCTTCAATCTTCGAGAGATAAAACTCCCGCACCTGGGCCTGATCCGAAACTGGCAGCGACCTGTACAAAGACCGCGTCGTTCCAACGGCGTCGCCGGTCGCCCGGTCGATCGCGTCCGCGGCAAACACCGCATCCAAATCGCGGACCCGAATTCCGCGGCCGTCGAGCGTCTTTAAGAACTTCGCGACTCGATCTGCCGCAAATGCTCTCTCAATTGCGGCTTTCAGGTCGCTGAACTCACGCTCTTTCTCGACCTTGATCGCAGCTTGCTCGAACATTCCGCTCCGCTCAACCACCGAATTCCAACTCAACGCTCAAAGTCTGGAGCGGGAGACGGGGATCGAACCCGCGACCAACAGCTTGGAAGGCTGTGACTCTACCACTGAGTTACTCCCGCTCAAACCAGTTCTCAGCTGTCAGTTCTCAGTTCTCAGCAAAATCGCGCCACAAATCGTAGTCGTAATGGAGCCGATGATCAGGATTGAACTGATGACCTCTCCCTTACCAAGGGAGTGCTCTACCAACTGAGCTACATCGGCCCACCTAAATCCACTTTGTCATCCTGAGCGCAGCGAAGGACCTGCTTTTCGTTCGCGCCCCAGATTTCTATCTCTTTCAATCCGTCGGCCTGGCGTTTTCGCGCTCTTCTTCGATCCGCGTTCGCCAATAATGAAGCGACGTTTTAAAAGCAAACAGTCCCAGAACGATCAACGTCGCCGTCCGCAGTCTCAAATTCCCGTTGAAGACTCGAATCGACTCGTCCGAAAGCGTGGTCCAAGCCAATATGCCCAACCCCGCATATCCGATAAGAGCCAGCACGAACTTCATTTTGATCGTCACACAAAACCAAGTTTCAAGGGTTTCAAAGTTTCAGGGTTTCAAAACAAGATCTCGACCTTTCGGATGCTTTGATACCTTGAAACTCTGAAACCTTGAAACCTTCCTACATCTCTGGTGCACAGGGGAGGATTCGAACCTCCGTACCTCCTGAGAGGGACAGATTTACAGTCTGTTGGCTTTAACCACTCACCCACCTGTGCAAATCCGAAAACCTCGCCGGACAAAAGCACCCGCACACAGCCTCATCGACATCGCTCCGCAATTCTCAGCTCGGGAAACCAGCTGCGAGAACTCCCGCCTGAACTACACTCGCCGGAAATACTTCGATGGATTGTCTTCGCTAGACTTCCTTAAAAAGCCTGCCTTAGAGCTGCGCTGCCTGGCGCGCGTCGCCGCGTCAACCTCTACTGTTTCCGGAAAATTATTTCTGGAGCTGGCGAAGGGAATTGAACCCCCGACCCTCTGATTACAAATCAGATGCTCTACCGACTGAGCTACGCCAGCAGGTGGAAGCAAGTCCCTACGGACACAATACTTCCCTGATCCCTTCCTGAACTCCGGGACAATTATTTAAGTTATCACAAGGGCATTTCACGTGCAACCGGACCTTACCGACTCACGTAGGGGCAGGTGCCCTCACCTGCCCCGCCGGGCGAAGCCCGGCAGCACCGCGCCCAGCCCTCAACCAAACTGTGACGGCCATCGAATGCTATCATTATCCCGCTCTCGCTCGAAAATTCGATGCGCATTCGACGCCGTCTCACCATCCCCCTGACCGTCTTGCTGATTGTTGCGGCCATAGCTCTCATCGTGGTCCTGCGCAAGCAAGCTCCTCCCGAGGCAGCCCGCCTGCTCCCTGGCGCCGACGGCTTCTTCTACATAAACCTGAAGTGGATTCGTACCTTCAACGCCAGTCAACTCCCGCCAGTTTCACGCGAGCCCGAATATCAGAAGTTTGTCGAGGAAACGGGTTTTCAGTTCGAGCGCGATCTGGATCAAGCCGCCTTCGCCATCCACTATCCGCAGAGTTGGGGGAACGGAACCGCCGGATCGGCGACCGAGCCGCGATTCTCCGAGGTATTCGTCGGCAAGATCGACTCCGGCCGCCTGACGGCCTACCTCAAGAAGCTGTCCTCTTCGATCGACAACTACCGTGGCTTCGACATCTATAACATCCCGTTCGAAGGCCGCACGGTTCGCGTGGTCATGCTCTCCTACGACAGCGTCGCGATCTCCAATCATCCCGACGCCGCGGTGATTCGCGGAATCCTCGACCGATCGCGCAAACTGGCCTCGCCGTTTGCCGGCCCCTGGTTGCTCCGCAAGTTCTACCGTCAGGTCCCTCTGGCCAGTTTGTCTTTTGCCATTCTGCGGGTTCGCCCCGAGATCAGCTCCTTCGGCGCCTTCGGCAGTTGGAGCTTCCTGTTCCCCCATCCCGCCGTCGCCGTAATTTCCGCACGCTATCTTCGCGCTCTCCACTTGCGCGCGGAAGCATTTACCGACAGTGACGCCGACGCGCAAGCGGCCACTGAAAAAGCCTCTGCCTTTCTCAGCCTTTTTCACGCCGCCGAGGGCAGCGTCGGCTCCCATGGTACCGATCCGGATGTAAAGGCGTTCTTCGACAGCCTCAAAGTCGAACAGGCCGGAGATCGCGCCATTTTCTCCGCAATCGTCCCGCCCGGGTTCATCCGCAAGGCGTTAGCAGAAGCGCCAACCGAGACCGGAGTGCCAGCCGCAACCGAAGCTGTACCAAAGACGCCATCGGTTCCCAGTCTTCCGCAAAAGCCGAAACAACGATAAGCGGCGCGATGACAACTATCCGGCGAACGCGTCGAATGTATAGAGGTTGAAATGCTGGAGCACTTTCGCCTTCCGCAGCATCTGGTAAACAGTCGGAGGAAGTCAAGTTCGTATCAGGGCATCGCTTTAGCGATGCCGCAGCTAATCGAGATTGGACGCCCTTTAGGGCTGGAATGTACTCGACTCGCTACAATAGAAAGTTATGCAGAGTTTGCCCCTACCGTTCGCCGTCTTCGTCGCAGGACTGATCTCTTTCCTGTCGCCCTGCGTGCTTCCGCTCGTACCCGGATATGTTTCGCTCATCTCCGGCGCAGGCGTCGAGCAACTGAAACTCCCGGAAGGGCAACTCTTCCGCAAGGTGATGCTCAATTCCGCAGCGTTCATCATCGGCTTTAGCATCGTCTTCATCACGCTAGGCGCGATCTCAACCGAAGTCGGCCAGGTTCTCGCACAATACAAAACGCTGCTGGCTCGCATCGCTGGAGCGGTCATCATCCTCTTCGGCCTGCATCTCACCGGCATTCTGCAGATCAAGGCTCTGCTGGCCGACACGCGGCTGCATAGCCTCAAAGGCAGTTCCTCGGCCTGGGGAGCATTCGTAATCGGTTTCGCTTTCGCCTTCGGATGGACGCCTTGCGTCGGCCCCATCCTCGCAGTAGTACTCGGATTCGCCGCCGCTCAGGACACCGTGTGGAAAGGCATCTTTCTTCTGGCCATCTACTCGGCCGGATTGGCCGTTCCATTCCTGCTGACTTCGTTAGGCATCGAGCGCTTTCTGAAGTTCTACAACCGCTTCAAATTCCACATGCACGCCGTGGAAGTAGCGAGCGGAGGTTTGCTGATCGCATTAGGCATCCTACTGGTGATGGGCAAATTTACGCTCATCTCCGGTTATTTCTCGTTCTTGAACCGCTTCGCGCTCTAGCACACAGCGACGATCAAAGATTGAGATTCGTCTCAGGGCATCGCTTTTAGGGATGCCGGAGGTTCTTAGAATAAAATGCCCTTTAGGGGCCGCACCGCGCATTCGCGGAACCGAGGTTAGAATTGAAAAGAAATCCCCTGATTCTGTTCTTTATCGCCGCACTGGTCGCGGCCATGTTATTCGCTGGCATTCGCCTGACTCGCAACCGCAGCGCGAACGCTCCCGCCAAGGGACAACTCATTGGCAATTTGGCTCCCGACTTCGAACTGCCAGCGCTCGACGGCAAGAACCTGAAGCTCTCCGACCTTCGCGGCAAAGCCGTTCTGCTCAATTTCTGGGCCACCTATTGCGGCCCCTGCAAAGTCGAGATGCCCTGGTTTGTCGAACTGCAAAAAGAATACGGCCCTCAGGGATTCCAGATCGTCGGAGTGGCTATGGATGACGCCAGCACCGAAGACATCGCCAAGTTCGCCAAGGAAATAGGAGTCAACTACCCCATCCTGATCGGTAAAGACTCGGTTGCGGACAGCTACGGCGGCGTCAGCGTGCTGCCGACTACGTTTTTCCTGGATCGCGACGGCAAGCTCATTGCCCGCGAATTTGGCTTGCAGAGCCGCAGCGTATTCGTCGACCACATCAAGAAGGCCATGAGCCAAGGCCAGGCAGTACAGGCTCAGAAGTAACTACGAACCGGACCTGCACCTGGGTTACTCTGGAAGTGGGTTCGTAATTCTGGAAGTGGTTCGTATCTCTGAAAGTGGGTTCGTATCAGGGCATCGCTTTAGCGATGGCATCAGCTTCGAAATCAAATGCCCCTTTCGGGGCTGGACGTCGGCATCCGACTCTAAGCGGGGTCAGCCCAAATGAAGATTCTTCTCGCAAGCGCGCTTCTCCTGTTCTCCACCTGGGCGTGGGCGCAGGACGACATGGGCCCGCAAGGCCCAGCCGTAAAGATGGCCCCCGCTCCGGTCGTAACCGCTGTGCAGGGTAAAGCGGCTACGGTCTCTCTCCTGTTCCGCGTGGCCAACGGATACCACATCAATTCCAATCAGCCGAAGGCCGAGTTCCTGATCCCGACCGTGCTCAAGGTTGACGCCACCACCGACATCGTCATCGGCAAAACCACCTATCCCGAGGGCCGGGACATGAGTTTTGCCTTCGCTCCCGACGAGAAGCTCAATGTCTACACCGGAGATTTCAAAGTGGATGTGCTCGTGCGTCCGCTCCACTCCGTGCAACCCGGCAAATATGTCGTCCGCGGAACTCTGAAGTACCAGGCCTGCGACAACACGGCCTGTTATCCCCCCAAACAGCTGCCGGTGAGCTTCGATGTAAAGATCGCAAAAGCTCCGCACGCGCCCAGCAAGAATCCCGCCCAAAGTCCGCACGCGCACTAGCAAGACTCACGTAGGGGCGGACACCCTCGTCCACCCAGCGGAGCGAGCCTCCGCAGTGCGTGGGTCATCACTTCCTTCGGTGAATCTCGACGTTCGCCAGCGGATCGCCGGCAACCGCAACACATCAGCGTAGCCCCCGCCGGAATTGGTCAGGCAAGAGGCGCAGCTCGGCGCGGGATGCGAACAATGAATCCGAGAGGTTCGACGGCAGGATGACCCGCGTCGCCGTCGCCGAACACCAGCGACACTCCAGCGGCTTCGAGCACTCGACTGGCGATCGCAAGCTTCACCCTACGCAACGTTGATGTCGACGCCTCGGCCGCATGGCGCCTAGTCAGCGGGTTCGTCACACTCTGTTCCCGATCGCCCCAATCGGTCTCGCGAAATTCGCGTTCGCCCGCAGCCCGCAGCACCGTGCCCGCCGGACCCTCCCCCAACAGCAGCATCACCTTACCGCCCGCCGGTTGCGCTTCAATCAACGCCCCGATCAAATACTGCAAAGCCAGCCGTAACCGCGCCTCCTGCACCGGCAGCGTAGCCGTACATGTGCCCGCCAGCTGCAACTCGATATCGCGCACTGCCGCGATCGAAGACAGTTCTCCAATCACGCTCCGCAAGACGGGCGCCAGCGCGACCCGGCACGTTTCCGGCCCCGGCTGCTCGGCGTCGAGATACTCCCGCATCAACTGAATCATTCCGATAACTTTTTCTGTCTGCTGCAAGGCCAACGAAACACTCTGCTGCTCTTCGACTTCCTCGGGCGAGAGTTCAAGCGAGAGTTCGAGCGAACAGCGCAAACTGGTGAGTGGCTGGCTTAACGAGTGCAGCAATTCGCCGAGCACATCCGGAGCCGGCGCCAACTTCGACAAAGAATGCGGACTCGTGCTCATGCCGAGTTTCCTTCCAGACTCATCTGATACCCCACCCCCCGCACTGTGTGAATCAAGGATGGCGTGAAACCATCGTCCACCTTGCGGCGCAAATAGTTGATGTAAACGTCCACCACGTTCGTAGTGGAATCAAAAGTCAGGTTCCAGACATGTTCGATGATCATCGCCCGCGTCAGCCGCCGTCCGGCATTGCGCATCAGGTATTCGAGCAGCGCGAACTCCTTCGTGGTCAATTCAATCTGTCGTCCGGCGCGCTCAACTTTGCGTTCCACCCGGTCCAGGCAAAGATCGCGCACCGTGAGCACCGATTCCGACGGCAAATGGCTGCGCCGCAACAGCGCCCGCGCCCGCGCCGACAATTCGAGATAGGAGAAAGGTTTTACCAGGTAGTCGTCTGCCCCCGAATCCAGGCACTGCACACGGTCTTCGACCCGGCTGCGCGCGGTAAGAATCATGACCGGCAGGTTCGCCTTCCGCTGCCGCAAATTCTTCAGAACCGTCAGCCCGTCCATCCCCGGCAGGTTCAAGTCAAGCACCACGAGATCGTAATCGAGTTCCATCGCCATGGAGCGGCCATGGTTCCCATCGCTAGCCACATCCACCGCATGATGCTCCGCTTCCAGCCCCTTTCGGATAAAGCTGGCCAGCGCCGCATCGTCTTCCACAATAAGAATTCTCATGAGCCTTTTCTAAGTCGTTGAACTCTGAACCGATTCTTATTCTCGGCTCACGCGCGCCACGACACAAGATAACCAGCCCGTACAGATGGACGTACCTCCGCTTCTGTAGTCAATTGGAAAGAAGCTGATTTAAGAAGACTCTGTATCAGGTTCACGCGCCGAGCGCCGACCGGATCGCTCCGACGATCGCGTCCGCCAACCGATCCATCTGCTCCTTGGACTCCGCTTCAATCATCACCCGCGCCAGCGCTTCGGTGCCGGAGTAACGCACCACCACTCGCCCATTGCCGTCCAGTTCCCGCTCCGCCGCGGCAATCGCCGATTGCACGCTCGGAATCTGCGCAAAAGGAGTCTTCACCCGCACCCGCACATTACGGATCGTCTGCGGAAACACCTTCAGACCGCCCACCAGATCGGCCAGCGCCTTCCCCGTGCGCACCATGACCTCCATCACTCGCAGCGCGGTCAGCAGTCCGTCGCCCGCGGTTGCATCCCCATCGCGAAACAGGATGTGGCCCGACTGCTCGCCGCCCAGCGTTGCTCCCGCGCGCTGCATTTCTTCAAGCACATACTTGTCGCCGACGTTGGCACGCAACATGCGAATACCAGATCGCTTGAGAGCCGTCTCCAATCCCATATTCGACATCGTCGTCGCGACTACGGTGGCATTCGCCAGCACGCCTCGCGATTGCATGTCGCGCGCCGCCAGTAACAGCACCGCATCGCCGTCTACTACTCGTCCGTCGGCGTCGCAAAAGAGTGCGCGGTCGGCATCGCCGTCGAAAGTAATGCCGATGTCGAAGCGTCCCTGATTCTCCAGAGAATTCTCGTAGACATAGCGCGCCACTGTTTCCGGATGGAGCGCACCGCAATTCTCGTTAATGTTCTGTCCGTCCGGGGAGGAATGCAGGAAGGTCGAATTGATCTTGAGTGCCCCAAACAATTCCGGAGCCTCCGCCGTCGCCGCACCGTTGGCGCAATCGACTACCACACGTAATCGACTCAAGTCCAATTCCCGCGAAACACTGCCGGCGAGCCACCGAACGTAAGCCTGGCGCAAACTTTCCTCTCCAGGAAGGCTCGAAGCCTCGGGAGGGGAATCCGCCGCCGCCGCTGCTTCCGCCTGCAGCAACGCGAAAATCTCTTTTTCAATCGCCAGTTCGCGCCCGTCCGGCAGCTTGTAGCCGTCGCCAGAAAAAATCTTGATCCCGTTATCGGTCCAGGGATTGTGTGAAGCCGAAATCACGACCCCGGCGTCGAACCCTTGCGAGCGCGCCAGGAACGCGACGCCGGGCGTGGTAATCACGCCAGCGCTGCGCGTTTCCACGCCCACCGATGCCAGCCCGCGCAGAAATCGATCGGCAATCCAGCCGCTGGAGACGCGTGTGTCCTGTCCAATCACCACCCGCGCTTTGGCATTCCCGCGCACCAGATCGTGCCCCAGCGCCCGCCCAATCCAATAGACGCTGTCATCTGTCAGCGGAAATTCGCCCGCGACCCCACGAATCCCGTCGGTGCCAAAAAGTTGTCTGGATTGCGTCATGAATCGGTCGTTGGTCGTTGGGCGACCGCACGAGATCGTCCATCAAGAATTCGCGAACGACTATCGGCTATCGATCAACGACTGTCTTACTTTTTCTGATTTCCCGAACCTTCCATAATAACCGTCACGCGAATCGGAGTGGGGTGTACAACCTGGATCAGTGGGTCTGGTACATAAGCTTGCGTCACAAAAGAAGCCCGCGTCATGGCTCCGGTCACGTCCACCGGATCTGTGGTGGCCGCGTCCACCGCTTCGACCCGGCGTTGCGGCCCAGTAATCATGACACTCGACGGGTCGGCGCTCACCTGCGCTACCCGCATCCCGTTCGCGAAATTTCCGATCACCCGCGGTCGAATCTCGACCACCCGGCTCGCGCGATTATCGAATGAGAGGTGAAACTGACCCGGTATGATCTGCACTACTTCCACCTCCTGCGGCACATGAATTTGCCCTCCGTTTAAATCGAAAGTGCGCTCCCCCGGGTGGACGTTGGATAGATCGATCTCCGCCCGCACGTCCGCGGGTTGCAGGCGATGAATTACGCGCTCCGGGCCCCGTATTCTGATCTGCGCCTCAGTGAAACTGGCGGAATCGATCTCCAGATTGTCGGGAAGATTACGGAACTCCAGAGGCACCTTCACTTCGACTTCGGCGGGGGGATCGTGCGCAACCGCCAACCACAGACCGATCGCGAGTAATAGCGAAACCAGCTTGAGCCCGATGTTGTGAACAAAGGTGCGCTGGAAGAAACTGCGTTGGGAAACGCGGCGCTCGTCAACGCTCGCCATCAATCATCCCTTCCGGAATCCTGCCTGCGAGTGAGATGTGAACTCGGTGGCTCTTCTTCGATGAAGTTTTCTTCTACCGCATTTGGCAAACTGGGCGCGGGAGCATAACGGCGCAACAGATTACCCAGCCGCTCCCGCAGTCGCTCCACCGTTAGCTCGCGTTCAATGTTCCCCGCCACCGCCACGCTGATTGTGCCCGTCTCTTCCGAGATGACTACGGCGACCGCGTCCGTTTCTTCCGTAATCCCGATCGCCGCCCTATGACGCGTTCCCAGTTGGATCGAGAGCACAGGGTTCATCGAGAGCGGCAGGAAGCAAGCCGCAGCCGCGACTCGGTCCCGCTGTACGATCACCGCGCCGTCGTGCAACGGCGCGCTCGGACGAAATATTGTCGCCAACAGGTCGTACGATAGCCTTGCATCGAGCGCCACGCCGCTCTCGATGTAGGTCCGCAGTCCAATCTCGCGCTCGATTACGATCAGCGCGCCCGTCTGATTCTGCGAAAAAAGATTGGCCGCCAAAACAATATCGTCGTATACATCGGCCACCGAACTCGAAGACCGCATCAGCGAAATACGGCTCCCGAGATTGGCCAGCGCGTGCCGTATCTCCGACTGAAAAACAACGATCAACGCAAACACCACATACGGCAGCAGCGTGCTGAGCAGCCAGTTCAGCGTCCGCAATTCGCCCAGATGCGCGAAATAGAAAGCCAACCCCAGCGTCGCCACTCCCACCAGCATCGGCGCCGCCCGCGTCCCCCGCACCAGCGTCAGAAGCTGGTAGATCAGGAACGCGACCAGCAAAATGTCGATGATCGAAATGACCGAGATGTGCGACCAGATCGTCGACAGCGTCACGCCAGCCTCACGCTAAAAGTGAATTGCCCTCATTCTAATGCAGCGCGCCGAATCAAGTTCCTTGAATCAGATCGTCGAATGAAGTTCGTTGAATAAGGTTCGCCCGATCCCCGTTTGCCGGATCATGGCTCTCCGCGCTCAGTCGCGGTCACGCGGGCACGAACCCGCCCCCGAGCCAGGCGCGCCGACAGTTCTTCCCCAAGCTCGAGTCGCGCCGCATCTTTCACCAGCTGCCCTTTCGCATCGAACACCAACGCATATCCCCGATTCAGAATCGCCACCGGCGAAAGCGCCTCCAGGCTCGCGGTCACTCGATCCAGCGTCCCGCGGATTTCCAGCAACCGCGTGTGCGCGGCTGCGCTCAGGTTCGCAACCTGAGCCTCCAGTCCCTGGCGCACCGCGGCCAGGCGCCGTCGCGCGTCATAATGCCGGACCGCCGCCGAAGCATTCTCCAGGCGCCGATGGCAGCGCTCCAACAGTTGCCGTTCCGCCCTTTCCAGCCGGAAGCCTTGTTCATCCAGCTTCTGCTGCCTCCGATGGATTCCGTCCATCATGCGCGCAAACGCGGACTGCTGCGCGCGCTCGTTCAATTCCTGGCGCGCCATGAGCAGGCGATAGCGCACTGCGCGCTCCAGCCGCCGATACAAATCCTCCGCCTGCGCTTCGATCTCCTGTCGCGACCGGATCACCAGTTCCGCCGCCGCTGAAGGCGTAGGCGCTCGCAGATCGGCGACAAAATCGACGATCGTGAAATCTGTCTCATGCCCGATCGCCGAAATCACGGGAATCTCAGACTCCGCAATCGCGCGAGCCAGCCCTTCGTGATTGAAACAAGCCAAGTCCTCAGCCGAGCCTCCGCCGCGAGCAATGATGATGACTTCGACCGCTCCCTTGCGGCGCAGTTCCTGATGAAAGTATCGAAGCCCCGCCATCACCTCGCCCGCAGCCGAGTCTCCCTGCACTTGCGCCGGATAGATCAGCACATTCGCCGAATGATGCCGCCGAGCGAGAATGTTCAGAATGTCCTGCAGCGCCGCTCCCTGCGGAGAAGTGATGATGCCAATCCTCTGCGGCAACGGCGGAAGCGCTTTCTTTCGCGAAGCTTCGAACAATCCTTCCGCCTGCAATCGCGCTTTCAGCTGTTCGAACGCCAATTGCAACGCGCCCGCGCCCTTCGGCTCCATGAATTCAGCCGAAATCTGGAGTTCCCCGCGATCTTCATACACGGTGATGCGCCCGCGCACCGTGACATGCAATCCGTTCTCAGGCCGAAACCGCAGCAGCTTAGCCGACGACCGGAACATCACCACCCGAATCTGCGCGGATTCTTCCTTCAGAGTGAAGTACAAATGCCCAGAATCCGGAAGGCGCAGATTAGAAATTTCCCCTTCCACCCAGCAATCCGAATACTGGCGTTCCACCAGCGATCGCACGGCAGAAACCAAAGCTCGCACCGTCCAAACATGTCGCTCGGGCGCGCGAAACTGGAATCCGAGTTGGTTGGACATTTCCATGAAAGTCAGGCCGTGAGGATCACACGGCGAAGATCGCACGGTGAAGATCAGTGTACCTTGCGTTGGAAGGGATGCTTCACGCGGCACATTGTGAGAGACCCCCTGAGTACCGGTCCTTAAAAGTCAAAGACTTTGCGGGTGAGCGTGAGCCAGGTCTTTGATAATAAGGACTTAACTGTAAAATATTTATAAATCAAAGACTTAGCTCACGCGCTCTACCGCTTGAAACGGCTGAGGAGAAACAGGATCACCGACAGCACTACGCTCAGCAAAATCGACGTCGCCAGAGGAAAATACAACGTCGTATTCTTCCCGCGATAGATGATGTCTCCCGGCAAGCGGCCCAGCGGCAGCCCCGTGCGACCTAGCAGCATGACGATGCCCCCAATTACAACCAAGGCAATGCCAAGAATCACCAGTATTCGCCCTAGGTCTGCCATGCTTTGAGTTTAACGCCGGCGATTCCAAACTACACGCGGGTCGTTGTTTGAAGAGCACATTTCCCCAGCGGCTAGTCGGCATTGAGAATACGCCAGCTATCGCGGCGGTAAACCGCTGCGCCACCCAAAAGCAAAAACAAGTGCAACAACCCTAGACGGATGTGACCGCGGAACCCACCCCTTCGGCTTGGCCACGAGCGTCACCGCCTGCTAATCTCTTCTTCCCGAGGACCCACACACCGTGCCAAAAAAATCCACTGCACCTTTCGTTCTCGCCGATGCGCTGCTCTCGGCCTTCGACACCAACGAGCGCATCAACCACTACCTTCTTGAGAATCTGCCCGCCGATGCGTGGCGCGCCGAGCCTCCCGGAAAAAAGGGCCGCGACGTTGCCGGCGTGGTTGCACACATGCACAACGTTCGCGTCATGTGGCTGAAAGCAACAAAAGGAAAAGTTCCCGAGCAACTCGACCGATTCACCGTCACGCCAGCGCAAGCCAGGAAGGCGTTGGACGCCAGCCGCGCTGCGCTCAGAGAAGTTCTCCATGCTTCCCTTGAAACCAATGGCCGCATCAAAGGCTTTCGCCCCGATGTAGCCGGCTTCTTCGCTTATCTGGTCGCACACGACGCTCACCATCGCGGACAGATCGCCATGCTGGCCCGCCAGGCGGGGCACCCGATTCCACAGAAGGCGATGTTTGGGATGTGGGAGTGGGGCGTACGTTAGACTGGAGAAGCGAAACTGAAATGCGAAACTGAAAGCGAAACCCAGGGT
>JBAWFQ010000021.1:0-8447 GCA_049592035.1 Terriglobales bacterium
AACCAGAACACAGGCAGCAGATCCTGCAAAAAGACCGGACCAAAGATCGGCCCATTCCATCCCCCCAGGAACATCAGCGTCGCCAGGCACGCGGCCGTTGTCATGTTGGCGTATTCGGCCATGAAGAACATGGCGAACTTCATCGAGCTGTACTCGGTGTGATATCCCGCCACCAGTTCCGATTCGGCTTCGGGCAGATCAAACGGTGAGCGGTTAGTTTCCGCATAGGCTGAAATCAGATAAATGAAAAATGCCAGCGTCTGCCCGTGAAAAATATTCCAGCGCGGAATAAATCCCCAGAACACTCCGTGCTGCGCGTCGACAATGTCGCGCAGGCTGAGGCTTCCCGCCATGATCAGCACTCCCACCAGCGAGAGGCCGAGAGAAACTTCATAGCTGACCATCTGAGCGCTGGCGCGCAGTCCGCCGAGCAGGGAGTACTTGTTATTCGAAGACCATCCCGCCAGCGCAATCCCGTACACGCCCATCGAAGTAATGCCGAGCACCACCAGCAGCCCGATGTTCAAGTCGGTGATCTGCAGGAACGTGCTATAGGGTCCAAGGTTGACCCAGTTGCCAAACGGGATCACCGAAACAGATGTAATAGCGAAGACCAGCGCGATGATGGGCGCCGCAATGTAAAGCGGCTTGTAGACATGCGGCTGGGTCAAATCTTCTTTGAAGATGAATTTGGCGCCGTCGGCCAGCGGTTGCAGCAGGCCGAAAGGTCCCACCCTCGTCGGTCCCCAGCGGTTCTGAATGCGCGCCGACACCTTGCGCTCCAGCCAGACGCTGTAGGCGACCACCGTGAGGAGAACGCCAACCACGATCGCCGACTTGATGAACGAAATGATGAGGAACGTAGTTATGCTCAACGAAATGTCTTTCGTATTCGAATGTGTGGCGCGGGCGCCCTCGCCCGCGTGCTGTTGATCTTGCTACTTAACTGCCGTTACCTAGTCCGCCGCAACTTCCGTATCAGCAGACTTGTTTTCAAAAACCGAGTTCAGAGTCTTGGAATATCGCCCGAGCGTACCCGAGCTGAACAAATCATTGTTGGCCGGGGCAATCAACTCCGGCTTCTGCACCAAGCTAGCGCCGCCGTCCGCAATCTCGAGATGCTGATCGTTGCCCGCCAGCAGATTGACCCGCGAAACATTGGTCTGAGAGATATGGTATCCGGCAACCACGCGCTGAATCTCGTCGAGAATCGCCATGGGATCGAACGGCGTCATTTTCGGTTCCAGGTTATGCGCTTCAAGCCACACCGCATGACGATCCGCCTCGCCCGACTCCGCGCCGCGCGTCTGCCCCATGTCGGAGTGCGTTCCACCACCGAAGGGCACCAGACTGCGTGCATCGAAGCCCATGGCGTCGGCGATGCGCACGATCATTTCGAAATCCGGCTTGGTATCCGTGACTTCGCCGGCCTTCTTCACCAGTTGCAGATCGCCGCAGGTGTTCGTATAAGTTCCTGTTTTCTCGTAGGCGTTGGCCGCCGGCAAAACCACGTCGGCGATGGCTGCGGTTTCGGTCAGGAACATTTCCTGCACCACCACAAAGGTTTTCGCGAGTGTGAAGGGGTCAACGTTCAAACGGCCGACCGGATTTGAACCCACTACGTAAAGCGCCTTCAGCTTGCCGGCTTTCGCCGCGTCAAACATTTCTGGAAGGCTCAAACCTTTCGCGGCGGGCAGGCTGCCCCATTCCTTTTGGAACTTGTCGGCGCTGGCTAGGGGTTCGTATCCCGGCAGAAGATCGGGATACAGCCCCATTTCGCTGGCTCCGCGCGAATTTGCGTAATCGCCCAGGCAGATCAGCTTGGCTCCCGTCAAGGTTGCGGCAAAACTTACAAGTTTCTCGACGTCCGGCCCGCGCAGTTCGGAGCCGAAAGCGATGACGAGATTCTGTTCGGCGCGAATCTTGTCGCGGAGCGCAGTCCATGCCTCGCGCGTGGTACCGTCCGTTACCAGCGAATCAAGTTGCGAATCATCGCCGCCAAGGAAGGCAACGGCTTTCGCTTCGGCGCCCGCCGGAAGCAAGCCAAATCCCGCCGCCTGCCGCCGCAGCTTAATGGGCGCGGAGTTGATCACGTAAAGCTTCGCCCGCCGCAAGCGCACGTTCGTCCGAATCTGCCAGGCCAGCAGCGGATGCTGATTGGTGGGATCGTTGCCGATGAGCAGAATCGCGGGCGCATTCAACACCTCGCGCATGGCAGCAGTTTTTCCCGGCTTGCCGTGAAGCGCCGCCGCCAGGGCAGGGAAGTCCGCGGTGCGATGATGATCGACATTATTCGTCCTGAGCACGACCCGCGCAAATTTTGAAAGCAGATAATTTTCTTCGTTGGTCGTGCGATTCGAGCCAATCACGCCGATGGCGCCGCCGCCTTCGACTCCGTCCCGAGCCTCGCGAAACCGCATTCCGATCAACTCAAATGCTTCTTCCCAGGTTGCGGGTGTGAGCTTTCCGTTCTTGCGCACCAGCGGCTGCGTGAGGCGTTCCGCATGATGCGCAAAGTCGAAAGCGTAGCGGCCCTTGACGCACAGGAAATCACCATTGATTCCACTCTTGTCGCGGTTGTCGCCGCGCACAATCTCCATGCCGGTGTCGCAGCGCCGCACCCCGAGCGTGGTTTTGCAACCGTCCCCGCAGTGCGTGCAGATCGTGCCGACGTGATTCATCTCCCACGGACGCGTCTTGTAACGATACGCACCCGAAGTGAGCGCGCCGACGGGACAGATGTCGATGCACATGCCGCACTCTTCGCATTCAAGGTGATCGCTTTGATTGGGAGCAATAATCGAATTGACGCCGCGGTTCTGCACGCCGAGCGCCCAAACGTCCATACCTTCGCCGCAGATGCGCACACAGCGGTAGCACAGAATGCAGCGCGGCCGGTCGAAATAAACCACGGGAGACCACTGCTGCTCCTCGCGATGATTCTTGATCTCCACAAACTTCGATTCGGGAGCGCCGTAGGAGAACGTCATGTCCTGCAGTTCGCACTCGCCGCCGGCATCGCACACCGGGCAATCCAGCGGATGGTTGCCCAGCAGCAACTCGACCATCGCCTTGCGCGCCTGCCGCACTTCATCGCTGTCGGTCGAAACGATCATGCCCTCGCTCACGCCCGTGGTGCAGGCGGTTTGCAGCTTGGGCATCTTTTCGATCTTCACCACGCACATGCGGCACGCGCCCTGCAGCGAGAGCCCGGGATAGTAGCAAAAAGAGGGCACTTCAATGCCGGCGCTCTTGCAGGCCTCGATCAGCAGCGAGCCAGCGGGGGCCGTGATCTTTTTGCCGTCGACAGTGAGGGTTACGTCAGCCATGGTTTTTGTAGCGCCGGCCTCTCGCCGGCTGTCCGGCGGGCGTCTTCGCCCGCCGCATGTCCTCCAACCTCTGCAGCCGTTGTACTGCGAACGGCTGTTTATCCGGCGGGTATTCGCCCGCCTATCGAGCCGGCGAGACGCCGGCGCTACACCAGTACCGCGTCGCCGGCTTTTTCAAACGGGCACGGCTTTCCATCCAAATGGTCTTCAAACTCTTTTCTAAACTTTTTCACGAATGCCATAGTTGGCATTGCCGCCGCATCTCCCAGCGGACAGAAAGTCTTGCCTAACATGTTTTCCGCGAGGTAATAAATGTTGTCGATATCTTTTTTTAGCCCGCCGCCAGCATGAAATCGCGTCAGCGTCTTCTTCAACCAATCAGTTCCTTCGCGGCAGGGGATGCACCAGCCACAGCTTTCGTGCTGATAGAACTTGATAGTCCGCAGCGCAAACTTCACGATGCAGGTTGCATCGTCGAGCACCGTAACGCCGCCTGACCCCAGCATCGAGCCGGCTTTCGCCACCGAGTCGAAATCCATGGCGACGTCGATTTCCTCCGGCAGCAGCACCGGCGTTGACGATCCCCCTGGAACCACCGCCTTCAACTCGCGTCCGCCAGGAATTCCTCCGCCCACCTCATAGATCATCTTCTTGAGGTTGTAGCCCATCGGCAATTCGTAAACGCCCGGCTTGTTGAGGTGTCCGGAGAGGCAGAACAGCCGCGTGCCGCCATTCTTCGGCGTGCCCAGTTTCGCGTACCAATCGGCGCCACCAAGAATAATGTGCGGCACCGCAGCGAGGGTCTCCGCATTATTAATGACCGTCGGACCGCCCCACAGCCCAACCACGGCAGGAAAGGGTGGGCGAATGCGCGGAATGCCGCGCTTGCCTTCGAGCGATTCCATCAGCGCCGATTCTTCGCCGACCTCATACGCGCCCGCTCCACCGTGCCAGTGAATGTCGAGATCGTATCCGCTGCCGAAAATGTTCTTGCCGAGGAAGCCTTTCGCGTAAGCATCCTTGATTGCCTTCTGCATGATCACCGACAGATAGCGATACTCGCCGCGAATGTAGATGTACCCCGTATGTGCGCCGACCGCGAGCGAGGCGATCATGACACCTTCAATGATCGAGTGCGGATCGTGTTCGAAAATCAGCCGGTCCTTGCAGGTGCCGGGTTCGCTTTCGTCGCCATTGCACAGCACATACTTTGGTTTGGCCGATTGCTTCGGAACGAACGACCATTTCATCCCCGCACTGAATCCGGCGCCACCCCGTCCGCGCAGGCCGGAGTTTTTGACCTCATTAATAATGGCGTCCGGTTGCATGGCAATCGCCTTCTGCACGGCTTTGTAGCCGTCCAGTTGGAGATAGCGATCGATATCGGTAGCGCCCTGGCCAAAGCGCTTCGAGATCACGCGTACCTCGTCGGGATGGGAAACGAGAGTTGCCATTTTGTAATTTTGTAATTTGGTAATTTGAAAATCCAAGCTCATGCGCTTTAGATTACAAAATTACCCACTTACCAAATTACGAAATCCCTACTGCGTTCCCTTCTTCTTATACTCGTCCAAAACCTGGTCTATCTTCGCGGTCGTCAGGTTCTCGTGAAAATCGTAGTTGACCTGGATTGCCGGAGCCCAACTGCATGCGCCTATGCATTCCACTTCTTCCAGTGAGAACAGGCCGTCCTGCGTTGTTCCCTTGTGGCCGATACCCAGCTTTTTCTTGCAGTGGTCCAGCAGTTCCTCGCCCCCGCGCAGCATGCAGGCAATATTGGTGCACACCTGTACGTTGTACTTGCCGCGCGGCTTGGTAGTCAGCATGGAGTAGTAGCTGATCACGTTGCGGACTTCCAGTTCGGTCAGATCCAGCCGTCCCGCCAACTCCGCAATGACTTCATCCGTCAGCGCGCCCGTCTCATCCTGCGCATAGAGCAGCGTGGGCACCAGCGCTGAGCGCTTGGTCGGATAGTGCGTCAGCATCTCCGCAAACCGCGTCTCGAATTCTTCAGAAAACTTCATGAATTTGTAATTGCCAATTTGTAATTTGTAATCTTACTGTTTCAACTGCGTTTCCGTGTCGCCAATTACAAATGCCCTACCGGTCGCAATCGCCCAGCACAATATCGATAGACCCAATGGCCGCAACCACGTCGGCAATCAGTTGCCCTTCGCACATCTTGGCCACGGTTTGTAAATTCGCAAAAGACGGTCCACGCATGTGCACGCGATACGGCTTGGCCGTGCCGTCGCTGACTACGTAATATCCCATCTCGCCGCGCGGCGATTCGACTGCCTGGTAAACCTCTCCCGCTGGAACCGCGAAGCCCTCGGTGATGATCTTGAAGTGATAGATCAGGGCTTCCATCTGCGTCTTCATTTTTTCGCGGTCGGGCAGCACCACCTTGGGAGCGTCGGCCTTGATCGGCCCTTCCGGCATTCCCGCCAGCGCCTGCTGCACGATGCCAATCGATTCGCGTAATTCCTGGACCCGGCAAACGTACCGCGCGAACACGTCCCCTTCCGTGGCGACCGGCACGATGAACTTGAAATTCTCGTACCCGCTGTAAGGAGCATCGCGGCGCAGGTCAATGTCCACTCCGCTGCCGCGCAACGTCGGGCCGCTCGCGCCCAGCGCAATCGCATCTTCCGCGCTCAGGCGGGCGATGCCTTTCGTTCGCATCTTGAAAATCGGATTCCCAGTCAGCAGATTCTCATATTCATCCACCCGCGCGGGAAAGCCGTCGGCGAACTTTTTGACTTTCTCAAAAAATCCAAGCGGCGGCTCCAGCGCCAATCCGCCAATGCGGAAATACGACGACATCATCCGCTGGCCGCTGACCATTTCATAGAAACGCAAAACCTCTTCGCGTTCGCGGAAGCAATAAAGAAGGACGGTCATCGCCCCCAGGTCCATCGCATGAGTTCCCAGCCAGACCAGGTGCGAATTGATGCGGGTCAGCTCATTCATCAAAACCCGCATCCACTGCGCTTTTGGAGGAATCTCCAGCCCCAGCAGTTTCTCCACTGCCAGGCAGTAGCAGAGATTGTTGGTCATGGGACAGAGATAATCGATGCGATCGGTGAGCGGCACCACTTGCTGGTAGAACTTGGCCTCGCAGGTTTTCTCGATGCCGGTGTGCAGGTAGCCGATCTCCGGCCGCAAGCGCACGATCGTCTCGCCTTCAATTTCCAGCACCACGCGCAGCACCCCGTGGGTCGAGGGATGTTGCGGCCCCATGTTCAGGATCAGGGTGCCATCCTGGCCGGGTTCTACGAGGCTAGCGGGCAATTGCGGCATGAGTTAGCGGTATCCCTCCACGGGGTAGTCCTTCCGCAGAGGATGGCCTTCCCAGTCATCGGGCATCATAATGCGTTTCAGGTTGGGATGTCCGGTGAAGCGCACGCCAAACAGATCGAACACTTCCCGTTCGTAGAAATTGGCCGAGGGCCAAACCGAAGTGACCGATTCGAGCGCCGGGCTCGAACCGTCAAGCCGCGTTTTCAAACGTACGCGTTCTTTCGTTGGAATCGAAAGCAGATGGTAAACCACTTCAAACCGCGGTTCCAGCGGATACCAGTCGACGGCGGTCACGTCGCATAAATAGTTGAACGGGCAATCACGGGCGTCGCGCAAAATCGCGCCAGCCTCGCGGATCGCATCCTTCTCGATCCAGATCGTCAATTCTTCGCGATCGAATTTCACCGCCTGCACCACGCCCGAATTCCATTCCAGCAAGCTCGCCAGCGCGGGATGCGACTTCAGCTTCTCGATCTCGGTGATGGCAGGAACGAGCGGCATCAGAAATCACCCCGTTTGGATGCGGTCACTCCCCAGTCGAGCACTCCTTTTTTCAACATATAGAAGAGGCCGACCAACACGATGGCGATGTACACCATCATCTCCCAGAAGCCAAACATTTTCAGTTCGCGCAGGACGATCGCCCACGGATAAAGGAAGACCGCTTCCACGTCGAACAAGATGAAGAGCATGGCGACCAGGTAGAATTTGACGGAGAAGCGTCCGCGAGCGTCGCCGACCGGCTCAACGCCGCATTCATAGGCGGACATTTTCGCCAGTCCGGGCTTATGTCGGCCAACCAACTCGGAAAGGATTACAATCACGCTCGCAAGCGCCAACGCGATGCCGAAGTGCAGTAGGAGGGGCAGGTACTGAGCGAAATGATTGTCCGGCATAAGACTGGCTATATATAATCTGCGTCAAGCGCATCACTAAACTCTCTAGACTAGTTTTGACCGGCGGATGTGTCAAGCGAAGGGGACGTTTTTTACCATAAGTTTTATCCGGGAGAATCTGTCGTGACAGGACGGGGCGACCGGGGAAGGCCTGAACCCAATGATCTTTGGCTTTAACACCGACATTCGGCACGAAGACACGATCTATCACGTGCAGAGCGAAGCCCGCGAAGGCGAGCAGTTGCTGCAGACCCAGGTCTTCGTTCGCGGCCGCTGCATTGGCAAGCGCGCCGTTCCCTATGGAGCGGGCGCGGCGAAAGGTTTTCCCGGCAACGATCAGGACATGGAAAAGCGCCTGCGCGAATTGCATCGCGAGGTGCTCGACGCGATCCGCGACGGCAAACTCGATTCCATTTTCGACAAACGCGATTCGCCCGAAACTTTGGCCGCCGTCAAACAACTTGACCTGGAGTGGATCAATGCCGACTCGGTGCATGCAGCTGGCGCATTGTCCATGCATATCCGAGTCACCGACGGAGGCGCTACCGTGGCCGGCGCTCGGCTGACTCTTCGCTTCGCCCGCCCCGACGCTGCGCCCTACTACGCCCAGGTTCTCACCGATGCCCAGGGCAAAGCCGAGATGAATGTTCAGGTGGAAGAAAAGTCGCTGGCGGATTCCTCCGTGCTCGTGCAAGCCAGCTTTGACGGAAGAACCGCGACCAGAAAGTTCCAATTGCGTGCCGCCACCTAGCTTGCCATGAATCTAATTATCAATGGTGAAACTCAGACTTTCTCCGCGGAAACTCTGGGCGCGCTCGTCGAAGGTCTAGGCATGAAGCCGGACCGCCTAGCCATCGAACTGAACCGCGAGATCGTTCCGCGCGACCAGTGGCAGCAAACTCCCTTGCACGACGGAGAC
>JBAWFQ010000022.1:0-5285 GCA_049592035.1 Terriglobales bacterium
GCAAGCGAAAGATGGCAAATATGGCGTGTTCGTTGTTTCAAGCTCGAGTTCCGGAGAAGTAGCTCGCCTCCACAGCGTGGAAATCGGCTCCGTCACTGGAACCGACATAACCGTACTCAATGGGCTAGCCCCAGGCGATCGCATTATCACCACCGGCGCCAATCTGCTTAAGGATGGCCAGCCTGTCGAGGTCCTTCAATGAAAGCCGAGAACCCCAATCGCAGTCGTAATATCGCACGATTCTTTGTCAACAACCGGCAGATTGCCTGGGTCGCCTTGTTCGCCACGCTTGCCTGGGGCGTATTTGGGTACATGAATATGCCCAAGCGGAAGGATCCCGACATCCCTGTGCGCATCGCACTGGCCATAACCCCCTGGCCGGGTATTTCCGCAGACAAGGTCGAGCAGTTGGTCACACGCAAGGTCGAGCAAGCCGTTACTGGAAACAGCAAGGTGGACCGTGTGGAGTCCACCACCCAGGACAATATTTCTGTTGTGCAGGTCAGGCTGTTGGACAACATCAAGAACACCCAGCAGGAATTCCAGGATATTGGACAACGACTGGACCAGATCACGGACCTTCCCGACGGTGCGGGACCTATCACCTGGATTAGCGACTTCGGAGACACGGCAGCGCTGATGCTGACTGTCGCCAGTCCGACCGTCCCAGACCTTGAAATCGCGTTGCGCGCCCGCGGGGTGCGGGATGCGATTGAGAAGGAGCGCCGAGGAGATACGCACAACCGTGTCACCGTTCTCTATTGTTACCCGGCATCCGTGTCACCTGCGGTAATTGAGCGCCCATTTGTGATCCTCGCCGCCCAGGCCGAACGGGATGGGCTCGCGCATGATGTTCGTTCGTTGTCCGTGGGAAGTTGTTCCGGAATCGACTTTGCGACGGCGAAGTCGGATGACGAAATCCGCGCGTATGGTCAGCAGTTTATTGAGAAACGGCTGCAAGAATACGACTTTCATCCCGACGCGTGGGGTCCAATTATCATTCGCGATCCTCAAGTCACCAAGGAACGTATCGCGGAAGTAGCTAACAACCGGTATTCGTATCGGCAACTCGATGATTTCACCGATCTGATCCAACGCACGCTGCAACGTGTACCCGAGGTAGCGAAGGTCCAGCGCGTGGGCGTTCTGCCCGAAGAGATTTATCTGGAGTACTCGGACGCGCGGCTGGCAGCGTTGAAATTGCAGCCCACGAAGATCAAAGACATCCTCAACGCGAGGAATGTGACGGCTCCGGGTGGAATCGTCCAAACCCAATCACGAAACATCCTGGTTGACGCGACCGCCGAATTCAAAAGCACCCAGGATATTGGCAACGTCCTCCTGGCATCGCCGCCTAGTGGGGCGCCGCTTTACTTGCGGGATCTTGTCGACATATCGCGTGCCTATCAGACGCCTACCCGGTACCTGAACTACATGGTCTCTCGCGAGCCGAACGGAAGCTGGCATCGCAACCGTGCCATCACCCTGGCCGTGCAAATGAGATCGGGTGAACAGATATTCAAGTTTGGCGAGGCCGTAGATAAAGCGCTCGCAAATGTACGCCCGCAATTGCCTGCCGATCTCATCATTGACCGTACCTCGGACCAGCCAAGGCAAGTGAAGGACCTCGTCAGTCTGTTGATGGACAGCCTCTATGAGGCCATTGTGCTCGTCGTTCTCGTAGCGCTGGTCGGATTCTGGGACTGGCGTGCGGCCATGCTGATGGCTGCGTCTATACCTCTGACGCTGGCGATGACCTTCGGTATCGTTCACGTCCTTGGTATTGACATCCAACAAGTTTCCATCGCGACGCTGATCATCGCTCTCGGTTTGTTAGTGGATATGCCTGTCGTAGCAGGCGACGCGATCAAGCGCGAGCTGGGCTCCGGATCCCCCCGTGATCTCGCATCCTGGATTGGACCGACCAAACTGGCGAAAGCGATTGTATTCGCCACCATCACGAACATTGTCGCGTACCTACCGTTCTTAATGCTGACCGGCGATACAGGCTTTTTCCTCTACAGCCTGCCGGTGGTGATGACGTGCACGTTGGTCGCCTCCGTCATTGTGACTTTCACCTTCATTCCGTTGATTGCGTATTACCTAATCAAACCGCCTAAGCGTCTGGAGCCGCCCATGTCGGAGCGGCGGCAGCACGGATTCCCAGCTCTGTATTACCGGGTAGGTAATTTCGCGCTCAGACATCGTTGGGGCACATTCGCAGCCTCGCTGATCGTGCTCGTTTTAGGTGGTATGTTTTTCCGAATGCTCAAGCCGCAGTTCTTTCCCAAGGACCTCTCCTACTTGTCGTACGTGGATGTCTGGCTTCCGCCCGACGCCCCGCTGGGTGCGACGGACACGGTCGCACAACGAGCAGAAACTGTCATTCGGCAAGAGGCGGAACGATTTGGAAACGAACATCATCATAAAGATGTTCTAAAGTCGCTGACCACATTTGTCGGCGGCGGCGGCCCTAGATTCTGGTTCTCGGTCGACCCCGAGCGACAACAGCTCAACTATGCGCAGATCCTCGTCGAGGTTTCCGACAAGCACTTCACCAATGAGTTCGTTGGCCCGCTGCAGACGGCGCTGAGCCGCGAAGTCCCGGGCGCCCGAGTCGATGTGCGGCAGCTCGAAACTGGCAAGCCGGTCGGCATTCCCGTTTCCATTCGAATTTCAGGTCCGGAGATGGAAGCTCTGCACCGCCTCTCTGGCGAACTCCAGGCCATCTTTCGAGCGCAGCCAGACGCGACCCGGGTTCGAGACGATTGGGGAGAGCCTGCCATGAATGTCCGTCTGAAGGTTGACCCCGACCGCGCCAACCTTTCTGGCATCACGAATCTGGACATAGCACTCTCATCTGCCGCGGCCGAGAGCGGATTACCTGTGTCAACCTACAGGGAAGCTGACAAACAGATTCCCATTGCCGTGCGTTTGCGGATGGAGGACCGCGCCGGGCTGTCTGACATTCAAAATGCGTACGTCTATTCTTTGTCCAGCAATCAACGCGTACCTCTGAGGCAGGTATCGAACGTCACCACGGAGATGGCAGTATCGAAAATCAAGCGCCGCAATCAATTCCGCACGGTTACGGTATCCGCGTTCCCCATCCCGGGTGTTTTACCGTCTCAAGTCCTCACGCCGTTGCTGCCGAAAATCAAGGAGTTCCAGAACAACCTGCCTCCCGGCTATTTCCTCGAGATCGGAGGCGAATACGACGAACAGCAGAAAGGCTTTAAGGAACTCAGCACGGTCATGGCGATTTCCGTGGTTCTGATTTACATTGCGTTGGTTCTGCAGTTCCGAAGTGCGGTCAAGCCGCTTCTCGTCTTCGCTGCAATCCCCTACGGAATGACAGGAGCCCTCGCCGGTCTGGTGATCATGGGCCAGCCCTTCGGATTTATGGGGTTCCTGGGCGTCGCCAGTCTTGTCGGTGTAATCGTCAGCCACGTCATCGTGCTTTTCGACTTCATCGAAGAAGCACACGAAAGAGGAGAGCCTTTGCGAGAGGCGCTGCTCGATGCCGGCATCGTGCGACTCAGACCTGTAATGATCACGGTCGGCGCGACTGTGCTTGGACTCGTGCCGCTGGCCATGCACGGTGGGCCGCTCTGGGAGCCTCTGTGTTACGCACAGATCGGCGGTCTCACCATCGCAACCTTTGTCACGCTGCTGCTTGTGCCGGTGCTGTATTCGATCTTCGTGCTGGATCTGAAGCTGATTAAGTGGGAAACGGTCGTTCCGGTGGAGTCTGAAGTACCTGTGCACGCCGTACACGCTGACTAACTGCCGGTGCTGAAAGAGGGGCGTCGCTTACAACCCCATCGAATACGAGTTAAACCACAACGGCCGCCGGTTTCAACCGAGAGGAGCGATCTCGAACAATGATTTTGCTTCAACAAATTGGTGCCGCCGTTCTTCTCGTACTGCTTACAATATCCTTGCAGTGCGGTGGCGTCGCCGCGCTTATCACTTGGTTAAGAAGTGTTGCCGCAAAGGGTCTTCACGACCTTCGGATGCTCCACTCTGCCGTGCTGGTGATGCAAACTACAGTAGCTGTCATCCTTCTGCACGGAATAGTCATTCTGCTTTGGGCAAGTTGCTATCGCGAGCTTTGCTTGCCCTCCTGGGAATCCGCATTTTACTTCTCGGCGAGCAGTTATACCACGGTCGGATACGGCGATCTGGTCCTCCCGCTCAAGTGGCGACTGTTGGGCCCTTTAGAGAGTATGGTGGGCATGCTGATGTCCGGAATCTCGGTGGGGCTTCTATTTGCGGTGATCACCCATCTTGTCGAAGGCAAGTCACGCTCTCGTCTACCACTTCACCCCAAACCCGCGAATCCGGATTAAACCGGCTCGCGACAGAGGCGACACTGTTATTTGCGTGGGCCTCGGTCGACCGTTTAGATTCTCTGAAGGATGTGGTTCGAGAGCCGCTGTGATCTGTGACATTAGTGAATTAAACGCCGCTCTTGCCGTCCCCAAGAAACCGTCGGATGAGGTGCGGGCGACTTGATCCGTAACCGCTTGGGGAGAGCTGGGATCAAGTGCAGCGCACCCCTACTTCACCGACGGGCTTTGCGTGCGCACATGAACTTTCTGCAGTTTGCATGCAATGTGCCAATCGAGACCGACGCTATGTCCCTGTAACGCCACAATGTCTGCAATCTTTCTCCTTCGAGCCTGTGCCCAGATTGAGGCACTGCCCAAGGCAGGGCATGCCGAGCGCAGATCAGGTGCGTGGGATCTATGGAGAATGACGTGTTAATGAGAGGCCGATTGGCAAGCCATCTGCACTGCTGGATCAGTAAGCACTCATCCGGAGTAGTGTTGGTTAAACACGGCAAAGTCGGATAGGATTCCAACTTTCAGGCTCAGCAGACGCAATGAAGGTACTGGTCTTAAACTCGGGAAGTTCCACCCTGAAATTTCAAATGATTGCCACAGACCTTGAACGGATCGCTCAAGACAAAGACGACCGCATCTGCCGGGGCGATGTCGAGGGCATAGGAGGAGAGGCAATCATTCGCATCCAGTACCGCATCCAGCCAAAGCAGACTCTCACAGCGCCGTTGCGAGATGTGGCCGCTGCCCTCGAATACCTGATTCGCTACATCGCTTCGGATCGATCGGGAGTATCTGAAATCAAGAGTGCCGCTGACGTAAATGCGGTAGGACACCGAGTGGTGCATGGCGGTGAGATGTTCAAAGATTCTGCCCTGATTGACGACTCGGTTTTGAAGGGACTTGAGGACTGCATCGATCTGGCCCCACTTCACAATC
>JBAWFQ010000023.1:0-3741 GCA_049592035.1 Terriglobales bacterium
CCAGTTCTAAAGAACCGATCATGCCCACCTTCAGCAAGTGGTCGCGGTTCGGTATCGCGACTTCGACCTCGAAATTACGCGTAATCGTGTCCGCCGCCGATGACATGCGGCTGATTCGCGCATGAAAAGTGCGTGTGGGAAAGGCGTCGATGGCAACATCAACGGGCTGGCCTACCTTTACGGAACGGACAACCGTATCGGGCACTCCCACTACGATCTTCACGACGTCGGTTTTGGCGAGCGCGAATGCGGGCACGCCAGGTCCGACGAACGCGCCGGGCTCGACGGCTTTCTTCACGATGTCGCCGTTGAATGGCGCTATCAAAGAAGTGTCGCGTAGGGAGATTTCCGCTTCGCTCGTCAGGGCCCGAGCGGACTTCAGTTGCTCCTCGCTGGCATCGTATTGCGCGCGAGCGGAATCGAAGTCGGGCTTCGTAATGCTCTCGCTGTCGTACAGATGCGTGGCACGATCGAAATCGAGCTTTGCCTTCAGAGCGACGGCTTCCGCGGCTGCTGCCTGCGAGGACGCCTGGTGTACATTGTCCTCGTATTCCGACGATCGGATGCGAACGAGCACGGCGCCCCGGCTGACCCGATCCCCTTCCGCAAGGTCGCGCATTCTGCCATCCTGGCCGCGCACCTGCTTGAGCGAAATGACGTATCCTGGAATCCTGAACGCCAATGAAACTTCCGAATCGGCTGTCACTACGGCCGAGAAGCGCAAGCCCGAGCCGCCCACGCTCCCCTGGTGATCGATCGCTTGAGCCTGGACCCCCTGGGGCGGCTGCTGCAGTGGCTTATTCGAGCCACAGCCGGCCATGACCAGCGCGAATGCAAGTGTTGCGATTGTCGTTCTCACGTTTATTCCTCTCCCATCGCGCGGCGCAAATCTGCAAGGGAACTCCAATAAGAAGAAAGCGCCTGCTGATACTGAAATGATGTTTCCGAACTTCGAGCCTGAGCTTGCAGAAGATCTTTGATGAGTGCCGCTTGTTCTTTGTATTTGTTGCCGGTGACGCGGAACTCTTCGGCTGCGGCTTCGTGACCGGTGCGAGTGGCCTTCAGCAACAACGCAGCCTCTTTCCACTTGCGATACTTCGACCCGACTTCAACCCCGATCTGCGATTCTGTCTCTTGTGCACCGTTGTGCGCCTGCGCCAGGGTGTTGGATTTTTCGCGTACGCGATTGTGGCGGCGTCCCCAATCGAATGGCTCCCAGGTCAATGCAAAGCCGGCCACACCGACGTTCGTCGGAAGGACTTGCACATTCTGAATCCCCATATAGCTGACTGCGATACCGAAGTCCGGTATGTACTCGGCTTTGGCAAGGCGGCGGTCGTAGTCGGCTTGTTTTTCCTTGAGGTGAGCCTCGCGGATCTCAGGCCGATTCTCTGACGCCTGCCGGCGCGCCTCCTCCAGACTCAGAGCTGTCGTGTCCTCCTCCGGAATGAAATCAACCCGAAAGGGAGTCGCGAGATCCCGTGCCAAGAGTTGATTCAGGTGCTCGTGCTGTGTCGCCAGTCCGTTTTCTGCAACCGACAAGTCATACTGCGACTTAGCTAACCGCGCATCGACCTCCAGCGCGTCGCCCTTGAGGACGGTCTTCTCTGCGATGTAGCGCTGCGTAACTCGCTGCGTCTCTTCCAGCGTTCGTACTCCTTCCCGTGCTGCATCCACAGCAGCCTGGGTAGCAACAAGCTCAAAAAATGCGGTACGCACCTCGGCCGCGATCTTCTGGCGCTCCGCGCGGACGTCTTCTTTAGCGATATCACGCCCAAGTTCTGTGGCGTGAATTCCCAGTCCGATTTTGTACTGCTGCGACAGGGGCAGATCCATGCCGCCAGTTAAGTAGGCGGTTAACTGTGCTGGCGTGTGAACCTTGGCAGTGGTTGAAGGAATGGGCCCAACCCCTGGATACGTCCCGAAAACCCCCTTGGCAAAAGTGAAATCAAATGGCTGCAGCAGTTCGCCACCCAGTGCAGCGAATTGAAAGTGTGGCAGGCGCCTGCTACGCATCGTGCTCACCTGGAAGTCATACTTTTGCGCTTCCAACACCGAGTTCTTCACCAGCCGATTGTTCGAGAGTGCAATGGAGACGGCGTCGTCAAGCGTAAGAAGTGGGACGTCCTGCGTGGCTTGTTGCGCAAGCAACCCGATCGGTGACGCAAAGACAAGAATTGTAAGAAACAGTGCGAGATGGTTCGATTTCATCATTCTTCTACCTGGACTTCGGCTGAGGCCTGCGGCACTTTGAACTTGAGCGAATCGTGCTGTCGCTCGTGTGCACCAAGATTGCAGGTGCCCTTCCAACCTGGACTTCCTTGCAAGTTCTTGAATCAGAAGTGCGGGCGTCCAAGAATGCTGAGGAATGCCCATATCCGGTCGATGGGCGCTGCCCTCATGCGGGCAGTGACTGTATCATCCCCTCATCTGTCGCGAAGATAAGTCGGCTACGGTCGGGCACGACACCGCGGTGTGGAAGGAATGTCGGGAGCGAAATCGGTCACAAAGTCGGAGGCAGGGATTTCTAGGGCTCAGCAGGGGCGGCGAACGCCTCTCGGAAACGGTGCAGGAGTGCCGCGAGGCTCGACAGTTCCTCTGAAGTAAAGGACGAGAAGACCGCACGAAACTTAACCAGGTTCAGTTCGTGCTGCCTTTTGATGACGGCCTCGCCTTTCGCGGTCAGTCGCGCGATCAGCTTGCGGCGGTCCTCGCCGTCTACCTGCGATTTCACCAAACCATCGCGCTCGAGAGCTGCCATGAGACCGGAAACGGTTGCGCGCGTCACGCCCATAGCCGCCACGATGTGCTTGTGCGAGATGCCTTTCCCTTTGCTCGCCCACAGCGCCATCAGGATCTGGTAACGTGCGACCGATCCCACGGAACCGGCCATCCACACGCTGATCGTGTTGTCAACCTGCTGCGCAGTAGCGCGCAGAGTGAACACCGTTCTCAGCCCCTGCAGCTCGGGTTCCGAGAGGTGCTGGCGAATCTTCTGCATGATCGCGGGCGGTGGTCCCGGAGGACGCTCGACCGGCTTTCGAACCCTCATGGCCTGTCTCCAGAATCAGTTTGGCACCTAACTATCTGACACGTCAATACGTTCCAGCTGGCCGCTCCGCACCCGCAAGCCGGCAAGTCCTGCCCCACAAAATTGTGCGACGATTGTTAGGAGCCTGACATCTATTTGTTTGGTGGCTAACCATTATGGCCACCTAAAAGGAGAGTTTCCATGAACACCCAAATAACCGTCCATCCCAAACTGCAGCATTACGGACTTACCACCGCAAATCTGGATGCCATGACTGACTGGTACCGCAAAGTGCTCGGAATGACCGTCAACCATCGTGCGGCGGTGCCGCCCGAGGCACAGGACCGCGCGCCGTTTTCGGCCTTTGCATTTCTCAGCAACGATCAGCTGGATCACCGCCTCGTATTGTTTGAAGTGCGTGGAGCGTTCGTCGATCCCGACCGACGCCGCCACACCGGACTGCAGCATGTCGCTTTCGAATGTGCCACCTTGGACGACCTGCTTGGCACGTATGTTCGGCTAAAGAATTTAGGCCTCTTGCCGCTGTGGGCAGCCGACCATGGCGTGGGAATCTCGCTGTATTACGAGGACCCCGAGCAGAACAGAGTCGAGATCAACGCCAGCAACTACAGCGATGCCTGGACCGCGACCGAGCACCTGAGAGTCTCGCGCGGAATGATGATGGCGCATGTGGATCCCGAAAAGATAGT
>JBAWFQ010000024.1:0-6304 GCA_049592035.1 Terriglobales bacterium
CACCTTTGGCGAGCTTGGCCAGTCCGAAGTCGAGAATTTTTACCTGGCCATTCGGCGTCAGAAAAATGTTTGCCGGCTTGATGTCGCGATGCACGATTCCCTTGGCGTGCGATGCCGCTAATGCGTCGGCCACTTGCACGGCAATGTCGAGCAGGTCTTCGAGATCGAGGGCCTTGCCATGAATGCGCTGCTTCAGGCTTTCGCCTTCGAGCTTCTCCATGACGATGAACGGGCGGCCGTCGCCATCTTCAATGTCGTGAATGGTACAGATGTTGGGGTGGTTGAGTTGCGAGGCGGCACGGGCCTCGCGCATAAAGCGATCGAGAACGGTTTGGTCCTTGGCCAGGTGTTCGGGGATGAATTTCAGCGCCACGCGGCGGCCGAGGCGGACATCTTCCGCTTCATAAACCACTCCCATTCCGCCGACGCCCAGCTTCGACAGGACGCGGTAATGGGACACCGTCTGGCCAACGATCTCCATAGATGTGTGGCGCGAGCGCCCGCGCCCGTGAAGGCGTAATGGTAGAAGGTCGTCGCGGTGGGGTCAACCGAGATTGGAGGATGACTGGTCGCGATTGGCTAGTTGCTAACGAGCGCCGCTGACGATCCTACCCATTGCATGTTCTTGTTCTGGTCTACGCCCATCATCAGGCCGCGGCCCATGCGCACAATCGTCAGCACCGGCTTCAACTGGTCGAGCCACACATACATGATGCGGAGTTCGACTTTGGTCGAGCCGTGGGGAGTCTCGACCACCGGGGTAAAGTTCATGCGCTCCTGCAAAATATATGCGCTTCGTTTGGCGGCTGAGATCGCGTCAAGGTCGGCGCGCTTGGGTGCGATTACCACACCTAATCCGGCGAACGAATACAGCGGCTTCAGGACAAAATTTTCCAGATCTGACGGTATCGCCGGCAGTTGATCCAGAAACCACGTCCGCGGCACTGACGGGTGCTTCAGGTATGGGATCGAATATTTGCTCATCCGAAAATACCAGTTCGGATGGCCGGCCCACTCCACATCTAAGTCATCGCGAAAATCGAAGGGCACACTTATGCCCTTACGCTCCAACTCATCGACGATGGTGCGGTTATAGATGCGCTTAATCGGGACCTGTTTGCCTGCTTCTTCATAGAACAGACGCTGGCCCTGTTTGCTGATCTTGGTGATACAGACAGTTCGAATGCCTAGCAACTTTTCCGTGAGCAGAAAATCGGGACGCGTCTTTTGCTCTTCGGGATGGACTTCCATCAACACCACATTCGCCGGATCGTGGCCCGCCACGATCGCGTCTTGCAGAAGGCGCTTGTAGGACGCGGAGTCTAGACTGCTCAAAAAGTAGCGCAGGCTTGTGTCGAGGTCGAACACATCGATATATGCTTGCGCCAAAACCGGCTGGTAGGCGTAGAGGGAAGGGAAGGCCTGCAACTCTACCAACTTCGGCTGCAGTTCGCCGGCGGAATTTCGCACCAGGCCGAAGTCCACCTGAATGAACATGGGATGCGGCGGTTCGTTGGGCACACGAAACTTTGCGGGGATGGACGCTTCGGAGCGGGCGCGATATTCAGGATTGTCAACGAGTTGCCTTATCAGCGCTTTTCCATCTTCTTCCATTTGCTTGACCAGCGTGTTGGGGAAGAAGCAGGGCGTTTCGCAAAGCGCGAATGGGATTTCTATGCCGCAGCGCGACGTCATCTCGCGGCGCAGGCGCTCGTATTTTTCGGAAGTGAAGCGCGAATTGAAGTCTTGCCGGTAAGAGGGGATCATCGTCGGGCCCTATAGAGGGCGGTTATCGCTTAGGCATTCCCGAATGGCCGAACACCTTGGGGAAAACAGTACCTTGCGTGCCGCACTTCTGACCTCAGCGGCTAAAGCCGATGCTGAACATAGAACATATATCGCAGCGGTAAACCGCTGCGCCACCCAGAAGCCAAATCAAATGCAGACCCCTAGCTCGAAGCTGGCGTGGAATCCCACCCCTTCGACTTCGCTCAGGGCAGGCTCTTGCGCAAAAAACGCGCAAGGATGGGGCACCCGGCTCTACGTTTCAATCAGGAACTGCCCGGCGCGCATGATCTGCTCGCCGTCTACCCAGATGTCGAATTTGCGGCCCACTACATCAATGTGCGTCGCGGAATACCATTCCGCTCCGGTGTGTGCTCCATAGGGGTTGCCGAACGCTATGTGCACGCCGGGATATTTCTCATCTTGCAGAATCTCTCCGATTACATCTTTTAGTTCGATGTTGGTGCCGATGGCAAACTCGCCCACGCGATTGCTGTTTTCATCGGTGTGGGTGTAGGCCCAGAAATCGTCTTTCAATTCTTGGTTGGCCGAATGGGCCTCGATCAGGCGATTCCCCTTGATGTGGATAGTCAGAGGGTTCGCTCTTAGATCGCCAAACTTCGCGCACAAATAATCGCCCACTACTCCGTCAATAACAAACGTGCCGTTGACTTCGCCGGGGGTGGTGAAAATTTCACCGCCGGGCAGGTTTCCCCACTTTTCCTTGCTGATAATGCCGCTCGTCTTCACCCAACGGTAATTCGGATTCAAATCGGCCACCAGGTCGGTTCCAGCAGGCGTCTTCGCTCGAATCTGTTTCGCCTTGCGCACGATTTCCATGACCTTTACGCTCAGACGGTCAACCTTCTGGAAGTCGGCGCGCATGCCTTCGAGCATGATTCGCTTTTTGATGTTGACCATGTGCGCGTGGCGGATCTTTCGCCGATTGACGATGTCGGTCATCTGCATGCGCGATTTCAATTCGTTGGTCTGCGCCTGCACGGCAAAAATGCTGACCTGGCTGGTCTCGAGATCCTCCGCGATGGGGAGGGGAAGATCGGTCAGCGGACGGGTGGCCACGTCTTCGAGCACCCATGTCTGGTAGGGGCAGCCTATGTCTTCCAGTTCGTGCACGATTGCCGCCGCAATCTCCAAACTTACTTCATCGGTGATCACGGTGACTTTTTCCGAGGGCTCGACGCGCAGGCACACGCGCACAGCATTGCGCGCGCCCGGCGAAAGCTGCGGGTCGAAAGCCAGTTGGTTGAGTTGTCGGGTGGATTTTGGGTTTATTTGCAAGTCAGTCTTCATCAAACTCATTAGACGGCCTTGGCGGTGGGTAAAATGTCCACTTCGTCCAGGCCCGTCTCGGTCTCCTCAATGATGTAGTCCACTACGGCTTTCATGTCGCCAGTCCTGCGGTACACCTCTAATTGCCGGTCTGCGCCTGTGCCCATCTTCATGATCTCGCGGATGTACTCGACTTCGGCGCGGCAATCGAGTTCGTCGAGCACGTCATCCACAAATTCCAGATACTCTTCGATTAAATCGCGCTCTGGAACCTCCATCGACTTGCCGAAGTCGATCAGCTTGCCGCCGATCCCGTAGCGGGCTGCGCGCCACTTGTTCTCCATCAGCAACGACTTCCGATAGAGACGGAACCCCTGGTTCTGGGAATACAACTTATACAGCTTGGCCACCGTTGCCTGGATCAGTGCGGCCAAAGCGATCGTTTCTTCCACGCGCATCGGCAGGTCGCATACGCGGAACTCGAGCGTCGGGAAGAATGGATGCGGACGAATGTCCCACCAGATTTTTTTCGCATTATCGATGCAGTTGGTTTTCACCAGCAGCTTGATGTAGTTTTCGTACTCACCCCAACTGGGAAAATAATCGGGCAGGTTAGTTCGCGGAAACTTGTCGAACACCTTGCAGCGGTAGGATTTCAGGCCCGTGTCCATCCCCAGCCAGAAGGGCGAATTCGACGACAGCGCCAGCAGGTGGGGGACAAAATAGCGGGCGTGATTCATCAGGTGGATCAGGGTCTCGCGATCCTCGACGCCTACGTGCACGTGCAGGCCAAAAATCAGGTTGGCGCGCGCCACCAGTTGCATATCCTCGACGATGTTTTTGTAGCGCTCGTCGGGTGTAACTTCCTGTACCCGCCAGTCGCCAAAAGGATGAGTTGCCGCCGACGCGAGACGCAGGCCATTCTCGCGAGCCAGGCGGATCATGTGGTGGCGCAGCTTTTTTAATTCTTCGCGGGCTTCCTTGATGTTGGCGCAAACCGACGTGCCTACTTCCACTACCGATTGGTGCATCTCGCTCTTGACCCGTTCCTGCAGGATCAACTTGCCTTTTTCGATGATCTCGGCGTGAATGTGCGAGCGCAGATCCCTGGTCTCAGGATCGACGGTCTGATACTCCTCTTCGATTCCAAGTGTGAATGTAGGCTTCATCGCGGCATCCAAGGCTGCCAGGCGGACGGACACCCGGCGCAAGTCTTTTTAGTATACCAATCGGCGGGAGCGTGGGGATGGGACTTCGGTGGGTGATGGCGGGCCAGAGCCCCAGACGCGCTAACTTAGGCAGGATGGAGTCGAAGCTGACCCTACGCATTTAGGAGTGCTGTCGGGATTTCTCGACAACCATGTGTAAGAGTCGGCGGGTTCGGGGCTCGGCCCTGCTTGTCTATCTGGGGTTCGGCGATTTGACAGGAGCCTTCCAGAGGCCTAGGGTTGAAACTGAGGTGGCTTCCACCTCTTTCAGGTTCCCTGAAACTAAGTCAGCCCATCTGAAGTTCTCTTCTCTTAGCGTTAGCGACTACAACCTATAGGAGGTTGATATGTTTGCACGCAATGTGTCTTTTCATCTGAAATCGAACATGCTTTCTGACTATAACCGGACCCTTGAGAACGAAATCCTGCCGTTACTTCGCAAGCAGAAGGGCTTTAAGGACGAGATCACATTGTCGAATCCCGGCAGCGTGGATGTGATTGCGATCAGTCTGTGGGAGAACAAAGCCAATGCAGATGCTTACAATACCAATGCCTACCCAGAAGTGTTGAAAACCCTGGCAAGAATGATCGATGGAACGCCCAAGGTTCAGACATTTGAAGCCGTCACCTCGACTTTCCATCACGTTGCTGTAGCCGCGTAATGTGGATTGTCCGCCGTGTACGGGTGGCCTCGATAAAGGGGCCGCCCTTTATTAATTGCTCACAGCGATGTTCGCCGACGCGCTAAGGATGACAACCGTGCATCTAATGCAAAATGCAGAAACTATCGACCGGCTGGTAGCACAGGGGGAATTTCTTCTGAAGACTTTCCATGCCGAGTACGAGAAAGACCCTGCAGGGTACGAGACCGAGTTCCTGCGTGGCGACCTGGCGGGCTGGCGCAATACGTTACACACGTTGTAGCACGATTGCGCGGAAGAGATCGTTGACCGCGTTCTCGCCAAGACACGCCTGGCCATTCCTGATACCTTGGCTCACTCGTTCGCGCCACGGGATCTTAAAGAGCAAAAGAGCAGGAGTGCGAAATTGATTTGTTGACGTACCACGATTAACCCTCGCAGCTAGGTCGTTGGTGTAATCGCGATAGTATCGAAATAAGTACGCCGGCTATTTCGAGGAGCTGCAATGCTGCAGTTAGAATTTCCACAGAAAAGCAATCTCGTCCGCTCTCTGGGAAACTTGGGCATGGCGAAACGCAAGTTTAGGATCGTCAAACGCGAGAACAATATTCCGGTGCTTGGCGTGTGTGAATATTGCCATGCCGAGTTTGCGGCAGATCCCGAGACTATAGGCCGCCCGAAGGATGCACACGCCCACATCCAAAAACAATTCATTGCACACAAATGCAAGCGGTTGGATGGCAGCAAAAACAGCGGTGCGGATTGTGGGCGAAGGCTGCTGAATCGCACTGAGCACATCGGGACGCCGTCCATAGCTGTCGCAATCAGGCGTGGCTGTTGAAAAATCCACGTTTCGTCGCAATTAGCCAAAATTTGGGGATCACGGGCAAACGGAAGTAATTCTAAAGTTAGCGCTCCTGGGACCGAGACCCGCCAGCACACGATTCACTTCGGTCCATTCAGGAACGCAACCCAGCGCAACTCACGCACTGGATTTTCTCCGCTTTGCGCTTTCTTCACGGCCATCTCGGCTACGGCGTCGACCACCCACTCGAAGTTCTGCTGGCCTACCGACGTGACTTCCGCATCCGGAGCCGGATTCATGAAGTCAATCGCATATGGGACACCACCCTCGACGGCAAACTCTACCGTATTCAGGTCGTAGCCAAGCGCTCGGCATAACGCCACGGCATTTTGCTCAATGCGTTTCTTCAGCGCCGTCGCGGGCTGCGGATTGCCTTTTACGTAGCGCTCGTGATGCGGAGCCTTGGGATCGTACTTCATGATGTGAACTTTTTCCTGTCCCACCACATAGCAGCGGTAGTAATCCTCAAACTCGACGCCGTGTTGGAGAGTCATGCAGAGGTCGCCGGTCTGATT